>JAZRGS010000031.1:0-73411 GCA_045644305.1 Eubacteriales bacterium | reverse complement strand
AATGCTTTCGGAAAGGAAGGCTATTATGAACGGCAAAAACAGATGCAGAATACTTAAGGATATCCGCAAAAAAATCGCGCTTGAAAACGATATCGAATATGTTACGACCGAATGTAAATACAAGGGCGATTGCTTGGGAACCTGCCCGAAATGTGAATCGGAAGTAAGATATCTTGAACAAGAGCTTGCGAAAAGGCGCTCGCTTGGACAAAAAATTGCCGTTGCGGGCATCGCCGCGGGCATAACGCTTACCGCTACGGGCTGTGGAAACGATATTTTTTCGGGGCTTGGAAACGGCGTTATGGGTGATATGCCTGTCGAAAGCGGCGAAGAAACGCTTGTCGAAAGCAGCAGACCCGATCAAAGCGTCGTTTCCGAAATCGTTGACGGTGAAATCGTCGAGGTTATCGGTGAAATGCCCGAAACAAGCGACACTATGGGCGCAGAACCCGAGCTGATGGGCGAGCCTTCTTACGAGGAATCCGCTACCGCAGGCATTCTTATGCCCGAACCGCCCGAAATAGTTGACCCCTACCTTGACATAATGGGAGACATGGAGTTTTTCAACGTTGATATAAACGACGTGGCAAGGATGAATAATGAGGAAGCAAAGCAGACAATTGACGGCTGGACTCGCGAATTCATCGATTACCATTGGCAGGAATATATTTATGCCCGCACCTTCGACTTCACACAGTATGCCACCGCTTATTCACTTGTCGAGCTTTGGTTCGATGCAAGCGGAAATATAACCAACCTGTTCATTTACGAGGTTGAAGAACAACCCGAGTTGATGGGCGATATGCCGGTTGAAGGCCAGCCGTGTGACTGAAATGAAAGCAAGCTTTATCGCAATTGCGAGACACAGAATACAGACCGACGGTCAGGGCGTGACGACGCTTTGCGGATTTTACGGATGCCCTCTGCGCTGTAAATATTGTATAAATCCCCATTCCTTTAAGGAAAATTCAAGGGTTTTAAAGCTTACTCCGCAGGAGCTTTATGACAAAGTGAAGCTCGACGACCTTTACTTTGTATCGACGGGCGGGGGAGTCACCTTCGGTGGAGGCGAGCCGCTTCTTTATCCCGAATTTATCAGGGATTTTCGCGCACTTTGCGGTGATAAATGGCATATTTGCGCCGAAACGAGCCTTAACGTTCCGCTTGACGCGGTAAAGATTGCCGCCGAGGTCATCGACGAATTTTTTGTCGACATCAAGGACATGGACCCCGACATTTATAAGCGCTATACGGGCAGGGACAACAAGGCGACCATTGAGAATCTCAAATATCTTATTTCTGCTGTCGGAAGCGAAAGAATTACCGTCAGAATTCCGCTTATCAAGGGCTTTAACAGCGAGTCCGACCGAGAATACAGCGTGTCGCTTCTGCGTGACATGGGGATAACCGATTTTGACCTTTTTGAATACAAAATCAAGGAGCATTAAATGTATCAGTACGTTCTTTTTGACTTAGACGGTACGCTTACCGATCCCGCGGAGGGTATTACGAATTCGGTCGCTTATGCGCTCGACAAATTCGGGATAACCGTAACCGACAAGCGCGAGCTTTATAAGTTCATAGGTCCGCCTTTGGTCGATTCGTTTATGAAATATTACGGCTTTTCCGCATCCGATGCGGACCAAGCGGTCGCCTATTACCGCGAGTATTTTAAGCCGACGGGCATCTTCCAAAATTCGCTTTACGAGGGCGTCCCCGAATTGCTTAAGCAGTTAAAGGGCTTGGGGAAAACAGTGCTTCTTGCAACAAGCAAGCCCGAGGTATTTGCTGTTGAAATACTTAAGCATTTCGGAATTTTCGAATATTTCGATTTTGTCGCAGGCGCGACGCTGGATTCCACCCGCAACAAAAAGGGGGACGTGATCGCCTATGCGCTCGATTCGATGAATATAACCGAAAAGGGCGCTTGCCTTATGGTCGGCGACAGAAATCAGGACATTAACGGCGCAAAGGAAAATAACATCGCCTCGCTCGGCGTGCTTTTCGGCTACGGCGATTTGGATGAGCTTACAACCGCAGGCGCCACCTACCTAGCGGAAACCGTTAAAGATATATTAAGGTTTATATAAAAATTTGCGAGAGAAACCCAAAAAGGTTTGCTCTCGCATTTTTTGAAAGAAGCTATTGTATAAATAATTTTAGCGATAAAACACGAGAGACCCGCTTTTACAAAAGTAGGCCTCTCGTAACTTTTTATTTATTAAGCTCTTCGATGAGGTAGGGAATAGCGGTTTCGAACTTGGCGCCGTATCTGTGAGATTCATCGCCCTGCGAGTTTTCGATGCAGCGGAGGGTATAATTTGCCGCAACGCGAGCCGCGTCGAATTCGCTCTTGCCGCGGAGCAATGCGCCCGAAAAAGCCGAAGCGAAGATATCGCCGGTTCCGTGACTGCCGATAGCGAATTTTTTGTGGGTGTAATAGTCGAGCTTGCCGTTGACCTTTACGATAACGCCGGTTGTTTCGTCGTTATAGCTTACGCCGGTAAGTATTACGTTGGGCATACCGTTCGCCTCAAGCGCCTGCAATACCTCGTTAACGTAAGAAACGTCGTAGCTTTCCTTATATTCGACGCCCGTCATAAAGCAAGCCTCGGTGATGTTGGGGATGATAACGTCTGCGTGCTGGCAAAGTCTTGTCATAGCGTCGGCATATTCGCGGTCGAAGCCATAGTAAAGCTTGCCGTTGTCTGCCATTGCGGGGTCGACGATCTTTCTGCCGTTTTCGCGGAGAAGCGTGTTGAATATGTCGGTGACCATATCGATTTGCTTAACGGAACCGAGATATCCGGTGTAGACCGCGTCGAAATCGATTTTTTCGTTTCTCCAATGCTCGGCGATTTTGGGAATATCGTCCGAAAGATCGCGGAAGGTGAAGCCGGTAAAGCCGCCCGTGTGTGTAGAAAGAACGGCGGAGGGAAGGATAACGGTTTCAACACCGCAAGCCGAAAGGATGGGAAGCGCGACCGTGAGCGAGCACTGACCGAAGCAGGAAATGTCCTGAATCGTTAAAATTCTTTTGTAGTCCATATTTTCTCCTATTTAAACAGTTCTGTTGATAAATATCTGTCGCCCTTATCGGGGAGAATGACGGCGATGTTTTTGCCTTCGTTTTCGTCGCATTTTGCGATTTCTATCGCTGCGTGAAGTGCCGCACCCGAGGAAATACCGCAAAGCAGTCCTTCGGACCTTGCAAGCAGACGCGCCGCTTGGTAGGCTTCCTCTTCGTTGACGGTGTAAACCTCGTCGATAAGCGATAAATCGAGAATTTCGGGGATAAATCCCGCGCCGATTCCCTGCAAGCCGTGGCTTCCTGCCTTGCCGCCCGAAATAACGGGGGATTTGTCGGGCTCGACCGCGACGATTTTTACAGATTCGTTTTGCTCCTTGAAATAAGAGCCGATGCCTGTTATCGTGCCGCCCGTACCGACGCCCGCAACGAGAATTTCGACGCTTTCGTCGCTGTCGCGCCATATTTCGGGGCCCGTCGTTTCGTAATGCGCCTTGACGTTTGCGGGGTTGTTGAACTGGTCGGGGATATAGCTGTTTTCGATCTGCGATTGCAATTCCTTCGCCTTTTCGATACAGCCAAGCATACCCAAGGCTCCGTCGGTAAGCACCAATTCGGCGCCGTAAGCGCGCATTAAGGTCTTGCGTTCTTCCGACATATTGTCGGGCATTACAATGATAACTCTGTACCCTCTCGGAACCGCGACGGCGGCAAGTCCTATGCCTGTGTTACCGCTTGTAGGCTCGATTATCGTGCCTCCTTTGGTGAGAATACCGCGCTTTTCGGCTTCCTCGACCATGTAAAGCGCGACTCTGTCCTTAGAAGAGCCCGCAGGGTTCATGCCCTCGACCTTGGCTAAAACGTTGCCCTTGAGGTTTAACTGCTTTTTGAGATTTTTAAGCTCTATGAGCGGAGTTTCGCCAATGATTTCGGCGGATGAATTAAATGTAAGTATCATAATTAAAGCAGATTGATGTTATTTTCTCTGCAAAGCTCCTTGTCTTTTTCCTCCCAGCGCGACGACTGAACCTCGCCTATGTGCGCCTTGCGGAGGAAGAACATACACATTCTCGACTGACCGATACCGCCGCCCATCGTAAGCGGAAGCTTATTTTCGAGAAGCGCCTTGTGGAAGGGAAGCGATGCTCTGTCGGTACAGCCCGAAATCTCGAGCTGCTTTTTAAGCGTTTCTGCATCGACGCGGATACCCATCGAGGAAAGCTCAAGCGCGATATCGAGCACGGGATAATAAACGATGATGTCGCCGTTTAAGCTCCAATCGTCATAGTCGGGTGCGCGACCGTCGTGCTTTTTGCCCGATTTCAAGGCTCCGCCGATTTGCATAATGAACACGGCGCCGAACTTCTTTGCGGCGGCGTATTCACGTTCCTTGGGAGTGAGGTCGGGATATTCGTCCTCGAGCTCCTGAGAGGTGATAAAGGTTATCTTTTCGGGGAGAATTCTGCCCAAGAAAGGATAATCGTAGGCGATGTAAATTTCGGTGTGAAGCAACGAGGTATAGATCTGCTTAACGGCACGCTTCAAGGTATCGAAGCAGCGCTGCTCGGCGGTGATGACCTTTTCCCAGTCCCACTGATCGACGAATACCGAATGGATGTTATCGGTTTCCTCGTCGCGGCGGATCGCGTTCATATCGGTATAAAGACCTTCGCCTGCGTCAAAGCCGTATTCGCCCAAAGCCATACGCTTCCATTTTGCGAGCGATTGGACGATTTCGTTGTTGCCGCTCATGCCCTTGATATCAAACGAAACGGGGCGCTCGACACCGCTGAGGTTATCGTTAAGACCGCTCGAGGCGTCGACAAAAAGCGGAGCCGAAACTCGAGTAAGATTTAATTGGATCGCAAGATCGCGTTCGAAAAAGTCCTTAACCTTTTTGATCGCAACCTCGGTTTGGCGGATATTTAACACAGGGGAGTAGCCTTCGGGAATTGTAACTGCCATTGCTTTGACCTTATCCTTGATTTTCGTTTATTTCTTGCTTTTTGCGAACCGTTCTTCGGTAAAGAAGCATTCCGATAAGCGCAAAAATGCCTGTTAATGCAAAAATTAATATTGTTGCCGTATACCTTTGCTCGGTTGCCATGTCGCCCGCGATTGTCGAGGTGATTATCGACGGGATGCGCGCAATCGCTTGTATCCACAAAAAATCACGCGTGCGGATCTTGGTGAGTCCGAAAAAGAAAACGAGCGAATCCTTCGGTGTTCCGGGGATGAGATAGAGGAGAAAAACCGTGAGCTTTAATTTACTTTCGTTGTTGAAAAGCTTCATTTCGTTGAGCTTATCGAGCGAAACGAAGAGCTCGACGAGCTTCACGCCGTATTTTTTGGTAAGCACCAATATAATAAACGCGCCAACCGTCGTTCCTATCGAGCAGATGAGCGTACCCGTGAGCCAACCGAAGCAGATGCCCATTCCCACTTCAAAAACCTCGCCGGGGATTGTCGGAATTATAACCTGAAAAATTTGAATCACAAGCGCGATTACTGCACCGAAAACGCCGTAAGGGCGAATGATTTCGCGGAAGTGGTTGGCGGCGCTGTTTATGCTGCCCTCGGATTCGATAGCGCTGTTGACCGCCTTCATTACGTACCAGCCCATCCAGCACATCAAGGCGAGGGTGACCATTATCGAAATTATCGCGACGGCTCTTTTTCGTTTTAGCGACGCGCCGTGCTTGAGTTTAGAGCTGTTTTCCATTCCACACCCTGAACAGAATTTTCGAGATTAAACTTTATTATACTATTTTCACGCTTTATTGTCAACAAAAAAGCCTTAGAAATAGCGGTTTTTTATGAAGAATCAGTTAATTTTGTTTGCCTTTTTTATGAGCAGCTTGATAGTTTCGGCGTCGGGAAGTCCCGTTGGGGTCAAACCGTGCATCGCCTGCCAATATGCAAGCGCCCGTCGGCTTTTTAATCCGAATATTTTTCCGCCTCCGCAAAGGATACCGTTTTCGCGCATCAGCTGCTTTAAATTCGTGATTTTTGCTTCGCTTTCGATCGCTTGAGATAATGTCGGCGCGGCTTGATTTTGGGCTGTAAGACAGCCGTTCTGTATCGCGGTTGTGATGAAATTTAACAAAAGCCAGCTTGTTTCGTCGACGATTCCGCTTTCGGTAAGTCCGAAAACCCGTTGTAACGCCGAAACGCTGTTCGAGGTCGCGCTTCCGTAGCGTCCGTCGACGGTAAGCTCGCCTATATAGGGAATCGCCCGAGATATTTCATTGATGCGCTCTTGTACGTAAGTGACCTCGGTTCCTGTCGAGCCGATTCGCAGCTCTGCTTCGCCGAACGGACGAAGCCCGATTCCGTCGCCGCTTGAAAAAATGCAGTTCGCCGCAACGGTTGAATAAATCGAATTCAATCTTTCCCAAAGCGCCGA
This sequence comes from Eubacteriales bacterium, assembly GCA_045644305.1. Taxonomy (GTDB): domain Bacteria; phylum Bacillota; class Clostridia; order Oscillospirales; family CAG-382; genus Coliplasma. Next base: position 66,977 of record JAZRGS010000031.1, on the reverse strand, counting down.
ATCGACAATCCCGCTTTGCGGAAAGCCGAAAAGCGAGGCAAAGGAATTGACGGCGCCGAGCGTTGCGTTGCCGAAGATTCCGTCCTCCTCGATAGTCGGAATCGTAAGAAAAACGTTGTTTATGATATTTAAAAGCTGCTGAATATATCGCACGTATTCTCCGCGAGAGCCGATTTGAAGGCTGATATCGGGGAAGGGAATCGGCGTCGGGTTGTTATTTGGCTCGTCTACGTTGTCAAGCGTGCCGTTGTAAACCTCGACCAAGCGGACCCAATCGGCTTCATCGATCACACCCGTGGGAGAAAGTCCGTAGGCGTTTTGGAAGGAAATCACGGCTCTTTGCGTGCTTGCACCGTAAATGCCGTCGAGCTCGGGCGATTCTACCAATGGATTGAACCTTGCGATTCTTTGCAGATAAAACTGAATTTCTTGAACCTCCGACCCGCGTGAATAGAGCTGAATCGGGCTTCCGGGATATTGTTGCCTGTTATACGACGCGCGCTGACCCTCGCTTGTGATTTCTGCAAGCCGCTTGACCGATGCGTATATCTGCGAAATGCGGTACCAAGTCGCCTTGTCGGTTATTCCCGTTATCGGGAGGATAAAAAGCCGTTGAAATTCGCGCACGGTTTCCTCGGTCTGCTGGTTGTAAACGCCGTTGACCTCGATTAGCGGAAGTCGAGGGAAGTTTATCGCGATTCGGTTTAATTGCTCCTGAAGTATTCGCACGCTTTCGTTTGAATCGCCCAACCGCAACGGATTACCCGGATAGGATTCCTCGGGGGTGCGTATATCGTTCGTTTCGGTAACGCTTACGTCGCCGTAGTAAAATCCAAGTATTTCCTCGCTCGTCTGTCCGCTTTCGGCAAGCGCAACCGTGCCCCATTGAGAAAGCCCCGCGCAGGTGCTGGTCGTGCCGTTGCAATAAGAAGCGAAAAGCGGAGCGATGCTGTTGGGACGGACGAGATAATTGTTGAAGATGTCGTCGACGATGACGCTGGTTTCCTCGAAAAGGTTTCGTCCGTATACAAAGGCTTGGTCGTATGCGGTCGAGTTCGTGATGTCGAAATTATAGCCCTGACTTCGGTACCATTCGGTATAAATTCGGTTTAGGGCAAGCGAAATTTGAGCGATTATGTTCGCGGTGAGCGATTCTGTGGGCCACGTCGGGTAGATTTCACTGCTCGCAACGTTTTTTATATAGTCGATGAATGAAACCGTCACGTTTTCTGCGTTCGCATCGGGCGCGCCGAGATGCACCGTGATTGTTTCGGGGATGTAAACACCGCCGATTATATTTACGGTAGGCAGAGGAAAATCCGTAGGAGCCCTGCTTGCGGGGGGATTTTGGGGAGTTGACCTCAGAATATGCTCGGGGATGCTTATAATTATTGCGTCGACGTCGTTGGGTGAGACCACCCCTTCGGGAAGCGGTACCAATTCAACGGGCAGAAGCGTACTGCTTCCCTCGAAAAGCTGAACCCCCAAAATCTGCATACGATACCACCCCTCGGCAAATATCGCAACGTTGTAAAGCGAGTAAGGGAGGGCGGGGGAATCGCTGTCGAGCGAAAGCGAACGGAGCGGCGCTTCGAGGGGTACTGTTTTCGTAAGTCCCGAATCTGCGCTTGTGAGAAATTCGTAAAATACCGTGTTTCCGCTTGCGTCGCTTACGGTGACCGAGCCGTTGTTGACGGGTAATGCGCCGTTAGCCGTTCGAAGCGTCAAAACCAAATTACCTGAAGGCATAGCATCAATCCTTTTTGAAATAATCAATACATTCTATGCAAAAGAAAAGCCGAACGACATTCTGCGTTCGGCTTATAATATTAAAGGTTTATCATCGTGAAGAGATCGTTTCTCGATGCGGCTCCGTTGATTTCGCTTTTTGCCATTTTGCGGGTGTCGCTTTTTAAAAGCCTGCACCAGCGCTTGACCTGATAAAACGGTATAAGAATTGGATGCTTTTCCACCTGCGGATAGTACTTTGCAAGCTTTGCTTTCGGCATAAAAATGCGCGACAGGATATATTTTGCTCGTCCTCCGCTTTGCGCCTGCTTTGCCGACGCCATATTTTCACGCGTGCCGTAGCTTCCGCCCGAAATGATAAATTCTTCAAGCATTTTGGTCAGCTCGGTATGCTCGTTGTCGCCAAGCCAAACCGAAATAAGCGCGTTTACCGAATTGTAAAATTCACACAGACCGACGCTTGAAAGCAGGGAAAGTAGGATTTTTTCATCGCATCCGACCTTGGAATTGAAAAGATAAAGGTCGATAAACGGGCGGATTCCGCAACCGCCGTCGTGCATATGCGCAGCCATGTGCGCGATATGGTAAAGGACGAAAAATTCGTTGGTAAGGCTGTGCCTGTATTTGCTATCAAGCCTTGCAAAGTCCCAAGCCTTGTTAAGCAGGCTTGCATATTTGCTGTCGCTTTCGCAGAGCGCAAAATGAAGCTCGGTGTTCATTCTGCAGGGTGAAATAAGCGAGATATCCTTGTCCTTTACGTGGTCGGTCGTGTAATTTAACCGCTCGGTAAGAAGGGTTAACGCCCTCTCCTTATCGGAAATGCGAATAAGGATATCGTTATCGCATGAGGTTCTTAAATAGCTTTCGGGGTAAAGCGACTTCACTATCGAGCCCTTTAAGGGGATATAATCGATTTTTTCGGAATCGAAAAGGCTGCAAACCGACGAAAAATCGTAATCGAGCAGGCCGCGGCGGTAAATCGCCAATTGCTTTTGGTGGGTAAATGCCGATGCCGCGTCCTTGTCGGGAATTTCGTGGTTTTCAAGAGCAAACGCAACGATAGGCGCCAAATCGTGCTTGACCGAGAGGGAATATAACGCCTTGAAATCGCAATCCTTAAGCGTCGCTCTTTCGCCGATAATTGCTTCGCGTACAAGCGAAATCAGCGTATTGTGCATACCGTTGCCTCCTTTTTTAGTGTGTGAGCTGTGCCTTATCCTGCTGAAGCTTATAAAGCTCGTAATATCTGCCCTTTTGGAGCAAAAGCTCCTCGTGGGTGCCGCTTTCAATGATTTCGCCGTGGGAGAGATACATGATTCTGTCGGCGTTGCGGATAGTCGAGAGTCTGTGTGCGACGATCAAAAGCGTGCCGATGCTCATTAATTTTTCGAGCGAATCCTGAATCAAAACCTCGGTTTCGGTGTCGATGTTTGCGGTCGCCTCGTCGAGTATCATAATTTCGGGCTTGTGGATTATCGTGCGGGCAAAGGAAATAAGCTGACGCTGACCCGCCGAGAAGTTCGCGCCTCTTTCCATAACCTCTTCGTCAAGTCGGTTGGGAAGCTTGTCGATGATCTTATCTGCATTGACGTATTTGCAAGCCCTTTCGATTTCATCGTCGCTTATATTTTCCTCGCGAAGGATTATGTCCGAGCGGATGGTTCCCGAGAAAAGGAATACGTCCTGAAGCATCTGACCGAAATGGCGCCTGAGAGATGCGATCTTAACGGTTTTGATATCGATTCCGTCGATAAGTATCTGTCCGCGCTGAATATCGTAATTTCGGCAGATGAGCGAAAGAATGGTCGTCTTTCCCGACCCCGTCGAGCCGCAGAAGGCGACGGTCTCGCCTGAGTTTATCTTAAAGGAAACGTCCTTTAATACCCAATCCTCGTCCTTGTAGGCGAACCAAACGTTTTTGAATTCGATGTCGCCCTTGATCTCGTTCAATTCGATAGCGTTTTCTGCGTCGACGATTTCGGGCGCGACGTCCAACACGGTAAAGATCTTTTCAGCCGACGCAAACGCCGATTGCATCCAGTTGAACTGCTCTGCAAGCGATTGGATGGGGTTGAAGAACTTGTTGATGTACATATAGAAGGAGACGATAATACCTGCCGTGATCGTCTGACCCAAGAACACGGTGTCCTTGATATAGCCTCGTCCGCCGATATAAAACAGGCAGAGCACCGAGGTGATATAAAGCATATACACCATCGGACGGAAGATGCCGAATACGAATATTTGGCGGAATTTAGCCGACTTGAGCTTGCCGTTTTTCGCCTCGAATTCCTCCATTTTGCGGTCTTCGCGGTTGAATATCTGAATTATCTTCATTCCCGAAAGGTTTTCGGAAAGGAAGGTGTTGATATCTGTCGTGCCGTCCTTGACTTGTCTGTACGCCTTGCGTGAGAATTTGCGGAAAATAAAGGTGAAAAGCGCGATGAACGGTGCGAAGCAAAGCACCATAAGCGTCAACGCGTAGTTAAGCATAAGCATCGCCGCGACGACGCCGAAGATGACCAAAACGTTCTTAAAGAGGTTGACGAGAATGTTGGTGAAGAGCATCGAAATCGCGTTCGTGTCGTTGGTGACGCGTGTGACGAGCTTACCGACCGGCATTGCGTGGAGCTGATTGTGTGAGAGCGATTCGATGTGCGAGAAAAGGTCCTCGCGAAGCGCCGAAAGTATCTTTTGTCCCGTTTTTTGAAGGATTATCGCCTGCAAATAGGTGCAAACGAGCGAAACGAGAAGGATACCTGCGTAGATTATTACGTAAGAGGTAAGAGCCGCGAGTTCAAAATCCGCCCTTATCATTTCGGTGATATTACCTACAAGGGTGGGGGAGATTACGTCGTAGGAAATCGAAAAGAGCATTATGATGAATACGAGAACAAAGCTCTTCGCGTGGGGCTTGGCATAGACCAAAAGCCTTTTGATGATTTCCGAGTCCTTCATATTTCGGTCGAAGCCGATTGCCTCCTTGCGGTCCTTTATCGAGAAAAATGCGATAAGGAAGACAAGCGACATAACGCCGATGACGGCGCCGACGATGAGAAGCGGATAAAATTCGTACATTGTGTCCACCTCCTACATCTTCGATTCAAGCGCGTTCAAGCGCTGAAGCTCGACCATATTTCTGTAATCGACGCAACGGTCGTAAAGCTCCTTGTGGGTGCCTACGTCGACCGTTTTGCCCTCGTCGATAAAAATTATCTTGTCCATATTTTCGATAGTGGTGATTCTGTGTGCGATAAGTATCGTCGTTTTGCCCTTGCGGGTGTTTCTGAGGTTATCGAGAATTATCTTTTCGGTCTTGACGTCGACAGCCGAAACCGAGTCGTCGAGAATAAGGATTTCGGCGTTCTTCATCAAGGCGCGAGCGATCGAGATACGCTGCTTCTGTCCGCCCGAAACGGTAACACCGCGTTCGCCGAGTACGGTTTCATAGCCCATCGGGAATTCCGAGATATTATCGTGAACGTCGGAAAGAATCGCGGCGGCTTCGATTTCGCCGATGTCGTTGTTATCCGAGGCAAACGCGATATTTTCGGCGATGGTGTCGCTGAAAAGGAAGTTGTCCTGCGGAACGTATGCGGCGTGTGCGCGCAGAGCCTTTATCGGGATTTTGTTGATATCGATTCCGTCGATAAAGACGCTTCCGTCGGGGACGTTGTAGGTGCGGAGGATAAGATCCGCGACCGTCGTTTTTCCGCATCCTGTTCTGCCGACGATGCCGACGTTTTCGCCCGCGTTGATTTTGAACGACATACCGTCAAGCACGTCGTATTCGCCCGAGGGGTATCTGAAGGTGAGGTTTTTGAATTCGATGTCGCCCTTGATTTCGGGAGCATTTATAAGGTTTTCCTTGTCGAACACCTCGGGGTGCGCGTCCAAAAGCTCGCCGATTCGCTTGAGCGATGCCTTACCGCGTGAGTTCATTTCGATAAGCTGAGAAATTGCCATTATCGGCCAAACGATTGCCGAAAAATATCCGATGAACTCAACGAGCTGACCCGCGTCGAAGCTTCCGACGTAAACCAGATAACCGCCGTAGCCGAGGATTACGCAGATGACCGATTCGACAAGCAGGGTGACGCAGACGTTGAGCTTGACCGAAAGCTTGGTGTATTCGATGTTCGTGTCCTCGTTTTCCTTGTTGAGCTTGCGGAACGCGAGTAATTCCTTCGCTTCCTTGACGAACGCCTTTACGACAGCGATTCCCGCAAAGCTTTCCTGCGAGAAATCAGAAAGCGAAGAAAACGCCGCCTGACGCTTTTCCCATTTTATGGTAAGGTATTTGCCCAAAATCAATCCGCCGACGAGCAAAATCGTCATCGGGATAAGCGCAAAGCCGGTCAAAATCGGGTCCATCCTGAACATCTTGATAAGAGCAAGCACGCCTAAAAGGACGCCGTCGAAGAACATCATAATGCCCATGCCGAAGCAGTCCTGAACCGTTTCCAAATCGTTCGTAAAGAGCGACATAAGGTTGCCGACCTTGTTGTGGTGGTAATAATTCTGGTCGAGCTCGCGGCAGCGGTCGAACATACGGTTCCTTAATGCGGTTTCGATTCTTATACCCGCACCGAAGAAGCAGATTCTCCAAAGAAATCTGCCGATGATCATAAAGAGGATTACGAACAGCAGAGGCTTGCAGATCTTATCGAGCAGAAAATTCATATCAAAGGGAATTTCGACGCCGTTTTCGACGATGAATCCGTTATTCATGCCGTTAATGACGGTTCGGTAGATTTCGGGTACGACCAATTGCATATAATCGACCACGATGAGCGAGAGAATACCGAGCAAAAACCACGGCAGGTATTTGAAATAATATTTGTTTATGTGCTTGCCGAATAACATAAAAAACTCCGAGTTATCAAATGAAGTACGGTTTTAACGCATACACATTCATTATATCAAATCAAACGCTCGTTTTCAATGCTTTTTGATTTTTAACAACTTGTTCATAACTTCAACCGATTAAAAAAGTAAGATAAAACCACTTGCAAAAGTCTGTCGAAAATGCTATAATAAACCAATATTTATGAGTTGTGAGGACAAATATATGGCAAGAGGAAAAAACACCGCGGTAGTGCGGCTTTTGTATTCGTCAATGTTTCTTGCGCTGGCAATGCTTCTTCCGTTTTTGATAGGGCAGATAAGACCCTTCGGAATAGCGTTGCTCCCCATGCATATTCCGGTTATCCTTTGCGGATTTATCTGCGGACCGAGCTGGGGTATGGCTGTCGGCATCGCCGCACCGCTTTTGCGTTCGATAGTTTTCGGTCAGCCGACGATGATATCCGCAATCGCGATGGCTTTCGAGCTTGCAACCTACGCCTTTATCGCGGGTATTCTTTATAAGAGCTTAAAAAAGAACCTTTTTATGTTTTATATCGAGCTTCTCACGGCAATGGTTGCGGGAAGAATCGTTTGGGGCTTGGTTATGTTCGTGTTTATCATTTTGGGACTTGCAAGCGGAAGCATCGGCTTTGGTCTTATTTGGGGCAGCACGGTGCTCAATTCGATCCCCGGCATAATTCTTCAGCTTATCGTGATTCCTCCGATTATAAACGTCTTGAAGAAAAACAGGCTTATGCTTAATTAAGTTTAAGGAGAATTACCATGAAAAAACGTGTTTTCTCGTTAATGCTCATCGTTTTGATGCTTGCCTTCGTTTGCATAACCTCTGTTGGATGCGACGGCAAGGATGACAACGGCTCGAACGACGGCGCGAACGCTGCCGAGGGCGGCTTTTTCGGCTTTGAAATTCCCGAGGGCACCAATTATTCGGGCAGAACCGTTCGCGTATTGACTACCTCTACCGCACAGGGCAAGAGCACGCATCAGATCAAGCCCGAAAACAACACCCTTTATTCGGCAGAAAACGCAAGCGCGGTTATGAACACCGCGGCGGAATGTACTCGACTTGTCGAGGAGCAGCTTGGCATCACCGTTGAGGAAGAGGTGGTTTACACCTGGTCCCGTTACGGCGGCGATATGTATAAGAGAATGCAAAAGGACGCGATGAGCGGCACCGGCGATTATCTTTTCGCAATGCCCTGCACCATCGAAGCGGGTATGCTTTCTATCGAGGGACTTCTTTACGACCTTAACGATATTCCCTATATCGACCTTTCCCGCGAATGGTGGAGCCAATCCTTCAACGAGGCTGTTACCATCGACGGCAAGACCTATTTCGCTATCGGCGATATCGGCACGGTAAATAAGGATGCGACCTTCTTCGTTGCATTTAACAAAAAGATGCTCGAATCGAACGGCATCGTCGAAAAATACGGCTATAACTCGCTTTACGAAATGGTAGACGACAGAGCGTGGACTCAGGACGTATACTTCGAAATGGCGAAGTCGGTTTATCAGGACCTTAACGGCAACAATATCTGCGACCCCGGCGATATCAACGGCATCGCGGGTCAGAACGATGCGATTTATAATATGCTCACCGGCGCGGGTGAAAAGATCGTCGATCTCGACGAGGACGGCTATCCCACGCTCGCGGTCAATAACGAAAGAGCTATCAAGATCATCAACAACGCGCAGGAATATTTCAAGGACCCCCAAAGCGGATTTATCGCCGCTGACGATTACTTCGATCAGAGCCAGACCCCCGTTCCCGACGTAATCGTTCCCGAGTTTAAGGCAGACCGACTCCTTTTCTTCATGGACGCGATACTTAACCTCGACAACATCCGCGACATGGAAAGCGATTTCGGCGTTCTTCCTTGCCCGCTTTACGACGATGATCAGGAAGACTACGTTTCCCAGATCGGCTGCTGGTCGGCAAACTGCATAGTCGTTCCCACCTACGTTCCCGAATCCGATCTTGAGCTTGCCGGTATCTTCATCGAAGCGCTTTCTGCGGTTTCGAACGATATGCTCACCCCCGTTTATTACGAGCAGACCCTTCAGTATCAGATCGCCCGCGACGATGATTCGATGCGTATGCTCGATATCATCTTCTCGACCCGCACCTGCGAGCTTGCCGAGGTGTATAACCTCGACGTGTTCAAAACCGTTACGGGTATGATTACCGCACAGCAGGGCACCTTCGTTTCGGCACTCGACGCAGTTGAGGAAAAGACCGAGGCGCGCCTCGAGGAAATCGTTGAATCCTATAAGAATCATAGCTAAATCGGCTTAAATAAGCAGAAAAAGGGACGCCTTACGCTACTTCTCATAAGGATGCTTTAGCGTAAGGCGTGTCTTGGATACAAGACGGACAGTTTAAACTGTCCGTCATTTCCTTTTCTCTGTTTGTTTTGAGGGCTAAGAAGTATTTATCACTGCGTTCGCGAATTATCAAGCAAGTAATTGATTTGGATGCATTTTTATGTTATTATTAATAAACTGAACTTTTATGGTGATATTATGAAGCTCAACAAAATATTTACTTCACATATGGTTTTGGCGGCGAACAAGCCTATTCGTATTTTCGGAGAGGGGCGCGGTTCAGTTATAATCAACTTTAACGGAATTACCAAGAAGCATTTTTCCGACAATGACGAGTGGGTTGTTGAATTTCCCGCTTTGAGCTACGGCGGCCCTTATTCTATGAGCGTAGAGTTTGAAAACGAAGCTTTCATTCTTGAGGATATATATATTGGCGAAGTGTATTTGTTTGCAGGGCAATCGAATATGCAGTTTAAAATGAAGGATTCGAATTCTGCTTCCGAGCTTTATCAAACGAATCCGTATCTTCGACTTTTTTCGCCTGACAAGATTGAAAAAAGCGAGCACTACAAAGCAGATGACGGTTGGGTTTTATGCGAAAAGGATATGGTAGGCGAGTGGTCTGCTATTGCTTATCTGACCTCTAAACTCATTTCCGAAAAAAAGGATATAGCGATAGGTGTTATCGTTTGTTATCAGGGCGCTTCGGTTATAGAAAGCTGGGTACCCGAGGGAACGTTTGAACGAATCGGTATAAATTTAACGATTGATGAGAAGTATTTCGACCATACCTACGAGGAATTTTCCGCGTGGAACGGCGACGGAACGCTTTATAACGTGATGCTTTCTCAGATTATTCCCTATTCTCTTTCGTCGGTTATATGGTATCAAGGCGAAAGCGACACCTCTGAAGCGGAGGGCAAAGTTTATTGCGACGAGCTGGCAGAGCTTGTTCGTTGCTGGCGAAAGGCTTTTTGTGATACTACGCTTCGGTTTGTCGTTGTACAAATTGCCGATTATATCCCGAGAAAGCAGGAGGGGTGGATTCTTGTTCAGCAGGCGCAGATAGACGTTCAGTCAAGAATAAGCGGCGTAAAAACCGTAATTTCGCGCGATATATGCGAAACCGACGACATTCATCCAAAGAGCAAGGGAAAGCTTTCGGAACGTATTGCAGACCTTCTTTTGGATTACTCAAACGAGATTTAATTAAACAACAGTATAAAAAAAGCACGCGTTGGCGTGCTTTTTCTCTTGATTTGTCATTTTAATTTGTCGCGATAGTGGGACTTTTCTTCGGCGGTGATGAAATCCGAAAAAAGGCATAAATCGCTGTAAATCGGGCGGTATTGGTTCATCACGATGGGCATTTCGGAAAAGTAAAGGAGCAAATAATCAAGCAAAAACATAACGATTTCAGCAGCCTTGTGCCCCAAGCGCTTGTAATCGGCTTTTAAAGCGGCGCGAGTCTGCGCGGTTGCGTCGTTGTAACGCATAACCGCTACGTCTTTAACAGAAATCGCAAACGATGCCGAATACGATGTAACGAGATTTACAGCGTCGAGCAGTTGGCTTTCGTTGCCGATTTTCGAAATCGAATAAAACACTCCTTGAAGGGCTTCTGCGAAAAATTCGCAATCCTTTTCGGTTTTGCTGCTCGAGCAGCGAAAATACGCCGCGAAAAAGGCGGGCTCCCAATCTTCGGATGCGAAATTAATAAGCATTTCGTAATAACGCAGGGCGTTTGCTTTGTCGGAGCTATCGCGAGCAATCCGCGCAAGCAGATAAAGATTATCGATATTCGGCGAGCGATTTCCCATATTTTTTCTCCGATATTAAGTGTTCTTGGCACAAGTATAGACGAATATTGTCTAAATGTCAATAGAAAGTTTTCGTCTATGGTAAACTAATGTCGGTGATGAAAGATGAAACTTTCCTTCGGCGATAAAATTCGCAATCTTCGCGAGGATGCAAATTTGAATCAAACTGCACTCGGAAAGGCGATAGGGATAACACAGCGCAAGCTTTCGTATATCGAGTGCAATAAGGTCGAGCCGAGCTTGCAGGATATAGTCGCATTTTGCCGTTTTTTCAAGGTAAGCGCCGATTATCTTTTGGGGCTTTCGAAGGAAATGAAATAATTGTGAAAAACAAAACCCAACAGACTTTTTGTCCGTTGGGTTTATCTTTATATTTCAATCAATTCGTAATCGGTAGAGCCGATGCTTAAAGCTTCGGCGGCGTTTATCGTAAGTACGCCGTTGCGCGATTCGATGCGCTCGATAAGATGCGCTTTTCCGGGGTCGTTGCTTGCATAAACAAGGTCGAGACATGCCTTGTCGATTGCGACGGGGTCGTTCGACGCGAGCATTCCTATGTCTGCAATGCAGGGGTCCTCGGCAACCGCACAGCAGTCGCAGTCGACCGACATATTCTTCATAACGTTGATGTAAACGCTGTTTTCGCCGAACATATCGACGATCGATTTCGCTGCGTCAGCCATCGACATAAGGAAGGAATCGTGGTCGGCGGTCCATATCTTTTCGGGCTCGCCCGCACCGTGGATGTATGCCTTTCCGTAGGAGGAGGCGATGCCGATAGACAGCTGCTTAAGCGCTCCGCCGTAGCCGCCCATGGGGTGACCCTTGAAGTGGGAAAGCACGAGAAGCGAATCGTAATTTTTGATATTTTTACCGACGAAATTTTGCTTGATAACTCTGCCTTGCTCGATTTCGAGCGCGAGGTCGGGTCCCTCGGCGTCAAGCAGGTCGAATTTGAAATGTCTGCTCCAGCCGTGGTCGTCGAGTGTTTTTAAGTGCTTTTCGGTGGTGTTTCGGGTACCCTCGTAAGCGGTGTTACATTCAACTGCGGTTCCGCCGACCTTGTTGATGATCGGCGCCCAAAAATCGGGGCCTAAGAAGTTTTGGTTGCCCGGCTCGCCCGAGTGAAGCTTTATCGCTACGTTGCCCTTTAATTCGATTCCGACGCGCTCGTAAAGCTCGATAACGCGTTCGGGATTAAGCTCGCGTGTAAAATATACCTTCGGTTTCATAATCTGCACCTCACGTTAGTATAGTTTATTATAACGCTGAATTTGTCGCAAGTCAATAATAAAAAAATTAACGAATTTAAAATTAAGTATTGACATGCGCTTTGATTTGTGGTAATATATTCGGGCGGGTTGATTGAAGCGAAAGCTTCGGTCGTATGTGCCGGAGTGGCGGAATTGGCAGACGCCCTGGACTTAAAATCCAGTGAGGTTAACCCCTCGTACCGGTTCAAGCCCGGTTTCCGGCACCAAAATTAAAAAAATCGGCATATGCCGTTTCATATCGCGGGGTAGAGCAGTTGGTAGCTCGTCGGGCTCATAACCCGGAGGTCGCAGGTTCAAGTCCTGTCCCCGCAACCAAAATGAAAACCACCCAATCGGGTGGTTTTTCGTTTTGGTTTTGGCGCAAGGCTTTGCCTTGCGTTTTTCGTGTTATGAGACCGACGAGCGTGGCTCGTTGGGGGAACATGGCTCGCGCCGCCGGTGGCGGATACAGCGAGCAATGTTTCCCGCAGCGGTCGAATTTTCACGGCGCAGTGACTAACGAAGCCGAATGAAAATTCGGGCACCGCAAGGCGGTGGCATGTAACGATTACGCCGGACAAAACAATAACATAATACTCCTGTCCCCGCAACCAAAAAAACAAGGTACACCACACACGGTGTGCCTTGTTTTTTGTTGTTATGAGAAACTGTTGCACTTTCATCGTCGGGTTATGTGTCCGAGGACAAAAACTGTAATATTATTACAGCATATTTCTTGCTTTTTTTCGCTTTTGCTGTATAATATATTATAATCTACTTATAGGAAGTTAACTTATGAAATTAACGTTTAATGAAACAAAATATACTCAACCCGATCCGTTTATATTTGAGGATAACGGAACCTTTTACCTTTATGTAACTGCGAATGCAGGAGTTGAAGCATACGAAAGCAAAGCTCTTACAGGAAAATGGATTTATAAAGGAACCGTAACCGCGTTTGCAGACGCGTACGATTTTTGGGCGCCTTCGGTTATAAAGTTCGAAGACAAATATTATATGTATGTATCCTGTGTCGCAAATAATAATTTCCAATATATGCACGTGGCCTGTGCCGATTCGCCTTTGGGACCGTTCAAAAATGAAAAGTGCCTGTATGACCAATTCTCCATCGACTCACATATGGTAAAGACAAATGACGGTCTTTTTCTTTGGTATGCCAAAAACAATCTCGAACACGATCTTGTGGGCACGAGAATTTATGTAGATAAATTTATAGATCCATATACCCCCGAAAATAACCCCAAGGAAGTGCTTTTGTCCGAATTTGATGAAGAAAAATTCACTCCTCAATGCACAGAGGAAGGCGATTGGTACACCTTAGAAGGACCGTTCTGGTTTAAAGAGGGTGATTGGCAATATCTTATGTATAGTGCAGGATGTTATCAAGATAACACATATCACATTGGTTATGCCGTTGCAAAAACAGATGAACAAGACCTTAAAAAAGTGGACTTTATAAAGGTTAAAAACGGCAACAAATTTTCACCCGTAATCATAAAAAATTCCTTTGAGGAGGGCACCGGTCATCATAGTGTAATAAAGGTTGATAACGAATATTACGCCATCTACCACGCCCGAGATTACCAAAACACAACCTCAACCGAGTATGTTGAAAGAAGGACAGCGCGAATTTGTCGTCTTTCGGTAAATGATGGTGTTATTACAGCCGAACGCTTTGAAAATCATATATAAAAGTGATATCTTTTTCGGTGCAACTTGCCAAAATGAAAACAGCACCATTGGGTGCTGTTTTTCGTTTTGGTTTTGAGAGATAGCGGATTTGGTATCGTTCAAGATATAATCGTTCAAGGGATAAATTTTCAAAAAAATATTGTTTGATGTCGAAAAATGTGATATAATGCGATATAATAAAATATATATCTTTTTGCAAGGAGGCGAGGTGCTGCAATGCCCGCTGATGTATCATACGAATTCATAAAAAATAAAATTCAATCAATGAAGGAGGCTACCCCTTCTTTGCGCTCAAAAGCAGATGATTATGTTTTTTCTGCGTTGTGCGTCAAATCCCACCTTTATAAAAATCCAGCTTTGATCGTAACTGAAAACGATTATGCGGAAATGATTGTAGACGGTCAATATGATGGTGGCGTTGATGTTCTTCTAACTGATCCTTCTTCAGAAAGTTCCGATTTGGTAATTGCTCAGTCAAAATATTACACAGCTATTTCCTTTGAAGATGTATTTAATGCTATGACAAAAATGGCTGCATTTTATAAGGATATGCAACAAGGACACTATGAGCAGGTTAATTCAAATGTTCAAAGAAGATTCCTTTCGTTGTTTTCTGAAGTTGGAGAAGAGTCTAAAATTCACTTTGTATTTTACACTAGCGCTCTTCAGTCCGGTATTAATAAAGCGCGTATTGAGAAAAAGTTTCGCGAGCTTTTTGAAGATTCAAGTCAATTTGAAGTGTCTATATTCTTTGGCAAAGATATAGTAGAAGAAATCAAAGAATCGGAGTCGCGTCGCGCAACTGTTGAACACGGGAAAATTAAAATTGACGAGTCTGACAACTGTCTGATATATGGCGAGAATGCAGCCATAGTCAATGTTTCTGCCTTTTCAATCAAGGCTTTGTATGCACAACATAATATTCAACTTCTAGCACGAAATCTTCGCTATCATATTGCAGGTCGCGATATTGATAGAGGCATTGATGAGACTATTCGTAACAATCCAGAATCTTTTTGGTACAAAAACAACGGTATAACCATTGTATGTGGTGATTTCTCGATTGATGGAAGAGAGGTCAAACTTCGTGACTTTTCTATCATCAATGGCGGTCAAACTACTTATATGATTCACAAGAGCAGAAGTATTGATGAACATAATGATTTCTTTTTGCCCTGTAAAATTATTAAAACCGAGGGGGATACCGAGGACGAAAAGAATGCATTTAGCCTTTCTATTGCAAAAGCGACAAATACACAGAAACCTATTAAACCTGTTGACTTAAAAGCGAATTCTCCTGAACAGGTTCGTTTTGCACAATCAATGCGAGAAGTAGGAATATTCTATCAAACCAAGCGTGGTGAAGCAGTGCCCAGAGCGTTTGCTGATGCATATCTTAACTCATCCTTGGTTGAGATAGGCAAGCTGTGTATGGCAGCAATATTTCAGGTGCCATGTGCAAGTCGAACTAAGCCGTCGGCTCTGTATAATCCGCAGTACTATGACAAGGTATTTGATGGAAATCAAATGCAAATTGCAAAGCTATCAAAAGAGTTGCTTTATATCGATTATTATTTTAAGAACACATTCCAAAAGAAATTTGATAGAGAAAATGCTGATTTACCTGATGCGAATGACAGAATCTCTTTTGCTCACAATGCGAGAACGATCTGTATTGCTTTTGTGGCTTTTGCAGCAAGATACTATTGTGGCAATATTTCCAACAATGATTTGAACACAATTTTTGCCGTTGCCCGTACAGATAGCGCATCCGATTCCAGACTTTACGATATTTTCGCTAACATAGATAATGTGTCATACTTTATTCCACCTGAGATTTTCAATGAAAAGGATCGATGTGATGATGTGCTTAACAAGCTATTTAATGTCATAATAGACGCGGGAATAACAAGCTTTTTGATGGCATCGGCATATGATACTTCGTTGAATGCCACGAACTATTTGAAGAAAGATAAGAATTATTATTCCATACTTGCTATTCATTGGCGCACCATTTCAGCAAGTATTAATCGCATATTTGAAGAACTTAAATAATCCCAAAAATCCCCGAACAGCATCGCCCAAAGTGCTATTCGGGGACTTCTATTCTCTTTTAAAGCTCAATCGTCATCTATGTTCCGTCCTTTAGCGAATACACCAAACTGTCACCGTTATATAGTGAAGAGGTATTTTCGCAAGCCTCCGCTATGTACTTTTTACTTTATTCTAGGTTTCAAGAATAAATGCAACAAACGTACTTGGTTTAAAAAGTTTTGAAGAAGTAAAGGATATACGCCTTGGCAGATACCTTAAAGTGGTAAATAAAGCAAAAAATCCTCGTTCCGATTATGGAGTGAGGATTTTTATGGTTAAAGCGGATTAGATGCGGGGCAATTCCTTAAGCATAACCGAAGCACGGAAGACGTTATCCTTATCTTCGATTTCGAAGACGCCCTCGTGAAGCTTGACAAGATGGGCTACCGATTGAAGTCCGAGCCCCTTGCCGTTCTTTTTGGTGGTTACGAAGCTACCGTATTTCGTCTTGGTAAGCTTGCCGGCGTAGTTGTTAGAAATCTCGAAGTAGACGTATCCGTCGCTTGCCTTGCCTCGAACCGTGATCTTCTTTTCGCCGCTTGTGATTTCCTTGCAGGCATCGGTGGCGTTTTCCAGCAGGTTGCCGAGCACAAGCGTGATGGTGGTTTCGCTAAGAGCGATATCCTGAGGGAGGCTGATGAGGACGTCCAAGGTGATGCCGTTTTGCTGTGCCTGCTGTTCAAAATAATTGAATATGCTGTTTGCCTCGTAATTTTCGCAATAAACGATGGGAACGGCATCGGGCAGGGAGCTTGAGTATTGCTCGAGATAGGCTTCGAGCTCATTGAGCTTTCCGCTTCGCAGATATTCGAGCGTAAGTCGCGCGTGGTGGCGGACGTCGTGCTTTGCACGGCGAGCCTCGTCGATACGCTGTTGAAGGTTTTCGTATTGGATGTTCTGCAGGGTCAAAAGGTAATTGTTTTGGGTAAGCTTTGCGTTTTCATCCTGTGCGAGCAGCAGCAAAATGGCGCAGTGATAGACAACGAACGCACCTGCGTTGATTATTAACAAAAATATCGCGTGCATCGGGTCCATTGCGATTTCCAAGCTACTGTAGCCTGCGAAATAGAGGTGGTAATACCAAATCACGTAGAACGTTGTGGGGATGAGCCAGAGGTATGCCCAATATTTGTTATGAATGGGTAGCCTTGTTGTGAAATATCTGCTTGCATACAAGCTGACGGGGATGGTGATGAGTGCGTGCATGACGAGCATACACAGAATCATTGACCAGCGGTAGTTTTCCAACGCTAAATCGCCGAAGAGCATACCCTCCATGCATTTTGCACAGATGCTTACGAGGTTACCGATGTTTGCAAGCACCAGCAGAACAAAGGTGATTCGACCGACACGGTCCTTGATCACGAGGAAAAGAAAGCCGGCATATATAACGGTACTTGCCAGAGACATTACCTCGGAGCTGACAAAGGAAAACGCCGTTAGATATCCCAAGCCGATCTGGACGATAACCATAGCCACAAGCATCGCTGCTGTAACGGGTCGGGGGAAGCGCAGCGACCTGCGGAAGAGATAAAGCGCAAGCAGTAAAAAGGGCATCACATTCAATATGGAATACACCGTTACCTCGACGAAACGAAAAAAGGGGATCATGGCTCCACCTCCAAGCGCATCTTTTGGAAACGGAATTGGATGTAGGCGCTCTGAATTTCCTTTTGTCTTCTGCGAGAGATGGGCAAAATTGTGCCATCGGTCATCGTGAAGCTGTTGTCGGAGGAATTGGCGACCTCATAGAAATTCACCAAAATCCCCTTGCAGGAGCAACAGATAAAGCCGCAGGGAGCGAGCAGTTCTTCTATGATCGCATGATTGGTGCGAATGCGATAGGTTTCTTTATTTTTCAGATGAATGGTGACAACGTGGTTATAATATTGCGTGTACAAAATATCTCGCAATACCACGTCGTGACCATCGGGCAGCGTCACGAATTGCTTGCGCTGGATCAGATCGACGTTCAGGCGGCGGAGCATACTGACGACAGAGCCTTGTGTGGCAGGCTTGAGCAGATAATATTGGGCGTTGACCTCGTAGCTTTCGGTGGCAAATTCGTTGCTGTGAGAGCAAAACACGAGGTTTACGTTCATATCCGTGCGGCGAATTTCCTTTGCCACCTCGACACCTGTAAGACCGCCCATGAAGATATCCAATATGATTACGTCATATTGCCCTGCTGACCAGTGATTAAGGAAGGATTTGCCGCTGAGATAGGTATCGATGGTATGTGTGGCGTCGGGAGTATATTCCTGAAGCTGTGCAGTCAGCAAATTCTTTATATTTGAAAGATGGGTGATCTCGTCGTCTACCAAAGCAATTTTCACAGCGGTTCCTCCTTTTTCATATTTTCACATTAGTACAGGCTATCATTATAACACGTTACTTGGGTGCAGGTCAATAGTTTTGGTGTAAAAAAATGCCGTTTGCGTTGTATTTTTGCCGTTTGCGTCGCGATTGTTGCGTATTGCAATATTTTTTTGTATTATGAAGTTGGATAACTGTTCATCGACGAGCTCGATGATTATGATATAGTAGGGAAAGGAGCGAAAAGTTATGACGGAACGAGAGCTGCGACGCTTGAGTCGTACCGATCTTTTGGAGCTTTTATTGGCTCAAAGAAAAGAAAATGAGCAATTGAAGCGTATTCTGGATGAGACGCAATCTCAGCTGGCTGATCGCACCATCAGTATCGAAAATGCAGGTTCTCTTGCAGAGGCATCCTTACAGCTTAGCGGTATTTTCTCGGCGGCGCAGGATTCCTGTCAGTTTTACTTGGAAAACATCAAGCTTTTGAACGACAGACAGGTGATGCGATGCCTTCAGATGGAGGCGGAGACCAAGGAAAAATGCGATCGTATGGTTGCAGAGGCAGAGCAGAAGGCACAGCAATATTGGGAAAACAGTTCGGAAAAGATCAGAGAATTGGTTGAATCCTTCGACGGTCTTCAGCAGGTGATGGATTTATACGCCTCGTTCAAGCGTAAGCCCGGAGAAGGCTCCGGTCAAATTAACGGAAGAATGTTTGAAAAATGAAAAAAGATAAATTGACACAGCCCGACATCGAGCTGATAGAAGCCGAGCTTGCTCGTACAAAATACCGTGCACGCTATCGCAGAGTGCTTAAGAGCACCGTCTATACGCTTATTACCGTCGCGGCGATTGCGGTTCTTATGGCGACCTTGCTGTTGCCCGTGTTGCAGATTTACAGTAATTCGATGAGCCCGACGTTGACGGATAAGGACATCGTGATATCTATCAAGCAGCGCGAATTTAAGACGGGCGACGTGGTTGCGTTCTATTACAACAATAAGGTTTTGGTCAAACGTGTCATCGCTCAATCGGGCGAATGGATTAATATTACCCCCGAGGGGGACGTATACGTGGGAAAAACCAGCACGGATATGCAGCTGCTCGAGGAAAGCTATGTAACCGATAAGGCTTTGGGTGATTGTAACATCGAATTTCCTTATCAGGTTCCCGAGGCGCGATATTTCGTTATGGGTGACCACCGAAGCGTATCGGTGGATTCGCGAAACACCGCCGTTGGCTGTGTTGGCGAAGAGCAGATGGTAGGAAAGCTGATTTTCCGTGTCTGGCCTTTTAAAATGATCGGTTCTATCGAATAATGGCGTCTCTGTAAATTATTGAAGAAAGGAGGACGGCATGTGGAACAGGAATTCAGAAATGAAGTTAATAAAAAGCTAAAACGCCGAAAGCGCAAGGGCGTATGGAAGAAAATCGTAAGCGTGATGATAATTCTGGTTGTGTTCTGGACCACGTATATGCTGATCCTTCCTGCAATTACTAAAGAAAAAAACAGCTTCTGCGGTATTCCCGAGCATACTCACGGCGAGAAATGCTATCGTGAGGTTCTGTTGTGCAAGAATTACGTGCATACTGATGCTTGCTTTGATGACGAGGGCGAATTAATTTGCACTCTCACCGCCGACTCGGAGCATACCCACACAGAGGAATGCAAGGGCTTGGAGGTCATCTGTGGTAAGGAAGAGCATACACACGGCTTGCAATGCTATTCCGACCCGACGGCAGACGTCGAGGGCGCTTCTCAATGGGAGCGCACCCTTAAGGGCGTTGAGCTTACGGGCTTGCATCGTGAGGATTTGCTTGCGATCGCTCGAACCCAGTTGGGATACCGAGAAAGTGAAAAGAATTACCTCGTTTTAGAGGACGGTCGAACGAAGGCGGGATATACCCGTTACGGCGAATGGTATGGTGAGCCTTACGGCGATTGGAGCGCTACCTTCGTTTCGTTCTGCTTGAATTATGCACAGGTGCCCGAGGTGCCGCTTCAGGCATCCTGCCATAATTGGATCGGCGAGCTTATTGCGAAGGGCAGCTATTTTAGCACAAAGCAACACGAGCCTCAAATCGGCGATATCGTCTTTTTCGATTGGGATGAGGACGGACGTGCAGATCAAGTGGGTATTGTAGAAACCGTCACCGAGGATTCGATAATCACCATCGAGGGAAATCGATCTAATGCGGTTTCACGCGGGGAATATGCAAGACTTGATCCTTGTCTGCTCGGATACGGCATTGTTCCCGAAGGACAATTGCGTGAGTTGGGCAGCTCCGATGATATTTCGGGAGCTACAGAGCAGACGATTCAGGCGGTTATCTATACCGATGAAACGCTACAGCAGAAATCCGATGATGAAACGGTGATCACGATTACGGGTCTGCTTCCCGAGGGTGCAACCGCGAGAGCATATCCCGTGACGCTGAAGGAGGGTACGCTGGAGGGACAGAACGTTCTGCTGGCTTACGATATCACCGTCGTGGATCAAAGCGGCGGCATTATTGAAATGACGGACGGTGAAAAGCCGTTTGTGGTAAGTATTCAACCTCCCGATTGGACACCTAATTCGGATGAAAACTACAACGTTTTCTATATTCCCGAGGAGGGAGAGCCCGAGCGTGTTAACACCCAAAGCGAGGAAACGGCGGTTTACTTTGAAACCAACCATTTCTCGACCTATGCCTTGACGGCTAACGGTAATTCTGCCACGGTTTATCTCAACGGTAGCAGCGGCAAAGACAGCAATTCGGGCACAAGCTCAAATGCGGCGGTAAAAACGCTTGAACGCGCCTTGATGCTTGTCAAAGAGGGCGGAACTATTTATATTACGGGAACGGTGACGGTCAGCGATACTCAGGTATGGGAAATGACCAACAGCGTTACCATTAAGCGACAATCGAGCTTTACGGGGCCGTTGATAACCGTTTCGGGCGGAAGCTTGACGCTTAAAAACATCACTATCAACGGTGGCAGCGGCACGCCGAGCAGCTCGAATATTGCTACCAATACCACCTATGCAAGCGGTAGCGCCAAGGCGCCGATTATCGTGGTGGAAAGCGGTGCGTCGCTTTACATCAGCGAAGGGGCGGTATTGGAATACAATTCCAACAAGCCCAACACGAGTAGTAACGGCTCGACGTTTACCGAAAGCGGATATATAGGACTTGGCGGTGCTGTTTATTGTCAGGGTAATCTGACGATGGACGGCGGCACGATCCGCTATTGCGAGGCTTTGTGCGGCGGCGGTATTTATATAGAAAGCGCCGACACCAATCAGATCACCTTTAATCTAAGCGGCGGTACGATAACCTACAACTATGCAAGAGACATAGTACCGGTTCCCAATTCGGGCCACAAAAGCTACCATAAAAATGCAGGTGGCGGCGTTTACGTGGGCGACTACGTCACGATGAATATGAGTGGCGGTACCATCTCTTATAACCAAACCTCCCGTGAGGGCGGCGGTGTTTCGCTTGGTTGGTTGAACCGCAATAACGGATCGGCGATTTCTTCTTACATCACGTTCTTTAACATGACAGGCGGTACCTTTACTGGTAATCTGGCAACCTCTACGGGTGGCGGTCTGAACATAACGGCAGGCAGATCTGCCGAAATCTCGGCAGGTTATTTTACCGACAACACCGCAAACGGTACAGAGTATCAGCCGGGAGACAGCAGTAAATCGTGGACGGTATTCAGCGGCGGCGCTATTTATTTGGATGCCAAGCAGACCGATAGCAGAGGAAATTATGCAGGCGTTCCCGGTTATGCCAAGATTCACCGTGTGCTGATTACCGATAACACGGCGGGCTATTACGGCGGAGGTATCGCAACCTGCTCTACCTCGTCGGGTACGGTTAACGCCAGCGTGGTGTTGGACGGTACTTTGATCTACGGAAATACCGCAAGCAAAAACGGTAATGAAATGTACCTGCAGGGTGACGTATCTATTGTAGGTAACACGATGCTTGGCGGCGGTACCTATTCTTGGAGCAAATCGAGCTATTATTACGATAACTCACTTACCGATAACAGCGCAAGCGTACAGGCGGGCTTGCCGTTGGCTACGGTTATCATCACGGGCAATCATGCAGGTGTTGACGGTGGCGGCATCGGCTGTAACGGCGCGATCGAGATCGGCGGTGATCCGGATACCGAATCTATTTCCATCACCAAGGTATGGGACGACGACGGTAACGTAAAGCACCCCGAATTCATTACGGTTCAGGTGTATAAAGACGGCGTCGCTTACGGCGATCCCATTACCATTTATCCTACAATTGACGAATCCGGCAGGGAAATTTGGCCTACCGTCTACGTAGACAACCTGCCTGAAGGAAGCAAATATACAATCAAAGAGGTGGCGGTTCCCGGCTTCGAATCAAGCGTGGAAGAGAACGAAGGAAACTTCACCATTACAAATACGCCCAAGGGCTTTGAGGTAGTCAAAAAGTGGGTCGGCGATACCGAAGGCGACCGACCGAAATCGATTTTGGTACAGCTCTTACAGAACGGAAAAGCATATAATGATCCCGTTGAGCTGAACGCCGAAAACAATTGGAAATATATGTGGTTGGATCTTCCCGAGGGATATACCTACACGGCTAAGGAGCTTGAGGTTCCCGACGGCTATTATATTACCGACGACGGGATTCTTTTGGATGATGAAACCTGGCAGATCACCAACACCAAAAGCCCGCTTACCTCTGTTTCGGTAGAAAAACGGTGGGAGGGCGACCCGACGGAGAGCGTAACCGTTTATCTTCTTTGCAACGGCGTGCAGATTGGCGAAGCAACGCTTAGCGAAGCAAACGATTGGTTTTACAAGTGGGACGACCTGCCGGTTTACGGCAAGCTTGGCGAAACGCTTGAATATACCGTTCGTGAAGCAAAAATCCGAGGCTATGAAACCTCAGTGCGCGAGGCAGGTCCCGAGGATGCCGATAGCATTTGGACGCCCGTTGACAGCCTTAAATCCAACGGCACGTATCTTTTTGTATCGGATAATAAGGCGTTGACGGTCAACGGCTCAAGCCTCGCTTGGACCGACGTTTCCGAGCTGTTGGCGAACGGACAAGCGGCAGATAATTCACTGCTTTGGACCTATTCGAGCAGTAAACTGCGCAACGGAAACGGAAAATATCTCTATCAAAGCCGTTCGGGTTTCACGTATACCTTTACCGCGTCTAATAGCGGAACCGATATTACCTATACCAACCGTTACCTGCGTGCGGGAAGCAACTATTCCTATCGTTATTTTTCAACCATAGGAAGCAACGGTACGGCTTCTGCTACCTCGAGTACCTCGAGCGCGACAAGGTTTACCGTCTATGAGCGTTCCTCAAACGACGGCGGCTGGGGTGAAGCCCATTACATCGTGACCAATACGAAGCTACCTGCGGCGATCACCTTCCGCTTTGTTAAGTATGCGGTAGGCTCTAACAACGAACCCACGGTGTTAGCAGGCGCAGAGCTTGAGCTCTATATGCTTTCCGAAAACGGAGATATAACGATTCCCGGTACCGATCAGCTCGGAACGCTAATCGGCAGCTGGACCTCGGAGGGCTTACAAAGCGAAAGCGGCGGTTATCGGATCGAGGATCTTTTCAGCGGAACCTATTATCTGCTCGAAAGGGTCGCGCCGGACGGCTACGTTGGGCTCAGCGAGCCGATCGTGTTTACGGTAGAGGCAGAGACGGGGCAGGTGACCCTGATCAGCGCTCCTTATGAGCTGATTTTTGAAAACGGACAAGAGGTCGAGCTCCCCATTTACAATCAGGCAACCTACGAGCTGCCGAGAACGGGTGGCGTGGGTACAGCTTGGTACACCATTGGAGGCTTGCTGTTGGTGCTCACGGCGGCAATTCTCTTGATGTATAAAAGGAACGACAGAAGGGAGGATTACGAATTCTCCTGAATCGATTCAAGTTTCTACCAATGTTTAAAAAAGAAAAAAAGAAAAAAATAAAAAGGAAGCAAAAAACATGAAAAAACTATTCGCATTAGCTATGGCAGTTGCTCTTATGCTTGCTATGGCAACAACCGCATTTGCCGCAACCATCATCGTTGATGACAAAGACATCGAGGGCGCAGAATACGGCGCTTACAAGCTCTTGAGCGCCACCGACGTCGGCGACGGCAAATTTATCTACACCGTAAACGAAACCTACCGTGCAGCACTTCAGGCTGTAGTTGGCGAAGGCGCGACCGATGAAGAAATCATCGCGTACATGGCAGAACAGACCGGTGACGCAACTCAGGTTTTCGCAGACGCTGTCTACGAAAACGTTAAGAACATGGATCCCGATTACGAAACCGACACCAACAAGTTTGAAGACGTTGATCAGGGCTATTACCTCATCGTTGAAACCAAGCTTGGTTCTGCTGAAGGCTTTGATGAGGACACCTACTCTCTCGTTATGCTCGACACCGCAGGTCAGGATGAAATCACCGTAAATACCAAGGAAGATCTTCCCTGGTCCGAAAAGAAGGTTAAGGACATCAACGACAGCACTGATGACGATTATACCGAATGGCAGGATTCTGCCGACCACGATATCGGCGACGAAGTTCCTTTCCAGATCACCTTCGTTCTTCCCGGCGACTTTGACGAATACGAAACCTATTTCGTAGGCATCCACGATATTCAGTGCGAGGGTCTTACCTACAATAACGACCTTGTAGTTACCGTAAACGGCGACGAAGAAATGGATCTTACCGACGACTTCGTTTACACCGCAATCACCGAAGAAAACGCTTGCGCTAATGGCTGCACCTTCCACATCCAGTGCGACGATATCATCGCTGCTGCAACCGCTGCAGGCATCACCCTTGAAGCAGGCGACAAGATCGTTTTCAACTACACCTCTACCTTGAATGAAAGCGCGCAGTTCGGCGCAACCGGCAACCCCAACGAAATGACCATCGAATTCTCGAACAATCCTTACGGCGACGGCACCTCTGAAACCCCCAAGGACAGAGTTATCGTATTTACCTACAAGGTAAACGTTGACAAGTATAAGGAAGAGGTTCTTGAAGGCAACGAGCTTACCGGCGCAGGCTTTACCCTTTATAAGGAAGTTCTCGCGGACACCGAGGGTGCTTTGACCGGCGCAGAAATCAAGGCTACCCTTGGCGAAAAGGTAAAGGCAACCGCATTGGCTGACGACAAATATTACGTTGTTGCTTGCGAGGTTAAGACCGACGCTGAGGGCGACACCTTCGGCTTCGAGGGCATCGACGACGGCATTTACGTTCTCGTTGAAACCACTATTCCCGATGGCTACAATGCATGGGATGCAGTTGAATTCGAAATCACCGCAGAGCACGATATCGAAGCTGACGATCCTAAGCTTACCAGCCTTACCGGCGGCGACCTTGCTACCGGCGAGTTCAAGGATACCGGTATCATCGATACCGACGTTATCAACAAGAGCGGTATTGAGCTTCCCGAAACCGGCGGCATCGGTACCACCATCTTCTACATCGTAGGTGGCTTGCTCGCAGTTGGCGCAGTTATTCTTCTTGTTACCAAGAAGCGTATGTCCAACGCTGACTAATTGATCTTTATATCTAACGTGGGAGGGGCTTAAAACCCCTCCCATCAAGGAACAGTCTTAAGGAGAGACCTATGAAAAAACGCGGTACAACCGTCATATTGCTGCTGGTGTTGATCGTAGGTTTGTCCTTAATGCTGTACCCAACGGTTTCCAACTGGTGGAACAACATGACCCAATCGCGTGCCGTTGCTTCCTACGTGGAAGCTGTGGCACAAATCGACGATGAGCAATATGCACACCTTTGGAACGAGGCGGAGGAATATAACAGATCCTTGAACCTGCGAGACAATAAGTATGTGCTAAGCGAGGAGCAAAGAAACGCATATTATC
This sequence comes from Eubacteriales bacterium, assembly GCA_045644305.1. Taxonomy (GTDB): domain Bacteria; phylum Bacillota; class Clostridia; order Oscillospirales; family CAG-382; genus Coliplasma. Next base: position 40,930 of record JAZRGS010000031.1, on the reverse strand, counting down.
AGGTTTTGGATATTGGCGGTCTTGGTATTATGGGCTATATCGAGGTACCCTCGATCGGTGTTGTTCTGCCTATATATCACGGCACAAACGAATCTATTTTGCAGGTAACCGTGGGACATTTGGAGTGGACGAGTCTGCCCATAGGCGGCGAAAGCACCCATTGCGTTATCTCGGGTCACCGCGGACTTCCGAGCGCCAGATTGTTTACCGACTTGGATAAGATGACAGAGGGCGACGTATTTGTCCTTCGTGTGCTTGACGAGGTGCTTACCTATGAGGTGGATCAAATTTCGATCGTTTCGCCTCATGAGACGGACCCGCTTCAAATAGTAGAGGGAGAGGATCTTTGCACTCTTCTCACCTGTACTCCTTACGGCGTTAATTCGCATCGATTGCTGGTTCGCGGTCACCGTGTCGAGAATCAGGAAGAGGCGATAGTTGTTCGCGCAACCGCCGATGCGACCCAAATCAGACCGGTTATCGTTGCGCCTATGCTGGCTATTCCCATGTTGCTTTTGCTGTTGATCGCTATGCTGATACCCAAATCCAAAAAAAGGAGGAACGACTGATGAACAAACGAATATTTGTTGCTTTTCTGGCATTGAGCCTGCTATTTGTCTTTGCAGTCGGCGCCTCCGCGATAGAGGAAGACCTATCGACCTTGCCCGATTTGACCCAAAAGGGAAGCTTGACCTTTACCATGGACGCAGAGGGCGTGCCCTTGGATAACGGCAACCTTAATTTGTATTACGTGGCGACAATTGAGCGCGTATCGGAACAGAACTACGATTTCAAGCTTTTGGACGCGCTTGCCCTTGAGGGCGCGACGCTTGACACGGATAATTTGAACGACGTTGATCAGGTGAAAAAATTATTAGATTGCGCGCAAGGCGTTTTTGACGAATATTTATCAAAGCCTATTGAGGATGGCGAGGTTCGCTTTGCCGATTTGGATGCAGGCTTGTATTTGGTTTGGCAGGGCAGCGAGGACGCATCCGAGGGCTATGATGCTATCGCGCCGTTCTTGATCTCTATCCCCAAGTGGGAAAACGATCGTTATCTGTTCGACGTCGAAGCCGATCCCAAGGTCCCCTTTGAGACCGAACCGACGCCTCCAACACCGCCGCCACCACCTCCACCTCCCGATATACCCCAAACGGGTCAGCTTAATTGGCCGGTTCCCGTAATGGCGATTACAGGTGCGGTTTTGCTGATAGTGGGTTGGATCTTGTGTGCGGGCAGAAAGAGATGCGAACGTGAAAAGTAAAATAGGAGTTATTTGCATAATTCTCGGCACGTTACTTTTGTTAGGCACGTCATTCTTGGTGCTTTTCAATATGCATCAGGATGCCGAAGCGGGAAATGCCGCCGCCGACGTGCTTCCGCAGCTTGTCGAGCAGATACGGGAAAATACCGTCAAGGAGCCGACCGTCCCCGAGAAAGAGGGAGAGTTGGATTTAGATCTGCAAATTCCCGTGGACCTGCTGACCGAAGAGGATAAGAAAATGACCGAGATAGAGATCGACGGTTATGCTTATATCGGATATTTGTCTATCCCTGCGCTTGATTTGGAGCTGCCGATAATGAGCGACTGGAGCTATCCTCAGCTTAAAATTGCGCCTTGCCGTTATAACGGAAGCGTTCGCGGAGAAGATTTGGTGCTTATGGCACATAATTACAAAAGCCATTTCGGAAGGCTTTCGCAGCTGAATATCGGCGATAGTATTTCCTTTACGGATATGGATGGCGTAACCACAAGCTATAAGGTGGTTGCCAAGGATATTTTAGAGCCGACTGCGGTGGAAGAAATAACCGATGGTGCTTTTGATCTGACGTTGTTTACCTGCACCTACGGCGGTGCGACCCGTGTGACGGTGTATTGTGACAAGATATCCTGAAAATTGACTAAAAAATCCCAAAACAAAGTCAAAGAAAAAACTGCGAGTATACGTTTTGTATATCGCAGTTTTTTGATGAAATGCTTTTTAACAATGGAATCGAGGTTATACCTCTTTTGCTTGGGCTTTGAAAACCCTTTTCAAGGCTTCGCTTAACGGAAATACAAGCAAGCCTGCGCAGAAATTGCCGACCGTTTGCAGAATGTCAAAGGGTACGCCTCCCAATATCCAAAGGAGCATTTGCTTAAAGCTCAGGTGAAACATCAACGCCTGTGCGGGGGCGTAAAGTATGCCGAATAAGAGGCCGTGTGCGGCGCAAACGATGGGATATACGACGCGAGCGACCCTTTTGGACATATTTTTCGGCAACAACATGGTTACCCCCCAAAGAAGCGGCCAAATATAAAGGTAGGGGAACCACCACAGGTTAAAGCCTGCATAAACGCCGTTGAGAAAAACGTAAAGGTAGATCGGTATAAGCGCTTTTTTACGAAAGATAATGGTGTAAACCATCGTCAACATTCCGAGCAGGTGAATGTTGGGAAGCGCCTCCATAAGTATTTTCGAAATGAACATCACGGTGCCGAGCATGGCGAACACGACGAGCTCGCGCACGCTTAATTTGCCGTTTCGTTTGTTTGTCGTGAAATTATTTTGTGTATTCAAGCAGATATTTAGCGCCTTCTTTGATTTCGGTTGTATCAACGCCGGTCATCGAGAGCTCGCCGTCAATATAGAAGCCCCAATAGCTTTGATCGACGTCGAAATCGGCTGTGATTCCGTTGACGACCTTAACGTAAAGTCCAAAAGGACCCTCGTCGCCCGAGATGAGGTCATGCTCGATAAGGGCTTCGCCGACGGTTTTTTTGTCGGTTTTGATCGTAAAGGTGACCGAATCCTCGCCAGCCTTTACCTCGACCTCGATGGTTTTTTCTCCTTTGCCAAAGGAGGTGTCCTTGCGGTAGGTTGCGTTTTCCCACAAGCCCTCTTTATCGACGGTTTTGCCGCAGGCGGTAAGCGAGAAGAGGAAGATGATTGCGAGTAAGACAGAGATTGATGATTTGAGTTTTTGCATTTTTTTGATCCTTTCATTTTTGCAAAAGGATAAAATAAAAGTACCCTTCATTGGGGTACTGCACAAAAAACGGTATCCTGCCATACCGAAAAAAGCCAGAGCGATCACATCCGAAGCACTAACCTTATCTGCGCCGTCTCCCCAATTTGCCCAAGAGACCTTTATGCGTCACAGGCCGATAAGCATTCCGACTTGACTTATTAAGAGTTACGGTAATGGCTGTTGCCGCGGACTTTCACCGCGATTTCCTTATCCCCCGACATACCGATTTCGGCATGACGGACAACGAACGTGTTCGATGACCTGCGTTTATTCTTTTGTCTTGCGGTCAGTATAGCACACGGCGCGAAATTTGTCAATATGGGATTATGCGACAAAAGTTGACATTTTTTTATTTTGTGGTACAATGAAGAGGATGACCGATGGGTCATTAAAAAAATAAGCGACAGGAGATAAAAAATGGCAAACAATCTTGTTTACGGAATCCACGACAAGCCTAAATTCGGTCAGCTGATAATATTCGCGATTCAGCAGCTGCTTGCGATTATGGCGGCGACCATTCTTGTTCCCGCAATTATCGGCAACGGTATGAGTCAGTCCGCAGCGCTGTTCGGCGCAGGTGTGGGTACGCTCATCTATCAGCTCTTCACCAAGTTTAAGAGCCCTGTTTTCCTTGGCTCGTCTTTCGCATTTATCGGCTCTATGCTTGCCGCTTTCGGCGGAGCAGCTTCTTCCGGCGCAGGTTATGCGGGAATTATTCTCGGCGCGATACTTGCAGGTCTTGTTTACGTTGTTATTGCAATCATCGTAAAGTGTGCGGGCGTCGCTTGGATCAACAAGCTTATGCCTACCGTAGTTATAGGCCCCACCGTTGCGCTTATCGGTCTTTCTCTTGCAGTTAATGCGGTTAACGATTTAAGCGTCGGTAAGGTTATGGTTGAAACCACCAATCAGGTTATCGTAGACGGCGCTATCGAAGAACAGGTCGCTTTGGTTTCGGGATGCAGCCCCCATGTTGCATTGATTTGCGGTCTCGTTACCTTGATTTCCATTTTCTTGTTCTCGGTTTACGGAAAGAAGATGGCTAAGCTTATCCCGTTCGTTCTCGGTATCGTTGTCGGCTACGCAGTCGCATCGATCTTTACCGTTATCGGCATCGCGACCGATAATATAGCTCTTCAGGTTATTAACTTCTCGGCATTCGCGGATATGACTATATTCGAAATCCCCGCTTTCAGCTTCCTTGAAGCAATTAAGGGCGTTAAGGAAATCGACGGCGCCTTCTTTGCTACCGTCGCGGTTGCTTACGTTCCGGTTGCGTTCGTTGTATTCGCAGAGCATATCGCTGACCACAAGAACCTTTCTTCGATTATCGATCAGGACCTTCTTGAGGAACCCGGTCTTCACCGCACCCTTCTCGGTGACGGCGTAGGCTCGATCGCGGGCGCATTCTTCGGCGGATGCCCCAACACCACCTACGGCGAATCTGTCGGATGCGTAGCTATCACCCGTAACGCGTCGGTGGTTACCATTACCACCACTGCCGTTATGTGTATGGTTATTTCCTTCTTCGGTCCCTTCGTAACCCTTCTTTCCTCTATCCCCAACTGCGTAATGGGCGGTGTTTGCGTAGCACTTTACGGATTTATCGCGGTTTCGGGTCTTAAGATGATTCAGAAGGTGGATCTCAACGAAAGCAGAAACCTCTTTGTCGTTTCGTCTATACTTATCCCCGGTATCGGCGGCTTGACCGTTTCCTTCGGTAAGGTTACCGTTACCTCTATCGCTTGCGCGTTGATTCTCGGCATTATCGTAAATATCCTCTTAAATAAAGTCAAAAAGGCAGACCCCAAAGACTAAAGGTGAAATAATGAAAAATTTTGATAACGTAACAATTTTCAACCATCCTCTGATTCGTCATAAAATAGCGATTTTGCGCGACGAGCGCACCAGCATGAAGGAATTCCGCGAGCTTGTCGAGGAAATCACTACGCTTATGACCTACGAAAGCTTGAAGGACGAGGTGCTTACCACCGAAATCACGGTCAAGACCCCTCTCGAAACCTGCACGCAGACGGTCGTTGCCGATAACTCGGTCGTTATCGTGCCGATACTTCGCGCAGGCTTGGGTATGGTTAACGGCATCCACGCGCTTTTCCCCTCTGCAAGGGTCGGTCACATCGGTATGTACCGCAACGAGGAAACGCTTAAGCCCGAAACCTATTACTGCAAGCTCCCCGTCGGCATCGAGGAAAAGCTCGTTTTGGTCGTCGACCCGATGCTTGCGACGGGCGGAAGCGCCTGCGATGCTATTCAGCTTTTGAAGGACAAGGGCTGTAAGCATATCAAGTTCATGGCAATAATCGGCGCGCCCGAAGGGGTCACCAAGGTTGCCGAAGCGCATCCCGACGTAAGTATTTACGTTTCTACGCTTGACAGATGCCTAAACGAGAACGGCTATATTCTCCCCGGCTTGGGCGATGCGGGCGATAGACTTTTCGGTACTAAATAAACCTAAAAATTTCATGCATTAACTTAAAAACCCGACAGATTTTCAGTTCTGTCGGGTTTTGCTGTTTTTGTTAAGCCTTGCGGTTGCCTTTGCGATAAAAGATAATTAGCCTTTTATTGATGAAAATGCTGATAAAACGAGCGATTCGATTATTTATTCGGGTTGTGGACGGTGCAGGTGTTATTGCATTTTTTGCAGTATGCGGGCAACTTGTAATAGCCCGAAAGGTCGTCGTAAGTCGTTAACCCTTGATCCGAGTTGATTTCGCCGCAGTGAGGACAGGTATAGCGGATGTAAAAAAGAATTCCGATGTCATCGCAGTTTTGAGTGTTGTACTCAAGCGCGACGGTGCTTTTGTTTTCCATCTGCAAGCCTCCTTTTTTAAATATTTTAACGCAAAATCGCAAAACATGATTTGATGTATTTGTTTAGATATTGATTTGCTTATTCCATTCGGGGTTGTATCTTTTTACAAATTCGCCTTCGAGTTTGCAGGTGACCGCAACGGCTTCTTGTGTGTTTCCGACAACTAAAATGTAGGTTGTGATTTCATCCAAATGCGCGTTGATGGTTCGCCCCGAAGTGTGTTTTCGTGCACTGTCGCCTTCCCGTCTGTAATCGCTTAATCTTTTGCGGAAACCGCCGTTATTTAGCTCTATGGCACGACCTACATATTTTGTTTCGCCGTCAATAACATGACGATACAAGCCTACGCAACTGTTGTAGGGGGTTAAATTTGCCGTTTTTAAGGGACCGATGCATCTCCATTTTGTATCCCATTCATCAACCGTTATTGATGAAAGCGGCTTTGCGGATTTTGCCTGATTGTTCGAAGAGGTGTTTAGTTTATTTGTTTGTGCGGTAAGGTATTCTGATTTTTGTTTGTATGTGGAATTATCTATCCGACCGTATTTATAAGCGGTGTTTAATTGCTTCTTTTGTTCTTCGAGTTTTTTGTTGGCTTCTCTTGCAAGTCGCGCTTGCTTTGCTTGATAGTCGCTTACATTGTTACGACCTGCATCACCAGCCGAGTGGCTATATTCCTTGGATTCTTTTCCCCACATATTGCGAATAGCATTAAAGCTCGCGGATTTACATGTGTGTCCAATATTTTCTAATACTTCACTGGATGCGCCTCCTCCGACGTATTCGATTACCGAAGAAGCCATTCCGGTTGCTGTGCATATTACGGTTCCACCGACCTTGCCGACGAATTTTAAGGAACCTTTTAAAAACTTTTTGACACCCATAAGTGGAATTTTCCTTTCATAGACTTATACCATGAAATGAGTATAACACGATTGGTTTAGGATTTCAATAATGTATTTGCAATGAAAACATTAGAAAAGTGAGAAAACGGCAGATTTGAGACAGTATTGCATTGTATGGTGAAATGTGGTATAATTAAGCAATCGGATCTAAGATGATCATCTTTAAATCCTTTTGAATAGGAGAAAATAATATGCTTTCAAGCTTGACGACAAAAAAGAATATCAAAAGCTTTTCGATCTGTCCCGAAAATCTCACGGGAGAAAAGGGCGGCGGGGGAAGAGCCGAAATCGGCTCGGCGTCGGAAGCGTCGCGCGAGCTGGGCTTGGGCTGGAAGGTCAATCCCTATTTGAAGGTGCCCGCCTTTGGCAAGCTGATTCTTGCCGACTACAAGGGTCAGGGCGCGATCAAGCATATTTGGATGACCGACTGTGCTTTCGCACCGCGTCAGCTTATTTTGCGCATATATTTTGACGGTCAAGCGAAGCCGAACGTCGAATGTCCTCTTTCCGATTTCTTTTGCAATGCCGATTACAGGGAATACCGTCAGCTTTCGAGCCTTGCGATGTGCGTAAATCCCGCGAAGGGGCTTAACTGTTATTTCGAAATGCCGTTTTTCAAGGGATTCAAAATCGAGCTTGAAAACCTCGGCGGTGAATGTAATATTTATTACCAAATCGATTGCGAGGAAAAGCAGCTTGATCGAGACAGCCTTTATTTCCACGCGCAATTCCGCCGCGTAAATCCGCTTCCCTATAAGGAGCCCTACGTTATTCTCGATAACGTAACCGGCAGGGGACATTACGTCGGCACCTATATGAATTGGGGTGTGAAAAATAACGGCTGGTGGGGCGAAGGCGAAATTAAGTTTTACATCGACGGCGACGGCGAATTTCCGACTATTTGCGGAACCGGCACAGAGGATTACTTCTGCGGCGCCTATAATTTCGACGTCGAGGGCGAATACAAGGAATTCTGCACACCCTATGCAGGGATGCACAAGATAAGCAAAACCGACGGCCTTTACAAGAGCCAGCGTTATTTTAATCTTTACCGTTGGCATATTACAGACCCCATTTATTTCGAAAAGGACTTAAGGGTTACTATTCAGGCGCTCGGCTGGCGAAGCGGCAACCGTTATCTGCCCTTGCAGGACGATATTTCGTCGGTTGCTTATTGGTATTCGGACAATTTGTGCGACGTGTATCCCGAGTTTCCCGACGCGAACGCCTTGGAAATCATTTAATTCAAAGCCAAAACGGTGAAGCATGGAAAGATTGAAAAAGCTTAGAAAAATCATATACGACTCGCCGTTTTGTGGGCTTTTTAAGCTGTTATACGGCGCATTCAATATCGCGCTTTATTGGTTTTTGTCGCTTAAATGGCGTTTGAAGGGGGCGAAAATGCCCTCGAAGGAGGCAAGACGCGACGTTGAGAGGGAAGTGACCTTTATTTTTAAGTCCTTCGAGCGTCAGTCGATGGCGAAGCGGCTTTACCGCAACATACGGCGCTATTACGGCAACGCGAGGGTTATTATCGCCGACGACAGCAAAAGGCCTTTGCGCATCAAGGGTAGGAATTTGGAGATCGTCAATCTCAATTTCAACGTCGGGATCAGCCGCGGCTTGAATGAGGCTATCAAGAGGGTGGAAACGCCGTTTACGATGAGGCTCGACGACGATATGCTGCTGACTCCCTTTTCGAAGCTCGAGCGTCAGCTTGCCTTTCTTAAAAGCTATGAGGACGTCGATTTATGCGCGATTCAGGCGTGCAGCGCGCCTAAGCTTCTGCCTCCCGAGGCGGTCGCTTCCGAATATCTTCGCTTTGATATGAGCGAGGCTGAAAAGCCGCTTAAGATTCCGCACAAAACCAAAATCGACGAGCGTCATTACGTTCTTGGCAAGACGCCGAACAGCTTTTTGATAAGAACCGAAAAATATAAATCGCTCGGCTACGACGACAACATCCGCATGATCGATCATCACGAATTTTTCCTTCGCGCGGCGGGCGTCATCGTCGCGGCTTCCGACGTAACGGCGTTTGTTTATCATTATCACAACAAGTTCGATAAGCATTACGATTTATACCGACGCGATTTTCTTGCCGACAGGCTTTATATTCAGAAAAAGCATAATTTGTAAAAGAAAATAAAAGAAAATCGAGCTCAAAGGGCTCGATTTTGCTTTTGTGCGTCAACCGCTATTTTTCTGTAAACAGCCTATCTACCGTGACCGAAAACAGATTTGCGATTTGCGGGAGCAGGGTGATATCGGGGTAGGAAGTGCCTATTTCCCATTTTGAAACCGCTTGCATGCTGACACATAATTTATGTGCGAGCGCGCGTTGAGTCAACCCCGCTTCGATTCTTAAGGCTTTGATGTTTTCGCCGATGGGCAGAATCATATTTGAGCGTGTTCCTCCTTAATTTTGATGGAGTGCCGCACGCTTTGAACATGACAACAGGGGGCCGAATATCGACCCCTCGTTGTTATTACTCGCTTTAAAAGCCTTAACGGCTTTTCTTCGGGGCGAGCAATACGGCACTGTCAATAATCAGTGCAAAAATCATATACTGCCCCTCCTTTCGTATTGATTTACAACAAACGCCTGCAGTCGTTCGTTGTTTTTATTTTATCACTTGGGACGGCTGAAGTCAAGCAAAAACGCTCTACCGTTGGTTGTGTCGCGGTTAAAGGGGTACAAAGGGTGCAAAAGGCGTGGGAATTGTATTTAATATGTACAAAAAATGACAAAAAAGGGTTATAATTGATTGACAACCGAGGGGCAAAGTGTTATAATGTATCATTAATAAAAGGCGTAAGGCGCATTCTTATAAATTTTCAGGAGGTTACCGCAATGGCAAATCAAACCGTTAAGAAGACCACCAAAACCGTAAATGATGAATTTCCTTTGGTATTCACCAAGTTCGAGGCATACAACGGCACCGAACCCTATTTGTTTATTTCCTATTCTCACAGAGATACAGCGCAGGTTTATCCCATTCTTGATGCGTTGCACGACAGAAAGTACCGCATCTGGTATGATGAATCCTGCGAAAACGGCAACGACTTCAGAGATGAGCTTCGCAAGAGAATCGAAAACTGCTCGGCTGTCGTGCTTTTCGTATCCGATGCATCGATGAATTCGCCTTTCTGCGGTATGGAAATCATCTGCGCACGCGAAAACGGCAAGCGTCTTTATCCGATCTTCCTCGATTCCGAAACCGCTGTTCCTCCTGCGTTTGAAATTCTCCTTAACAACACCCACCACAGCAACGCCGACGACATGGATAAGCTTATCAAGTCGATGGTGCGCGATCTTCCTGCCGAAGCGATGGACAGACTCACGCTTGACGAGGGCAGACTTACAAAGTGTGAGGACAACGGCGAAACTATCGACGTTGACGAGGGCGTGCGCGTAATTTGTGCGGGTGCATTTAAGTCGAGAACCCAATTGAAGAACATCACTCTTCCCGAATCCTTGGAGGAAATCGAGGAGGAGGCATTCAGAGGCTGTAACAAGCTTAAGGAAATGCGCATCCCCGCAAAGACCGGCAGAGTCGGCGAAAGCGCATATCGCGACTGTGTTGCGATGACCAAGCTTGTTGTTGAAAACGATTTTATCAAGATCGGCGAGCGCGCGTTTGAAAACTGCGCAACGCTTGAGGACGTAACCCTTCCCGACGGACTTACCGAGCTCTACGGCGGTGTATTTAACTCCTGTAAGAGCTTGAAATCGATCAAGCTCCCCGAAAGACTTACGATTATCGGTGAAAACGCATTCTCCGACTGTGTAGGTCTTGAAAAGGTTGTAATTCCCTCGAACGTAACCAAGATCGACGACCTTGTGTTCAACGGCTGCATCAGCCTTGCTTCCATCGAGCTTCCCGCAGGCTTGCGCAAGATCGGTAAGAGCGCGTTCAAGAACTGCAAATCGCTTACCAACGTAACCATTCCCGCATCGGTTATCTCTATCTCCGACGCTCCCTTCAGAGGCTGTGAAAACATGAAGTCGATTCGTGTTGAGCCCAAGAATATGCACTACAAGTCCGAACCCAACAAGCGCGACGGTAACGACTACGTTCTTTTCAACAAGAACAAATCGACGCTTATTGCATACCCCGCGAACAGCCGTGAGGTTCAGTATGACATTCCCGACAGCGTAACCGTTATCAGCGACTGGGCATTCTGCGACAGTAAGAAGCTTAACAGAATCACCATGCCCGACAGCGTTAACGAAATCGGTGAAGGTGCGTTCTGCAACTGTACGCTTCTCGACGAAATCGAAATTCCCGATAGCGTAACCAAGATCGACGACTGCGCGTTCAGAGGCTGTACCAGCCTTGACACCGTTATCATTCCCGACTCGGTCAAGGACATGGGCTGGGGTATGTTCGACGGATGCGAGGACAAGGTCGTGGTTTACTGTAACGAAGGCTCTCTTGCTCAGGAATACTGCCGCCGCAACGGCATCAAGGAAGCGAGAATCGGTGAAAAGGTCGACGACTGATCGGCTTTTTGGAGGAAAAGATGAGTTCATTTGCAAAGATTAAAAACGCCGTTTGGGGCTTTATGAAGAAAGAGGTCGTTTTATCGATCGCTATCGTTTTTATGATCGTGACCTGCTTCATAATTCCCCCCGACGCAGAATATCTCAATTATTTTGAGGTTAAGACGCTCGTTCTTCTCTTCTGTATGCTCGCGGTTGTTGCGGGTTTGAAGAATACCAACGTCTTTGAGCTTGTTTCGAGAACCATGATCGGCCTCTTTAAAACAAGACGCGCTGTCGTTTACGCATTGATTTACGGAACCTTTTTGTTCGATATGATCGTTGCGAACGATATGTCGCTTATCACCTTCCTGCCGCTTACCTTTATCGTGCTTCACTCGACGGGCAACGATAAATATCTTGCAATAACCTTTATTATGCAGACTATCGCGGCAAACATGGGCGGTATGGTTACACCTCACGGTAACCCCCAGAACATGTACATTTACAATTTCTACAACGTTCCGACGCTTGAATTCTGCGGCGTTCTCTTCCTGCAGATGGTCACCGTTGCACTCGGTCTTTTCCTTTGTGTAAGACTTTTCATCAAGAACGAAACACTTGTCTTGAAGAACGACGAGAAGTTCGACATCAAGAAAAAAGAGCTTTCGTTTTACATTGTTCTTTTCGTAATCGTTATTTTGAGTATTTTCCGCGTGATTCCTCACCTTATCACGCTGGCTGCGGTAATTCTCACCGTGCTTATCGTCGACAGAAAGCGCTTTGCGCAGGTTGACTATGCGCTTTTGGCTACCTTCTGCGTATTCTTTGTCTTCTCGGGCAATATGGCGAGAATCCCCGCTATTCAGAACTTTATCGCGGATATCGTTCAAAACAACACGCTCGTTGCGGGTATCGTTTCCTGTCAGTTTATCAGTAACGTACCGACTGCGATATTCCTTTCGAAGTTTACGAACAATTACAGCGATTTGCTTGTTGCGGTAAATATCGGCTCGCTCGGTATCATTATTTCTTCGCTTGCAAGCCTTATCACCTTGAAGGAATTTTTGAAGCATCAGCCCGGCGGCTTGAAGAAGTATATGATCAAGTTCACGCTTGTCAATACCTCCTTCCTTATCGTGCTCATCGCAGTAACCATCTTGAAGAACAGATTTTTATAATAAAAGTAAGCTGTTGCGTTTTACGCAACAGCTTCTTTAAAGAGGCAACAAAATGGAACAGATTTCTCAAAACACAAAAATTATCGGCGTCGGCAATTACGGCGCGCAGGCGGTTAAATACATCTCCGCGAATCTATATTCCGAAATCGATGGATTTTCGGGCGAGGATCGATTGAAATTCGTTATGTCCGACGTTAAGGTTTCGGATTTTGTGACGAAGGCGCTGCTTAACAATACTCAGCTTATCATCGTCGTTGCCGATTCCGAGGAGGGCTTGGACGCCGTCAATTCGATCGCTTCTGTTGCGAAAAAGGAAAAGAAAACGACGGTTGCCTTGGTCAAGGGCAGCGTTGACAAGATAACGTCTGCTTGCGATTGTGTGGTTAATACAGAAAGCGAGTGCGAGGCAAAAAGCGTCGCGGAATGTATTATGCAGCCGATGTACACCGAATCACTCATCGGTGCGGATATGGAGGATATAAGCGGACTTTTGAGCAATTGCGGCAAGGCGAATTTCAAACGCTTTGAGGGCGATATGGCTTCGGTGAAGGCAGAAATGGAGGCGTTTACCGCAATCAATGGCGCTAAATGCATTATTTGCTCGGCGATAATCGATTGGGATAAATACAGCGATAACGCTTACGAGCTTATCGAGACTGCCACAGAGCTTGTCGATAAGGATGCCACCGCGTTTACAACGCTTTCAAAGGGCGTGCACGGGGTCGATGCTATTGCGGCTATACTCGTTACCGGATATTAATAACAACAAACGAAAGGACGGGAAGCCGTCCTTTTATATTTGTTTACATATTAATAATATAACCAACTAAATTGCTATTGATTTTAAGTAAAATTCGTGATATAATATAAGTTAAAATTAGGGCAGGTATGCCGATTCGAAACCTCTTTGTTAAGGAGAAAATTATGATGTATATAGATCCCGGCACAGGCAGTATGCTTTTCACCGTTTTGGTGGGCGTTTTGGGTGCCGGTGTGTATTCCGCAAGAACCTTTTTTATGAAGCTGAAGCAGAAAATCAGCGGCGGCAAGGTGCAGATCGACGATAAAAAGGTGCCGTTCGCGATTTTTTCGGATAATAAGCGCTATTGGTCGATTTTTGAGCCTATCTGTCGCGAATTCGACAAAAGGGGAATCGACGTGCTTTATCTCACCGCGTCGCCCGACGATAAGGCGTTGGATTGCGGCTTGAAGCATGTAAAAGCGGAATTTATCGGCGAGGGAAATAAGATGTATACCCGTCTTAATTTCCTTAACGCGTCGGTTTTGCTTTCCACCACCCCCGGTCTTGAGGTTTATCAGTGGAAGCGCTCGAAGCAGGTCGATTATTACGTGCATATTCCGCACGCGGCAAGCGATATTTGCCTTTACCGTATGTTCGGTATCGACTATTACGACGCGGTTCTTCTTTCGGGCGAATATCAGGCGCAGGACATCCGCTTGATGGAGGAAATGCGCAATCTTCCCGAAAAGGAGCTTTACAAAATCGGCATTCCCTATATGGACGTAATGGCGAAAAGGCTTGAAAGGGAAGGCAAGGCGTCACCGCATCCCCGCACGGTATTGCTCGCTCCCTCGTGGGGTCCGAGTGCGATTTTCAACACCTACGGAACCAAGATTCTTGACGAGCTTTTAAAGACAGGATACCACATTATCGTCCGTCCCCACCCGCAAACCTTTATTTCCGAAAAGGATATGATCGAAAAGATCATGAAGCAGTATCCCGATTCCGAAAATCTCGAATGGAACCGCGATACCGATAATTTCGACGTCCTTAATCGCTCGGATATTCTTATTTCCGACTTTTCGGGTGTTATTTTCGACTTTACGCTTGTTTACGACAAGCCTGTTATTTACACCGACCCGAACTTTGATTTGAGCCCCTATGACGCTTGGTGGCTTAACAAGCCGCTTTGGACGACCGAAACCCTGCCCAAAATCGGCTGCAAGCTTACAGACGAAAGCATGGGCAACATAAAGCAGCTTATCGACGAATGTCTTGAGGACCCCAAGTATGCCGCAGGCAGAGCGCAGGCGAAGGCAGAAACCTGGGAGCATTTCTCGAACGGTGCCGAAAGATGCGTTGATTATTTGGTTAAAAAATACGAACAGATTCGCAAGAAGGGAGAAAAGAAATAATGCCGTTTTTTAAGATTCTCGAAACCTTGCTTATCGGTCCGTTAAAGCTTGTTTTTGAATATATTTTCACCTTTGCGCATTATATCACCGGCAACCCTGCGATTGCGATTATAATGCTGTCCCTCGCGATGAACCTTTTGGTTCTTCCGCTTTACCGCCGCGCTGACGCGATGCAGGAGCAGGCGCGCGACGTCGAGGAAAAGCTTCGCGACGGCGTCGACCACATAAAGAAGACCTTTTCGGGCGATGAACGCATGATGATGCTTCAGACCTATTATCGCCAAAACAACTATAAGCCGACCGACGTGCTCAAGGGCTCGGTTTCGCTTCTTCTTGAAATCCCCTTCTTTATGGCGGCTTATCAGTTCTTATCGACTCTTCCCGCGTTGAAGGGTGCGAAATTAGGCCCTATTGCCGATTTGGGTGACCCCGACGGACTTTTGTTTATCGGCGGAATCGCTCTTAACCTTTTGCCGATACTTATGACGCTTATCAACGTCATTTCGAGCGCTATTTATCTTAAGGGATTCCCCTTGAAGACGAAGATTCAGCTTTACGGCATTGCAATCTTCTTCCTCGTTTTCCTTTATAATTCCCCCGCGGGCTTGGTATTTTATTGGACTCTTAACAACGTTTTCTCGCTTATTAAGAACGTATTTTACAAGCTTAAGAACCCGAAAAAGGTTATTCTTGTGCTCGTTGCGGCTTTGGGTGTCTGTGCGATCTTGGGCAGCCTGCTTATCGAAAACGAAGCCTACGAGATGGCGAAATCGGCGCTTTGGATCATAGGATTTGCGCTTCAGCTCCCTTGGATTTGGAAGCTGTTGGTCAAGACCTTAAAGCTTGAATTCAAGCCTACGACCGCAAAGCCCGATAAGAAGCTGTTTATTCTTTCGGCGCTCTTGCTGACCGTTGTTATCGGCTTGCTGATACCTTCGAACGTTATCAACGCGTCTCCGACCGATTATATCGACATTACCTATTTCTATCATCCGCTTTGGTTTATGATTTCGGCGTTTGCCTTTGCGGCAGGCACCTTCCTTATTTGGTTCAACGTCTTTTATTGGCTCGCGAGCGACAACGGTAAGGTTGTTTTCGAGCGTACCCTCTTCATAATGAGCATCTGTGCGGTAGTGAACTATATGTTCTTTGGCACGAAGCTCGGTATGCTTACAAACAAGCTTCAGTATTTAAGCGGCTTTAACTTCACGATGAAGCAGCAAACGATTAACTTTATCGTCATCCTTGCGCTTTCCTACCTGCTTTTCTTTATCGTCACAAAATGGACGAAGCAGGTTAAAACCGTGCTTATTACCGGCGTGCTTGCGGTGTTCGTAATGGCGAGCATCAACGGCATCGCTATCGGAAGAACCGTAAAGGCGGTCAAGGTCGGTCAAATCGATGACGCGGCTGCTAAGTTCAATCTCAGCAAAAACGGTCAGAACGTCGTCGTAATTATGCTCGACCGCGGTATGGCGGAATACGTCCCCTACATATTTAACGAGGTTGAGGGACTTGATAAAAAATATCAAGGCTTTACCTTCTATAACAACACTATTTCCTTCGGCGGCCATACGAATATGGCGGTGCCCGCACTTATGGGCGGTTATGAATACACCCCCGTTGAATTGAACAAGCGCGATGCAGAGGAGCTTGTGAAGAAGCATAACGAATCGCTTCTTGTTATGCCGGTTCTTTTCTCGCAAAACGGCTTTGACGTAACCGTTTGCGACGCGCCCTATGCGAATTATCAGAACATCCCCGATATGTCGATTTACGATGATTATGAAGGCATTTCGACCTATTTGACAGAGGGTGCTTACGGTAATTCCGATATGAAGGAAGCTTATATCACCAGTAATAACCGCAATATGTTTGCATTTGCTTATATGAAAACGCTTCCGCTGTTCATGCAGCAGGCGGTTTACGGCGGCGGCGGCTACCACGAAACAACCGTCAGCGAATACACAAGCTACGTTGTCACGAGTATGACTACCTCGCAGGGCTATAAGCAGAACTTTATGGAGCCTTTTGAGGTGCTTCGTAACCTGGATAACATCGCTCAGATAAAGAAGGACGATTCCAAGAATTTCTTCTTCCTTTACAACGATGCTCCGCACGAGCCTATGATGATGCAGGAGCCTCAGTTTGTTCCCTCGGGTAATGTCGATAATACCGAATACGAAAAGTCGAATCCCGACAGATTTACCTTAAACGGTAAGAAGATCAACATTAAGAATGAGGAACAGCTTACACATTATCAGTCCAACGCCGCGAGCTTGGTTGAGCTCGGCAATTGGTTCGATTGGCTCCGCGAGGAGGGCGTTTACGACAACACCAAGATCATAATCGTTTCCGACCACGGCTATTATCTCAATCAGACAAAAGAGCTTATTCACGGAAGCGACGATATGTCTAACTTCTTCCCGTTGTTTATGGTTAAGGATTTCAACTCGAACGGTGCATTTACCACCTCTAACGAGTTTATGACGAACGCCGACGTTCCGACCATCGCGACTGACGGCACGATTGCAAACCCCGTAAATCCCTTCACCGGTAAGCTTATCACGAGCGACGAAAAGTATGCTCACGACCAGATGATCATGCTTTCGCACGAATGGAACCCCGCAAAGAATAACGGAAACACCTTTAAGGCGGGACGTTGGGCGGCAATCACCAACGACATTTGGGACAGAAACGACTGGGAAATTTACGGTTCTTCGATCGTGCTCAAGGAGCATGAATTGCCTTGATTTGGCAAAATCGCTTAAAAGGTAGAAAATTTTATGTTTAAAGTAGATAACGCCATTATTATGGCGGCAGGCACCGCGAGCCGATTTGCACCGCTTTCCTTCGAGCGCCCCAAGGCGCTTATCGAGGTCAAGGGCGAGGTGCTTATCGAGCGACAAATACGTCAGCTGCGCGAGGCGGGCATCGACGAAATCATCGTTGTCGTCGGATACATGAAGGAATGCTTTATGTATCTCGAGGAAAAATTCGGCGTAAAGATTGTCGTCAACGACGATTACCTCACGCGTAACAACAACGCGAGCATTTACGTCGCGAGGGAATACCTCAAAAACAGCTATATTTGCTCGTCGGACAACTATTTTTCGCAAAATCCCTTTGAATCCGAGGTGGATTCGGCTTATTACGCCGCGATTTATGCCGACGGCGAAACCAAGGAATGGTGCATGACCGAATCAGAGGACGGCTTTATCAACAACGTGACCGTTGGCGGCAGAGATGCTTGGTTTATGCTCGGACACACCTTCTGGGATGAGGAATTTTCGAAGGGCTTTTTGAAGATTCTCGACGAGATTTACGATTTGCCCGAAACGGCGAACCTTTTGTGGGAATCGATTTATATGGAGCATCTCGACGAGCTCAAGATGAGAATCCGCAAGTACGCAAGCGACGTGATTTTCGAATTCGACACGCTTGACGAATTAAGGCTTTTCGACGAAAGCTATATTTCAAATACCCGTTCGGAAATTCTTAAAGGCGCAGCCTCAAGGCTTTCCTGCCTTGAATCCGAAATCGTAAACGTTACGGCTTACAAGGACAAGGACAACGCCGCGGCGGGCGTCAGATTTACCGTAAAAGACAAAAATTACGAATACAATTACAACAGTAAAGAATTAAAGGAGGTTTATGCATGAGAGAAATCATCGAAAAAGATTTATCCGAAATCAAACGACTCCTAAATGACGTTTTGGGCGTTGACTGCTACAAAAACGTCGAAAGAATGGGCGGCTTGACCAACCATACCTATCACGTAACCCTTGAAGACGGCAGGGAATACGTCGTAAGAATCCCCGGCGAAGGCACCGAGGAGCTTATCGTCAGAAGCGATGAAAAGGTGAGCACGGCTCTTGCCTGCGACCTCGGAATCGATGCGAAGATGCTTTACTTCGGCGACGATGGCTCGAAGGTGACCGAATACATCCCCAACGCGATTACGATGAATTCCGAGCTGCTTCATCAGCCCGAGCATATCAAGCAGGTTGCTGAGGTTTACAAGGTGATTCACAGCTGCGGCGTCGATACCGGCGTACCCTTCGAGGTGTTCGATATGGCGGCGGGCTATGAAAAGATCATTAGCGACATGAATGTTCCGATGTTCGACGACTATGCCGAAAGCAAGGCAAGGGTTATGGAGATCAAGAAGGAAATCGACACACTCGTTAACCCCAAAAGCGTGCCCTGTCACAACGACCCGCTTTGTGAAAACTGGGTTGAGGGTAACGGCAAAATGTACCTTATCGACTGGGAATATGCGGGCATGAACGACGGTATGTGGGACGTTGCAGACGTTTCGATCGAAGCAGGCTTCGGTGATGAGCAGGACAAGCTCTTGCTTACCGAATACCTCGGCAGAACCCCCACGTTGACCGATATGAAGCATTTCCTCGCGAACAAGATCTACGTCGACTATCTCTGGACTCTTTGGGCGAAGGCGCGCGTGCCTTACGACGGACAGCCTATGGAGGATTGGGCGGTCGAGCGTTATGCAAGACTTAAGGACAATTTGGCGGCGTTTAACACACTTTAAAATCCAAAAAAATATTAAATTCGGAGGTACACAGTATGTTTCCCGGCATTATCGCAGGTATTACCTGGGCAGTAGAAACCGCACTCTTATGGGGCGCGCTTTCGCTTTCTCCGTTGGCGGATTTCGCATTTCTCGCACCGTTGGTTGCAACCTTTCTTCACGACCTTTGTTCGGCTATCTTCGCAACTGCCTATAACGGCGTTCGCGGAAATATAAAGAACGTTTGGAATGCATTCAAGACCAAGAGCGGCAAATGGGTTGCAATTGCGGCAATTATCGGCGGACCTATCGGTATGACAGGCTACGTTATGTGCCTTAACTACATGGGTATTATGGGCGCTGTTGCAAGCGCGATATTCCCTGCAATCGGTACGGTTCTCGCATACTTCTTCTTGAAGGAAAGAATGAAGTGGTATCAGTGGATCTTCTTGGTAATCACCCTCTGCGGCGTATTCGCGCTCGGTATTACCGACGGTATGGCAACCGAAAACTTCCTCCTTGGCTTTATCGGCGCGTTGCTTTGCGCATTCGGTTGGGGCATTGAGGCTGTTATCCTTGCAAAGAGCATGAAGGACGGCGAGGTCACCGACGAGCAGGCGTTGCAGATTCGTCAGACCACCTCTGCATTATTTAACGGCATTATACTTATCCCCGTTGTAAGCCTTTGTGTCGGCAACCACAGCTTGGTAGAGGGCTGGAAGATTACCGCTGAGCTCTTCAACTTCAGCGTAAGCGGCTTGATTATTCCCGTTATCGTTATCGCAGGCTTGTTTGCTACTATTTCCTACCTCTTCTATTACAAGGCAATTAACGAAATCGGTGCGGCAAAGGCTATGGCTTTGAACGTAACCTACGCTGCATGGGCATTGGTTTTCAATATTCCCGTTTATATGTGGCTTTTCGAGCTCAGCTTCAAGGAAACGCTTCCTACCGGTATGTCGGTGCTTTACGCCTTGATCGTACTCGTTTGCAGTATCTTCGCGGCTGCTGACTACAAGGAAATTTTCAAAAAGAACAAATAATCGCGACTTTAAAAAGTACTTGATTTTAGCACGAAAACGTGTTATAATACTAAAAACCAAAAATTGAAATTTGAAAGGAATCTATTAAAATGGGCAAGTTCGTTGTAAGAGAAACCGCTACCGGCGTTAAGTTTGACCTCAAGGCAGGTAACGGCGAAGTTATCGCTACCTCTGAAGTATACTCCTCCAAGGCAGCATGCCTTAAGGGTATCGAAAGCGTTAAGAACAACTGCGTAGGCGAAATCGAAGACCAGACCGTTGAAGGCTTCGAAGCAGTTAAGCACCCCAAGTTCGAAATGTATCAGGACAAGGCAGGCGAATATCGCTTCCGTCTTAAGGCAAAGAACGGCGAAGTTATCGCTACCTCTGAAGGCTATACCTCCAAGGCTGGCTGCGAAAACGGCATCGCAAGCGTTAAGAAGAACGCTCCCGAAGCAGAAGTTCAGGAAGCTGAATAATTTAAATATAAAAAACCGCTCGTAAGGGCGATGCACCATAGTGATAAATCGCCTTAAAACAGCCATTTTTGCACAATACTGCATCAAAAAACTGCGATATACGCTCGTATATCGCAGTTTTTTCTTTGTCTTGTGATATCCTATCAAGTTTTAAGGTGATACGCAGTTTTGACCGTATCCGATTTGGCTTGCAACGACGGCAAAAAACGAAGGAATACGTCCGTATTTCAAGGCTTTTTGACTATGTTGCGGGGTGAAGCGGTAGGACAAAACCGTTTTCTCACTGTGGCGCATCGCCCAACACGAAGGGCTTTTACTTTAAGATATGTTTACTTTTTCTTAGCGACGAGGACAACTACAACGCCGATTACGACTACTGCAGCTGCGATAATCGCGATAAGAGCGCCGGTGGAAAGTCCGCCCTCTTCAGCCTCGCTCGATTCGGAGGAAGCAGCAGAGGAAGCGTCGGATTCGGTCGATTCGGTGGAAGCGGCAGAGGATTCGATTGATTCGGTGGATTCGGTCGATTCTTCGGTCGATTCGGTGGGTTCCTCGCTCGATTCGTCGCCGGGAACAACTACTTCAGCGTCGCCTGCGTAAATGGTGTAGGTTGCGGTGCAAACGTATGCATCGTCGTACCACTTAAGGTCGGGAGTGGTGGTAGGAACGGTAAGAGAATCGAGGTCAAGACCTTCGAACTTAACGAGAGTGCCGGTCATCCAGTCAGCAACGACGCCATTGATGCAGTCGGTGCAGCTGGGGGAGGTGAAGTCGGTGTCGCCCATGCCGAGACTGATATAGTCGTTACCGAAGTTGCCCGCCCAAACGAAGCCGCCTTCGGGAATTTCAAGCGGAACTGCGAGACCGTCGGAAAGGCCGTTGGCGGTATCGACGATTTTATAAACGCCTTCAACGTTGGTGGGAGCGAACGCATAGTGTACCCACCAGCCTCCGTAGATATAGGGCTCGGTGAAAATGGAGCCTGCACCTTCGGCGGTGCTGTCGTTAAAATGGGTTACCCAGAAGGGCTTTGCGTCTTCTGCAAGTGCGGTGGTGGGAACCATAAGGCAAAGCATAAGAAGCGCGATTAAAAGTGCAGCAAATCTTTTCATTGTCAATCTCCTTTTTTTGGTTTCCTTCATTATAAATCAATAATTCGAAAATGTCAACAATCGCGAGAGAGCATTTCCTCCAAATCTGCAATAATATCGCGCTTATTTTCAAGTCCGCAGGACAGTCTGAAGAGCTTGTCGGTTATGCCCAGCCGAAGCCGCTTTTCGTTCGGGACGGATGCGTGCGTCTGTGTCATCGGGTGGGTTATCAGGCTTCGGAACCCACCCAAGGATTCGGCGAATTTTATGATTTTTCCGCCCTTTATCAGGCTTTTCACGCTTTTTTCGCTTTTTACCGCAAAGCTGACAACTCCGCCGAAGCCGCGGCACTGATTCAAGCACGGCGCGCCTCCCGAACGGCAAGAAATTGCGGGATAAACGACAAAATCGACCCCGTCGTGGCAATTTAAAAATTCGACGACCGAAGCGGCATTTTCTTGGTGCTTTTCCATCCGCATCGGGAGCGTGCGGAGTCCGCGAAGCACAAGCCAGCTATCAAACGGCGAGAGCGCGTTGCCCAAGGTCGAGGTCAAAAGCGTCAATTCCTCGGCGATTTTTTCGTCGCTTGTAACGACCGCCCCCGCGACGGTGTCGTGATGCCCCGAAAGGTACTTTGTGGCGGAATGAAGCACGATATCGGCGCCAAGCGCGAGAGGGGTTTGAAAATAAGGCGTTAAAAAGGTGTTGTCGACAACGAAAATCGCGTTATGTTTTTTGCAAAGCGAGGCAATTTCGGCTATCGGCGAAATCTTCATCATCGGGTTGGTAGGCGATTCGATAAAAACCATTTTTGCCCCGTTTTTCAAGGAGTTTTCCACATTTTGTGCATCTGTCGTGTCGATAAATTCGAACTCGATTTTGTACTTTTCAAAGATGCGCGTCGCCATTCGGTAGCTGCCGCCGTAGAGGTCGTCCGAGATAAGCACTCTGTCGCCGCTTGAAAGCAGCGAAAACACCGAATTCACCGCCGCAAGCCCCGAAGCGAAGGCGAATGCGTATTTTCCGCCCTCTAACGTCGCCAATTCGCGCTCCAAAATTTCGCGCGTCGGGTTCGAAAGCCGCGTGTAGGAATATTTTTCGCCGCCTCCGAAGGTCGACGTCTGAAAAATCGGAGGCGAAATCGCGTCCTCGTACCCGCTCTCTCCCCCTCCGATCACCGCAAGCGTGTCAAATTCATACATAATTCATCACCCTCGACAGTATATTCGCACTTTCTTTGAAGTGACAGCGGTTTTCGCTCCTTAAAATTTCAAAAAAAACAAAAAAGACTTGACAATCGTCAAAAACAGTGATAGAATAGTCAACGCGCAAGAGCGCAGAACCAATATAGCGGAATTGTGTAACGGTTAGCACGACAGACTCTGACTCTGTTTGTTGGGGTTCGAATCCCTATTCCGCTGCCAAAACAAAAAACCACCACACGGTGGTTTTTTGTTTTGTTCTGAAGGGATTCGAAGGGCACGGCGGCGAAGCCGAGCAAACGTGTCGGGGACACGTTTGCAGTGCCACAGGGGAGCAGACGCGCGGCGAAAGAGGCGCGGAGCGCCGTATGTAGGCGTGAAGTCTGCGGAGAATCCCTATTCCGCTGCCAAAAAAGAAGTAACTTTTGTCTACCAAAAGTTGCTTCTTTTTTTATCCAAGCCGCAGGCTTGGCATCTCATCGCCGCACAACGTGCGGTGTATATCATCATGGGCGGCTTGCCGCCCTTGTATCTCATCACGCTTTAGCGTGCATTTCCCAGCGGCTTGATGATATACAACACTCCGTGTTGATGATATACCGCAACAAGTTGCGGATGATATACACGCCTTCGGCGTGATTGAGATGTGAGAATGCGAAAAGTTCTTGAATTGCTTTGTAAAATATGCTATAATCCCAGAAAGGCGGTGATGGCATGTATCGTTTTTTTAATAACCTTTTGTCTGATAAAAAAGGCGGCGAGATTTTCACCCTATTTGGAGTATGGCATTTTTTCTACATCGTGCTGACGATTGTTGCAGTAGTCGTTATTTTGCTTTTGCTCAAAAACAAAGGCAATGATTTTAAAAAAAGAACAGCTCAAATCTTTATTGACATCGCATTTGGTTTATACATATTGGATTTCTTTTTGATGCCTTTGGCATACGGTGAGATTGACATTGAAAAATTACCGTTCCATGTCTGTACCGCCATGTGTGTGTTGTGCTTTTTAAGCTATCATAATCGGTTTCTTGAAAAGTATAGGCTTTCATTTGTATTGCTTGGCTTTATTTCCAATCTTGTCTATCTCATTTATCCCGCAGGCGTTATGTGGCATGCGGTGCACCCGATTTCTTATCGTGTGATACAAACGCTCATTTTTCATAGCATAATGACAGTTTACGGATTATTGACATTGATCTTTGAATACGATAAATATAATATCAAAAAGTGTTATCGTGATTTAGGCGCAATCGTATTTATGACCATATGGGCATTGATCGGAAATTATGCCTACAACGGCACTTCTGATGGATATTCTCACTTTTTTAATTGGTTTTTTGTCGTACGAGATCCATTTTACGCAATTCCTGAGTTGATAGCACCATTTGTAATGCCGTTTTTAAATATTATTATCTTTTTTGCGGTAGAAATTATAGTACATATCGTTATTATGGGAGTACGAAAAATTAATAAAAACCGTTTGAGTTCGAAACCTTATTAATTGACGCAAAAAAATCTTTTTCGTAGCCTTTATACAAAAAACAGAACAGACAGGATTAACCTGTCTGTTTTTCTTTTTAATTTTAATCGATAATTTTTTCTCTATCGAAAAGCGGCGAATCGAAAAAGTCGGCGATGCTCATTTCGAGCCCTTCGCAGATTTCGTATATAATGCGAACCTTCATGCTTTGAAAGGTACAGT
The DNA here is from genome assembly GCA_045644305.1 of Eubacteriales bacterium. Lineage (GTDB taxonomy): Bacteria > Bacillota > Clostridia > Oscillospirales > CAG-382 > Coliplasma. The sequence continues at coordinate 16,318 of JAZRGS010000031.1, read as the reverse complement.
TCGTTATGGTGCTGAGCGTCGACTGAGGAACTCCGCTTTTCATCGACAGTCCGTACTGTGAAAGCCCCTTTTCGTTGCACAGCTCGCGGATTCTCGCGGCAATCGCTTCATTTAACTTCATCGCAATCTCCTATACTTCGGTTACTTGATATCAGTATAGGTTGCCGACAAGTTTTTATACTTCGAGTACTTGATATTATCCCTATTTTTTGATATAATTACAAAAACGGGAGGGACGTATGCGTTGCGACAACATTTTTTGCATTTATTGGGATAAAAGCATTTGCAAGCTTGACGAAATTTCGCTCGATGTATGCGGTTGCTGCGAAAACTGTATTTACGTCGATATCGACGACGAGATTTTAAAGGCAAAACGGCAAGAGATTTTAAATAGGCTTGAACGCGACTGAAGTCTTTCGCGCAAAACAAAAAGAGGGGTTACCCTCTTTTTTTATATTATTCCTTGATTTTGCGTTTTCTTTTCGGCTTTTCGGATTTTTGCAAAGCCAGCTCATCGTATGCCATATTGAGCGCCATTTTTGCGGCGCGGCGTCTTATTTCGTTGCGCTTACCTGCGAAAACAAAGGTGGTCGCATAGCATTTTTCCGCCGTCGCTATGCCGATGCAAACCGTGCCGACAGGCTTGCCGGAGCCGTCGCCCTCGGGGCCTGCAAGTCCGGTTACCGAAACCGCGATATCCGAGCCCGACTTTTCCAAAACGCCCAAAGCCATTTCACGCGCGATCTCCTCGGAAACGGCGCCGAATTCGCACAAGGTTTTTTCCGAAACGCCGAGCAGATTTTGCTTCATTTCGTTCGAATAGGTGACGATTCCGCACTGAAAAACGCTGCTCGCGCCCGAAACGTCGGTTATCATCTTCGCGACGAGCCCACCCGTACAGGACTCGGCGCAGGATATCTGTTTTCCCTGCCTTTTAAGGCGGTTTATCAAAGCCTTCATCGGTTTACCCCAATCTTACAAAATGGTCGGTTGCGAGAGCGCGCTCGACAAGTCCCTCGACGTCGATTTTCGCCTCTTCCTCCAAGATTTCGGCGATGTCGGGGCGGGTGTCGGGGTGCTTCGGTGTGAATACGGTACAGCAGTCCTCATAAGGAAGAATAGATGTCTCGAAGGTGTCGATTTCCCTTGCGCGGACAACGATTTCCTCCTTATCAAGCCCGATGCAGGGACGCAAAATCGGAAGAGTTGCGACCGCGTCGGTCACGCCGAGCGACAGCATCGTCTGGCTCGCAACCTGACTAAGGCTTTCGCCCGTGACAAGGCAGCCCGCGCCGTATTTTTCGGCAATTCTGCAGGCACAGCGCACCATAAATCTTCTCAAAAGAAGCGTGAAAAGCTTTTCCTTGCAGTTGGCAACGAGGGTTTCCTGAACCTCGGTCAAGGACACCGAATGAAGATATATTTCGCCGCAATATTCGGTTAATTTTTCGGCAAGCGTGCGGACCTTCATCGCCGCCGCTTCGCCCGTGTAAGGCGGAGTTTCAAAGTAAACCGCGTCGATCGCCGCACCTCTGCGCGCGATCATGTGGCCTGCAACGGGGCTGTCGATACCGCCCGAAAGCATAAGCATCGCTCTGCCGCCCGAGCCAACGGGAACACCGCCCGCGCCCTTTTCGCCTCTGCCGTGGATGAACGCCTTTCTGTCGCGAATCTCGATAGTGATGACCTGATCGGGATTTATGACGTCGACCTTCATGTCGGGGCGCGATTCAAGCACGGTTCCGCCGCAAATTGCGCAGATTTCGGGAGATTTCAACGCAAATTTCTTATCGCTTCGCTTCGCGTCGCACTTAAAGGTGCGTGCGTTTCCGAGCAGGTCGTCGATATTTTCCGCAAGCTTTTGCTTGATCTCGTCCATGTCCTTTTCGCAGGCTATGCCGCGGCAGACGGTTGCGATACCGAACACCTTTTTGACCTTTTCGTAGGCGGTGTCCATATCGGCGTCGTCCGAGCCCCAGACGCAAAGCGTCGATTGCGCGTAATCGTAATAAAATTCGCCCTGCACGCTCTTCAAAGCGCGCTTTACCCTGCTTTCGAGCATGGTATTGAAGTAGCCGCGATTGAGCCCCTTCAAAACTATTTCACCGTATTTTAAAAGCAATACTTCCATGTTTTTGTTTTCGGAAACCGCTTTATGGGTTTCCCCTGCCCTTCAAAACTTTTTAAATTTATCGATTTGATTATTTTCCTGCAAAATCTGCCCGAGATTATTTTCTCGATAGCGCGTTTATCGTGTCGAGAATACTTTCGACGAGCGAGTCGACCTCTTCTTGCGTATTGAATGCGCCGAAGCTGATGCGGACGGTGCCGTCGATTTCCTCCTTGGAAAGCCCGAAAGCGGTCAGCGCACCGCTGGGTCCCTTTCTTGCCGAGCAGGCACTGCCTGCCGAGATGCACACCCCTTTAAGGTCGAGCGCGTTGAGCAAAACCTCGCTGCGAACGCCCTTGACAGAGATGGAAAGGATGCTGTCGATGTGGCTTTCGGGTAGGTTAAGCTTGATTATTTCGGGATGCTGTGACAAAAGCGCGACCGCGCGGTCGTACAAAGCCGAGATGTGCGAAATATGCTTCGGGAACTCCTCGCAGGCGGCGGCAAATGCCGAGATACCCGCGACGTTTTCGGTGCCCGAGCGCAGATTTTTTTCCTGTCCGCCGCCGTGGATAAAGGGCTGGATTTTGATGCCCGACTTGCAATAAAGCGCGCCGACACCCTTTAATCCGCCGATCTTGTGCGCCGAAACGCTTGCAAGATCGCAATATTTCGAAATTTCACGCGGATTTTTGAGCTTCAAAAAGCCCTGAACCGCGTCACAATGGAGCAACGCGCCGCATCCGCTTCGGTCGATAGCGCGTCTGACCGCGGCAAGGTCATATTTCGCGCCGGTTTCGTTATTCGCGAGCATCACCGTGACGAACGCCGCGCCGTCCTTAAGCGCGTTTTCGAGGTATTCTATATCGAGCTTGCCGCTTACGGTCGGTATTTTTACAATTTCGAAGCCCTCGGCTTCAAGTCGCGCAAGCGGATTCAAAACCGACGGGTGCTCGCTGTCGGTCGTGATGATGCGCTTTGAACGGCGGATTCGAAGATTCGCAAGTCCGAATATCGCCTGATTGTTGCTTTCGCTTCCGCCGCTTGTGAAAATAACCTCGTCGGGCTTGCAATAAAGCGAATTCGCGATGGTTTTGCGTGCAAGATCGAGCATTTTCTTCGCGTTTATGCCCGCCGAATGAAGCGAGGATGGGTTGCCGAAGCAGGAAAAGGCGTTATTTGCCGCGTCGATCGCGGTTTGAAACGGAGCGGTCGTCGCCGCCGAGTCGAAATATATCATACTTCACCATTTTACGATATTTTTTACATTATACCCCTTTTAAAGCAAATAGTCAACGATTTTAACTCTCGCAAAGCCGCTTTTGTCGAAAGAGGCTCTTTTTTCGCGAAATAATTGTTAAAAATTTTCATATATTTATATGTAGGGGGTTTACAAGACAAGAAAAAATATGTATAATTACTTTGAATACCGATGCCTATGCCTTGTCAGTCGGAGCGAAACGCGCGCAAAGCCGAAAAATCAGCTCCGCACGGCGAAATAACGATATATTTTCAAAACGAAATATAAAACTTATCAGTCGGGCAAGGGAGACGCCTCGGGATAAAATAAATTTTAGGAGGCACAAAATTTTGTTGTACTACGTACTCGCCGCCATCGGTGGTATCGTCGTAGGTCTCATCGTTGGTATGCTCATCCGCAAGGCGATTGCCGAAAAGAAGATCGGCAGCGCGGAAGCAGAAGCGAAGAGAATCCTTGAAGATGCTGCAAAGGCCGCTGAAACGGCAAAAAAGGAAAAGCTTGTAGAAGCTAAGGAAGAAGCGCTCAAGATCAAGAACGAAACCGAGCGCGAATTGAAGGAGAGAAGAAACGACCTTCAGCGCATGGAAAGACGTGCGATGCAGAAGGAAGAAAATCTCGACAAAAAGTATGAAAACCTCGAAAAGAAGGAAGAGGTTTTGAACAACAAGATCCGCGAAAACGACGCATTGAAGCTTAAGGCTGAAGAAATCGTCGCACAGCAGGAGGAGCTTCTTCAGAAGATCTCCGGCATGACCGCGGAGGACGCACGCGCCGTACTTATGGAGCGTGTCGAAAGCGAAGCAAGACACGAAATGGCTATGAAGCTGCTTGAGGTCGAGCAGGAATGCAAGGACAAGGCAGAGGAAGAAGCCAAGAACATAATCGCACTCGCTATCCAGCGCTGTGCGGCAGACAGTGTTGCCGAAGCTACCGTATCGGTCGTCGACCTTCCCAACGACGAAATGAAGGGCAGAATCATCGGCCGCGAGGGCAGAAACATCCGCGCGATCGAAACCCTCACCGGCGTCGACCTTATCATCGACGACACCCCCGAAGCTATTGCTATTTCGACCTTCGACCCTGTTCGCAGAGAGGTTGTGAGAATGACGCTCGAAAAGCTCATCTCCGACGGACGTATCCACCCCTCGAGAATCGAAGAAACCGTCGAAAAGTCCCGCAAGGAAGTCGAAGCCGTCATCAAGAAGGAAGGCGAGCAGGCTACCTACGAAACCGGTGTTCACGGCATCAATCCCGAGCTTGTTAAGCTGCTCGGTCGTCTTAAATACCGTACAAGCTACGGTCAGAACGTGCTTAAGCACTCTATCGAGGTTTCGCACATCGCAGGCATGATCGCTTCCGAGCTCGGCGTTGACGTTGCTCAGGCAAAGCGCGCGGGTCTGCTTCACGACATCGGTAAGGCAATGACTCACGAAATCGACGGCTCGCACGTACAGATCGGTGTCGATCTTGCGCGCAAGTACAAGGAAAGCCGCGAAATCGTTCACGCTATCGAGGCACACCACGGCGACGTTGAGCCCAACACGCTTGTCGCTATGATCGTTCAGGCGGCAGACGCTTTTTCTGCTGCACGCCCCGGTGCAAGACGTGAAAATCTCGAAACCTATATCAAGCGTCTCCAGAAGCTTGAGGAAATCGCAACCTCCTTCACCGGCGTTGAAAAGTCTTTTGCTATTCAGGCAGGCCGCGAGGTTCGCATTATGGTCAAGCCCGACGAGGTGAACGACGACGAAATGGTGTTTATCGCAAGGGATATCGCTCGCAAGATCGAAGAGGAGCTTGAATATCCCGGTCAGATCAAGATAAACGTTATTCGTGAGATGCGTCAGGTCGATTACGCGAAATAGAAAACCGTCCATAGCAGCGCAGAATACTTTGTTTTGAACAAACAGAACCGCTCGCAGTAGATTACTACAGCTTCGGGTTCTGTTTGTCCAATCTGCATCTGCTCTGAACGCTTTTCGGGTAAGTTGTATTTAAATAAAATTTCACGGCGAAACGGTAACAAGCATATTGTTTCGTTTATCGTGACTTTGAAAAAAGAAAGGGTATCGCGGGGCGGATAATCCGCCAAGTAGTTCCCGCGGTAAACCTTAACAAAGCAGAAAAACCTCACTCCGCGTGAGTCGAGGTTAACAAATACCAGAAAGGTATCGCGGAGAGAGCATTATGAGCTTGTTGAAAGGCTCATCGCGAAACTGTTCGGCGCGTCACGCGCCCGCGAAATTGAAAAAATGGTTAGAATTCTTGCGGTGGGAGATGTTTTCGGAACCCCCGGCTTGGAATTTGTGCGGAAAAACTTGCGAAGGATCAAGAACGCGGAAAACGCCGACTTGGTTATCGTAAATGCCGAAAACGCTCACGAAGGAAGCGGTTTGGAGAAATACGACGCCGACATTTTGTTTGAAAGCGGCGCCGACGTCCTCACGGGCGGCAACCATTCCTTCCGCAGATACGCGATTTTCGACCTGCTCGAGGACGAGCCGACGGTGCTTCGTCCGCTCAACTTCCCGCCCGATTCGCCGGGCGAGGGCTATTGCATCGTTCCGATAAAAAACGGGCTTCGCGCGATGGTTATTTCGGTTTGCGGTCAGGTCTTTATGGACCCGGTCGATTCGCCGTTCCACGCGGTCGAGCGTCTGCTTGAGCGCCAAAAGGGCAATTACGACATTGCTATCTGCGATTTCCACGGCGAGGCAACCAGCGAAAAGCAGGCGTTCATGCATATCTTCGACGGACGGATTCAAGCGGTGTTCGGCACGCACACCCACGTGCAGACAGCCGACGAACGGCTCACCGACCGCGGAAGCGGTTATATCAGCGACATCGGGATGTGCGGAAGCACAGATTCGATCATCGGTGTATCCTACAACACCGCGATATCGTGCTTTACAAAGAACGTCCGCATGAAGGGCATCCCCGAAAAGAAGAATATCGCGCTTACCGGCGCGGTCTTCGAAATCGACGAAAGCACGCTTTATTGCACAAACGTAAAAAGAATAAAATACAGCGAAGGTAACTTAAAATGAATCTTACAAATCTTTTGATGCTTGAAGAAACCGCACCCGCAGGCGGCGGCGCGATTTCGCTTCTCATCACTCTCGTTCCGCTCGTTTTGGTCTTCTATTTCTTCATCTACCGTCCTCAGAAGAAGCAGGAAAAGGAAACCGCGGATATGCGCAATTCGATCGAGCTTGGCGACGTTATCTGCACCACCGGCGGCATCGTGGCTATGGTCGTTAAGATCACCGAGGACATGCTTCTCGTTGAAACCAGCGGCAACAGAACCAAGATCCAGATCCAGAAGTGGGCGGTCCACTCGGTTCTCGAAAAGGCTAACGAGCCCGCGGTTAAGGAAGTCAAGGATTCCAAAGTCGACAGCAACGTGAAAATGAAAAAGTAATTATCGAGCTGCCTTGCGAGACTTCTTTCAACAGAGGTCTCGCATTTATTTCAGCTCCCGCGGGGGGGCGTGACGCCCCAAGCAATTCCCGCGATAAAGGCGGCAAAATAATGTAACGCTATACCCGCGTGGTGTGTAACACACCTTTTCAGTTCCCGCGGTAAAGTTTGAAATTTAAAACAGCCTTCCACCCGCGTGGATAATGGTTCTACTCTTCGTGGCGAAGGGTTAGAGCTTATAAAGTGAATTGTAACAAATAATGGAACCCAATTGAGGGTTACAAGCACCAGAAAGGAATCGCGGAGAGAGCATTATGAGCTTGTTGACCGACACATCGCGAAACTGTGCGGCGCGTCACGCGCCAAAGGTATCGCGGGTGCATAATGCACCAAGTAAAGCCCGCGGTAAACCTTAACAAAGCAGAAAAACCTCAGTCCGCGTGGAGTCGAGGTTAACAAATACCAGAAAGGAATCGCGATGAAGAGTTAACAATCTTGTTGTATGGCTCATCGCGAAACTAAAAAAATGAAGAAAAGTGTAATGAGAAAATACGCGAAGCTTCTTATCAAGCAGGGCGTAAACATCCAGAAGGGTCAGCAGTTGAACATCGGCGCTGACGTCGAGGCGGCGGATTTCGTCGCAATCCTTGCCGAAGAGGCATACCGTGCAGGCGCGGGCAACGTTCGCGTTGACTGGTCGATGACCCAGCTCACCAAGCTTGCTTACAGACACCGCACCACCCGTTCGCTTTGCGACGTTCCCGCTTGGCAGGTCGAGCGCGTTAAGCACGATTCCGAAATTCTCCCCGCTCGCATCCGTCTTATCTGCGAGGACCCCGACGGGCTCGCTTCTGTTAATCAGGAAAAGCTCGCGAAGGCAAGCATCGCCGCTTCGAAGCTTATCAAGCCCTACCGCGACGCGATGGACAACAAGCACCAGTGGCTGGTTTGCGCTATCCCCGGCAAGGCGTGGGCGAAGAAGGTGTTCCCCAACGAACGCACAAGCGTTGCCGTTGAAAAGCTTTGGGAGGCAATCCTTGCGACCGTCGAATGCGACGAAACCAACGACGCTATCGCGGCTTGGGACAGAAAGAATCAGGCGTTCCGCGAAAAGAGCGAATGGCTCAACAAAATGCAGTTCGATTATCTCCACTATACCTCCAAAAACGGCACCGACTTCAAGTGCGAGCTTATGAAGGAAAGCGTTTGGTGCGGCGGCGGCGAATACACGCTTCAGGGTGTATTCTACAACCCGAATATGCCGACCGAGGAGATCTTCACCACCCCGATGAAGGGCAAATGCAGCGGCAGACTCGTTTCTGCGATGCCGCTTTCGGCACGCGGCACACTTATCGAAAACTTCTATATCGACTTCGAGGACGGCAAGGCTGTTGCTTGGCACGCCGAAAAGGGCGAGGAAGCGCTCGGTAAGATTATCACCACCGACGAGGGAAGCAGAATGCTCGGCGAGCTTGCGCTCGTCCCCAAGGACTCCCCCATCGCGGCAAGCGGATTGCTTTACTACAACACCCTCTTCGACGAAAACGCGTCCTGCCACGTTGCTCTCGGCTCGGGCTACACCGGCTGTGTTAAGGGATTCGAAAACATGACCCTTGACGAGCTTCACGCGCTCGGCGTTAACGACTCGATGATCCACGTTGACTTTATGATCGGCTCCGACGACCTCTGCATCACCGGCTACAAGGACGGCGTCGCTACCCCCATCTTCGTCGACGGCAAATGGGGTGCATAATGCACCAAGTAGTTCCCGCGGGCGGGTAACCCGCCTTTTCAGTTCCGCGGTAGAGGCGGCTATAAATAAAGCCTTCCACCCGCGTGGACGACGGTTCTACTCTTCGTAACGAGGGGTTAGAACTTATAAAGTGAATTGTAACAAATAATAGAATCCAATTGAGGCTTACAAAATATAGAAGGGTATCGCGGGTGCATAATGCACCAAGTAAAGCCCGCGGTAAACCCTAACAAAGCAGAAAAACCTCACTCCGCGTGGAGTCGAGGGCAACAAAATATTGAAGGGTATCGCGGAGAGAGCATTATGAGCTTGTTGAAAGGCTCATCGCGAAACTGCTCGGCGCGTCACGCGCCCGCGAAATTGAAAAGAAATGAAACCTATTGCTATACAGTTATATTCGGTAAGAGACGATGCCGAAAGAGATATTGAAGCGACCTTAACGGCGCTTAAGGAATACGGCTACGAGGGCGTCGAGTTCGCAGGACTTTACGGAAAAACGCCCGAGGAGATGAAGGCGCTTGTCGAAAAAATCGGTCTTACACCGATTTCGGCACACGTTTCGCTTCCCGACCTGCTCCGTGACACCGCAGGCGTTATCAACACATACAAAACCGTCGGTTGCAAGCACATCGTTATTCCTTGGCTCGGCGAAGACGACCGTCCCGGCGGCGCAAACTACTTGGCGACACGCGACGCGATTGTCAAGATCGGCGAAGCTGTGCACGACGCAGGAATGTCGCTGAGCTACCACAACCACGAATTCGATTTCGTTCTGCTTGAAAGCGGCGAAACAGGCTTCGACAACCTTTACGACACCACCCCTGCCGAGCTTTTGAAGATGCAAATGGACACCTGCTGGGTATCGGTTGCGGGTCAGGACCCGATTCACTACCTCGACAAGTACGCAAACCGTTGCCCGCTTCTCCACTTGAAGGACTACGTCGGTCAAAAGAGCGACAATATGTACGAGCTTATCGGCATCGAGAGCAAACCGAAAGAAACCGTAAAGCAGGAATTTGAGTTCCGCCCCGTCGGATACGGCGTGCAAAACTTCGCGCCGATTATCGAAAAGGCTGAAAAATGCGGCGTTGAATGGTTTATCGTTGAGCAGGACTATCCCTCGATGAATAAATCTCGCATGGAATGTGCAAAATTAAGCATAACCTACTTGAAAACCCTGTAAAGGGTGCGTAACGCACCAAGTAGTTCCCGCGGGCGGATAATCCGCCAAGTAGTTCCCGCGGTAGAGGCGGCTATAAATAAAGCATTCTCCCCGCGTGGACGATGGTTCTACTCTTCGCGGCGAAGAAAAAGAACTTATAAAGTGAATTGTAACAAATAATAGAACCCCGTCGAGGGTTACAAATTATTGAAAGGATTCGCGGAGAGACGTCAACAAATTTGTTGCATGGTCTATCGCGACTGTGAAAAAAGATGAGTGAATGTACGCATGATTGCTCTACTTGTAGCGCAAACTGCTCGAGTAGAGAAAAAACCAAGGAAAGCATGATCGAGAAGCTCCGTGACGGAAGCAAGATCGGCAAAGTAATCGCAGTTGTAAGCGGCAAGGGCGGCGTTGGCAAATCGCTTTGCACCTCGTTGCTTGCGATAAACGCGCAGAGAAGCGGCAAGAAGGTCGCGATCCTCGACGCAGACATCACCGGCCCTTCGATTCCCAAGATATTCGGCGTCAACGGCGGCGTTGTAAGCGACGGCGAGGCTATGATCCCCCCCGAAAGCAAGACCGGCATTAAGGTTATGTCGCTCAACCTCTTGCTCCCCAACGAATCCGACCCCGTCGCATGGCGCGGTCCCGTCATCGCAGGCTGTGTAAAGCAGTTCTGGACCGACGTTAACTGGGGCGAAAACGACGTTATGTATATCGATATGCCTCCGGGAACCGGCGACGTACCGCTTACCGTGTTCCAGTCGCTCCCCGTCGACGGCATGATTATCGTAACCAGCCCTCAGGACCTTGTTTCGATGATCGTCGGCAAGGCGGTACGTATGGCTGAGCTTATGAACATTCCCATTCTCGGTCTCGTTGAAAACTATTCCTACTTCCAGTGCCCCGACTGCAACAAGAAGCACTTTATCTACGGCGAGGGCAACGTCGACGCTGTCGCGGCAGAGCACGGCATCGAAAAGGTTGCAAAGCTTCCTATCGACCCCAACCTCGCTCGTCTTTGCGATAACGGCACGCTCGAATTCTATGAAGGCGCGCTTCTCGGCGAGTTGGAGTAATTCTGTAACAACAAAAACGGAAAAGAAAAAACCTCGAGTAATCGAGGTTTTTTGTTTTGGAGTGGCGTTTTTTGTTTTATTCCTCTTCCCTGTCCAAATCTTCCTTGTCCAAAAGCTGAGCCGAGGAGAGGCGAGAGGCGACGTAGATGGCGATGCCGATGTCGACGATAGAGAAGGAGGTTTGAGGGTTGAAGCAGAATACGAAGCAATGCAAAATAAGGTTCGGAAGCGCGTAAACCAAGAGGAGGTATACCGAAATATATCCGAGCGCGTAATAGAGCGTTCCGTTCGCCTTTTTAACGAAGGAGCTTCCCTCGACGAGGAAATAAAGGAGCACCGAGACGAGCCCGAGGATGTGGTATGCGCCCGAGGATGCTGTCGGAGCGGCGCTTGCGCGGACAAAGTCGCTTAATATTCTGAAAATCGAAAGGAAGATGGGCAAAAGCGCGGCAACTGCGTGAGCGCTTTCGTTCTTGACCTTGTAATTGTAGAACAAACCTGACCAGAGAAATTTCACAGCGGTAAGCACCGAGAGCAGAATTACGATGACGTCCATCGCAGAAGCCTGCTTGACTTCCGCCTTGATAAAGTCGTTAATAAAGGTCGCAACCGCGAAAATCAGTGAAAAAGCGAGGACGAGCGAGCCCGCGGGGACTGCCGAAAAGGCGCGGTCGAGCTTTACCGTTTTATTTCTGCCGAAGGCGAACGCCAGATAAAGGCAGATGCAGAGAATCAATGCAGACACTACCGAAAACGCAGTGACTTCAAGGCTTTCGGGGAGATAATATGCGTCTTTCGCGCTGTTTTCCATATTGTTTGCGATGATAAAGGTACGGAGCGCTGACATAATAACCGAAATGGCGACAATGAAGACCACACGAAGCTTTGACGAACGCATAAATTTCCTCCCTTGATGTTTTTTTATAGCAAAAGATATTATAATTCAACTTAAAGCTTTTGTAAAGTCGATTTATTAATTTTAACGCAATTTTTATAATTTTTCAAAAAATAGGAAACTTCACGCGCAAAAAATCACGCGTGAAGTCTTTTTTTATGCAATTATTAGTGAGCGAGCTCGAGCGTGGTGCCGTTGAAGAAGAAGGAAAGGATATATTTGTAGCTGTAACCGTCCTTCGCGAGCTTTTCGCTGCCCGTTGCCGAGAATCCGACGCCGTGGCCTGCGCCCATACCGTTAACAGTTACCTTGTCGGGTGCAATTTCAAGGCCTTGCGTGGTTTTATAGCTTTCGCCGAAGCCGTTAAAGGGCTTATAGCCGTCCTCGGTGAGGATGCCGGCGACCTTGCGCTTTTCAACCTTACCTTCGGAGGTGAGAACCTCGATTTCGGTCGAATATTCAAGCGTGAAGTTTGCGCTGTTGAAGCCGCAAGCCGAGCGGATGTCCTCGCTCGTTTCGATTTGGATGCTGTTGCCGCTTCCGTCGCTGACCGAAAGAACCGTGATATAATCCGAGCCGTAGGGGTCCTTCGCGAGAATCTGCATCGAGATTTCATCGTCCTTCAAGCCCGAAAAGCTGTTGCGCGAGCGCAAATAATCGAAAAATTCGGTCTTTGTGTAAACGCGGTTCCACTTGTCGCCCTCGTCGTATTCCTCCTGGAACACGGTTGTGAGATAAGGAACCTCTTCACCGCCCCAAGCCGCAACCGACGAGCAGCTTGCGCCGCCGTTGGAGTTGTGGTAAAGCACCATGATCGGCGCGCCGTTGTATGCACAGAAAAGTCCGCGCGTCGCATCAACGATGGCGTTGTTTTCATCGCTCATGCGGTAAAGTCCGTGGTAGACCTGACAGCAGGCGGAGTTCGTGCAGACGTCGAAGCCCTGCTTTTTATGCTTGGAATAAAGCGGAACCGTGCGCGCGAGCACAGCGAACGCCTTGCGGGTCTCGACGGTAAAGTTCGTGCCGATCTCGTTCGCCATTACACATTTCGTGTAATCCTCAAGTCCGAGGATGTTTTCCATCCAAAGCTTGCCGTCTTTTACGCTGTATTCGAAAATTCCGCTGTAATCGTAATGGTTTACACTGCCCGAGCGATGGCGCATCGGGAGATTAACGGGGGTTCCGTCCAAGCCGCGAAGCGCAAGCGGGCGCGATAAATCCTCATATGTGAAGAGAATTTTGCCGTTCGAATCGATAACCGTGATGCCGCCTGCCGTCGGGGACGCGACCTGTCGTCCGATGGATGCCGCCTTTACCGCTTCTGCGGTGTTTGCGGTATAGGCGCGCGCCTCGTACCCGCCGTTAACGACGGCAACGAAGCCCTTTTTCGCGCTTGCCGCCTTCGAAGCCGAGGCGTAGCTTGTAAATCTGCCGAGAATTGCGCTGTACGCACCGATCGAGCCGTCCGCGTCGGCATAAGCCTCGGCGCCCGAAACGCTTGCGTTGACCTGCGGCAGAATGATTATCGAGCTGTTTGTAACCGTGAAGAGCTTAACAAAGCTGTCGGACGAGGTATATCCGATCTCGAAGCCGTTTGACGACTTGTTGTTCGAGGAAAACAGCCTTGTATCGAGTATCGGCGCCGAAACGTACATACCGATGCGCACGTTGGGCTCGTTATATTCAACCTTTTTTGCTGTCGGCATTACCGATGCACCCGCGCAGAATACGAACGCGAGCACAAAGCAGAGGAAGCGCCTGAATTTACCCAATTTCATAGCCACCTCTTATTGTAAAATACGCCTTGCCGCCTGTGATGAGTATCGCCTTGCGCGATTCGCTTGCAGACGCGTGATAGATATGTCCGTATTCAAGGGATTCGCCCGAAAAAAGCTCGCGCTCACCCGACATATCGGTGATTCCCTCCCCGCTTTCGCAGGAAGAGGTGATTGCAACGGCACCGCCGCCGCGATAAATGACCTCTGCGTCGGGCGAAAGGATGATGACGTCGCCCTCGTTAAAGGAAAGGTCCTCGTATGTTGTCGAAATGTTGATTCCGCCGTTTGCGGTAAGCTCGTCGATTATCTCCTGACGCAGCTCTTGTTTGAACTTCTGAAGATAACCGTAAGTGACGGGAGTATCGTCGGGGATGCTTTCGCTATCCTTGGCTTCCGTCTCTGCGATGCTTGCGACGGCGGCGATCGAAACAGACAACGCAACAACCGCGATAAGCAGAAGCAGAATACTTAATCTTTTCACAGAAATTTTCTCCTTAATAATTTTTTGAGCGGCTTTCAGAAATCTTCTCCAATATTAAATATTATGCCGCCCGAATCGGAATTATGCACGAATATGATCGATTTTATATGTGCGAAAACGACAAATTTTTCGCCGTTTTTCGCAATGCGCATTTCCTTCCACTTAATATTATAACACACCTTGTCAAGTCCCACAGAATGGGGTGACGCGCTCAGATTGCCCAATATCTTGTAATTTTGAAATTTTTACCAAAACCGAGAAAGAGACTTTTTGTGAAAGGCTTTTTTGACAAAAAAAGAAGAGAGAAGCTTTTTGAAAAAGCTTTCTCTCTCGTGTTCACTTTTAATTCCCGAAAAATTCTTTAAAAATCCTTAAAATAATCGCCGACGGGATTGAAGAAGAAGCGCCTGATGAAGATGTAATCGTAAACGTCGATGCCGCCGCTGCCCGAAACGTCTGCCGCCGCCTTTTGGACGGCATCAAGCTTGACCGTGCCGAGGTAGGCGCGCTTTGCGAGGATATAGTCGCCGACGTCGAGCACGCCGTTTTTGTTTATGTCCCCCGCTAGGCAAACCGTTGCGGTATCAAGGATTTCGCCGTCGACCTTAAGCGTAAGAACACAGCCTGTTCCGACGTAATCGCCGCTTGCGAGGTCGCTTCCATCGGGCTTTTTAACGGTTATGCTTTGCTTGTCGAAATATTCGGCGAAGGAATCGAGGCTCATTTTCCAAGCCGCGGCGCGAAGATATCCGTCGTCGGAGAGCCTGAACAGCTCGCCCGAGGGGTTGATCTCCTGACGGCTGTAATAGTTCGCGTATTCGAGGAAAACCCAGCCGCTTACGCCGTTATAGGTCGTTTTTCCCCAAAATCCGTCGATTTCGGTGACGTTGATAATCGTTCCGTTGGGGATGACCGCCAAGGAATCGCTTTCTGTGTTCGATTTAGCGCGAAGATTGAGGTTTTTGTAGAGCTTGTAAAGCCCAACCTCCTTTTTCGTGAGCACGACCTTCGAATCGGGATAGTTTATCGGCATATTGACGTAAAGTATGCCCTTCGCCGCCGCTGTCGCGAACTGCTCCCAGGTGTAGCGCCTTGTCGAAATGACGCAGGGCTGTGAAACGACGCCGTCGCCGCCCGCGTTGCCGTGGTATATAACGATGAAGTCGTCGTCCATCGTAAGTATCGAAACCGAGTGCCCCGCCGCCAAGCGCACGTGCGCGCCGGGAGCCGCCTTCATAAGCAGGCTTTTAACGCTGTTCGCCGTGACCGAGCCCGAGGAAAGGGTTCCGACGTTGTAATAAAGCGATTGATTTGAGGTATGGTCGATAAACCCGAAGCAGGTCCAGAACACCATTCGAGCGAAGGAAAAGCATTGCGCCCCAAGCAAATCGACCTCGCAGGTCTCCTTTTTGCCGGTCGGATAATAGCGCATACAGTTGCAGTTGCCCTCGGACTGGATGCAATAGGTCGAGCTTGTGTGGTGGCAGGTGCACGCCTGTCCGTTCTTCGAGAAAAAGCTGCCGGGCATATGCTTTTCGAGCGGAAGCGTCACTTCCCCGACCTCGACGTAAGGCCCTGTGTAATCCGCGCCCGAGGCAAGCGGAGTGCCGACCTCGACAGTCTCCCATGCGATATCGGTCGATTCCTCGCTGTTGGGAGCCGAAAGGTAATGCAAAAATTCCTCGCCCGAGGATTCCCAGACCTCGTCGCCGTTTTCTTCAACGTAAATATAATCGGGGTTGTCCTTGACCCAGCGGATGCTTCCGTCGGCTTCGGGAACAAAGCCCTTCATCCCCTCGCGGGTAAGAAGCTCGGCCTCGCGCCCGTTTTTCATCGAATAAACCGTTTCACCGCGCATATAGAGCATAAGGTCGTCGACAACGTAAAGGCATTTTACCTCGCTATCGAAGCGGTAAAGCGTTTTAATGCCGCTTCCGTCGGGGTTGCAGGAGATAATTTCACGACCGTGTGTGAAATAAAGCTTATTTTCGTGGTAATTGAGATATTTTCCGTCGATCTGCGCGACGAAAAAGCGATCCCCTTCGGGATTCACGCGCCAAAGTCCGCCGTTTTCAAATAAAAAGGTATCGTTTCCGACGTCGACCGCATATCCTCCGTACAAAATACGGTCGCCGAAGCTGTAACCCATTGCCGAAGCGACCGACACTTCCCCGCTTGTCAGCGGAAAAACACCGAACGCAAGCACCAGACACAGCAAAAACGACGTTACGCGCTTAATCATCTCTTTTCCTCCGTTTTCTTCTTTTCGATTTACATAATATCATATTTTTCGACCTTTTTCAAGCTTTTTGTTTTTCTGTTTTTGAGAGAAAATGAGAGGAGCGGGGCGGAAGTGTGAAGTCGGAGGCCAAGCGG
>JAZRGS010000030.1:0-2638 GCA_045644305.1 Eubacteriales bacterium | reverse complement strand
TTCTTTTTTATTCAAAAAAATCAAAAATAACAAAAGCGCATATAATGAAAAAAGGGGGGATCCCCAAAAAAGAAAGGAGAACAAATATGGCAACCTTTTTCAACCGCGCAACGCTTTCTTACAGCGGCGGCGTAGTGAATTCAAATATCACGAGCGGCGAAATAATCGCGCCTCTTTCGATCAGCAAAACGGCTGTCTTCGATGAATACAGCGGCGGTTCCGAGGTGACCTATGCGGTCAATATTTTAAATGCGGGGAACGACGCGATAAACGATTTGACCGTCGTCGACGATCTTGGCGCTTATGATTTCGAGGGCGATTCTTACCGACCTCTTGATTACGTCGTGGGGTCGGTCAGGTATTTCGTAAACGGTATTCTTCAAAGCGCTCCCACCGTGTCCTTGAGCGACGGCTTGCAAATCAGCGGAATCGACGTGCCTGCCGACGGTGTCGCCACACTTCTTTATACCGCAAGAATCAACGGCTTCGCACCGCTTGAATCGGGCTCGCAGATCGAAAACACCGTATCTCTTGTCGGCGAATGTGCAGAAGGCGTATCCGACTCCGAAATCATCACCGTGGCTGACGGGGCGGATCTCGACATCACAAAATCGCTTTCTCCCACGACGGTCACCTGTTCGGGCAGCCTCACCTATACCATCGAAATTATCAATAACGGCAACCGTGCAACCGTCGCGACCGACAACGTAATTGTCACCGACGTTTTCGACCCTGCGCTCGAAAACCTCACCGTCACCTATAACGGCGTCGCTTGGACTCAGCCCGACGATTACACCTACGACCCCGAAACCGGCGTGTTCAGAACAAGCCTCGGCGCGATAACCGTACCCGCCGCAACCTATGTAAGAGATGAAGAAACCGGCGAATGGATAACCGTTCCCGGCAGGGTAACCATTGTCATAAACGGCAACCTTTAAAAATTAAGGGCGAGGCGTATTTGCGATAAATAGCGAATACGCCGTCTTTCGAGAACGGCTCATAAAAAAGCTGCGATATGCGTAAGGTATTATCGCAGTTTTTTCTTTGATTGTCATAAATCGGATTGATAGAGCAGTCTCTTTTTCTCTTGAAATCAAAGGCTTTGTATGGTATAATGAAGCATCAAATATAAAGGGAAATTATTATGAACATAGCGATTCTCGGTGCGGGCACGTGGGGAATGGCACTTGCCGCGCTGCTTTCAAAAAATAAGCATAACGTAACCGTCTGGTCTGCTATAAAAGAAGAAATCGACCTTTTAAAGGCTGAAAAAAGGCATAAAAACCTTCCGAACGTCACGTTCCCCGACGATATCGACTATACGGTGGATATCAAATACGCGCTTTCCGATAAGGAAATGGTGCTTTTCGTTGTCCCCTCGTCGTTTATCCGCGCAACTGCGAAAAAAGCGGCGCCCTATTTAAATCAGGGCGTGATAATCGTTAACGCCGCAAAGGGTATCGAAAGGGAAAGCCTTTTCACTATGACCGAGGTTATTGAGGACGAGCTTAAAAGCGAAAGCCCCGAGCTTGCTTATAAAATCGTAGCCCTTTCGGGGCCCACTCATGCCGAGGAGGTTGCGATAGGTATGCCGACGTCGATCGTTTCGGCTTGCGAGGATGAGGAAACCGCGTTAAGGGTTGCCGAAATATTTCATAATTCCTGTATGCGTGTTTATACGAATAACGACGTTAAGGGCGTCGAAATCTGCGCCGCCTTGAAGAATATCATCGCGCTTGCATCGGGCATAACCCGCGGTATGGGGCTCGGCGACAACGCAAAGGCGATGCTTATGACCCGCGGCATTTCCGAAATGACGCGTATCGGCTTGGCGATGGGATGCAAGCGCCGCACCTTTATGGGTTTGGCGGGCATAGGCGACCTGATCGTAACCTGCACGTCGGTTCATTCGCGAAATAACCGTTGCGGCGAGCTTATCGGTAAAGGGATGAGCTATGAGGCTGCAGTTAAGGAAATCGGAATGGTCGTCGAGGGATACCATGCGCTCGAGGCGGCTATCGGACTTTCTCAAAAATATGGCGTCGAAATGCCGATAACAAGCGCGGTTCGCGACATAATCAAAAACGGCGTTTCGCCTGAAACAGCGATGCACCGCCTTATGAACCGCGATATAAAAAGCGAGCTCGAGGTGTGATGATGAGGCTTTACGATATTTCGCAGGAGGTCTTTTCCTGCGCGGTTTATACCGGCGATCCGTCGCCGAAAAGGGAAGTGCTTGCCGATATGAATTCGGGAAGCCTTTACAACCTTACCGCGTTTTCGATGTGCGCCCACAACGGCACGCATATCGATGCGCCGAGCCACTTTTTAAAGGACGGAAAGTCTGTCGACGAATTACCGCTCGATATCTTCGTCGGCAAATGCTTTCTTGCGCGTCTGAACGGTGATATCACCGAAAAGGAAGCGGAAGAAATAATGAAAAGGGCTAAGGAATCAAACGCGTCGGAACGAATTCTGCTTGCGGGCGATTTGGTTGTGACCGCTTATGCCGCAAGCGTTTTTGCAAAACACGGCATAAAGCTTTTGGGCAACGAAGGCCAAACCGTAGGCCCGACCGATGCGCCGATGGAGGTTCATAAAATACTGCTCGGAAACGGCGTGGTGCTGCTCGAGGGAA
>JAZRGS010000029.1:0-9975 GCA_045644305.1 Eubacteriales bacterium | reverse complement strand
AGTATTTCCAAATCGTGATCGACCGCAAGGTATGCGTTTGCAAGCGTCTGCGCCTGAATGCCCTGTGTCGAGTCGACGATAAGCACCGCGCCCTCGCACGCCGCGAGCGAACGCGAAACCTCGTACCCGAAGTCGACATGTCCCGGGGTGTGGATGAGGTTCATCGAGTAGGTTTCGCCGTCGTCAGCCTTGTATTCAAAGCGAACAGCGCGCGCCTTTATGGTTATTCCGCGCTCGCGCTCAAGCTCCATGTTGTCGAGCATCTGCTCGTCAAGCTCGCGCTTCTCGACCGCGCCGGTGAATTCAAGCAGTCTGTCGGCAAGCGTGCTCTTGCCGTGGTCGATGTGCGCTATTATCGAAAAGTTTCGTATCTTGTTGATGTCGGTCATTTTCTTTACCAGCCTGTGTTTATTCAGTATATTATATCATAGATTTTTTCACATTTCAATGATTAGTTTGCGAGAGAAATGCTTTTTCTAAGGGGGAAGCTTTTGAAAAAGCCCCTCCTTGCCCCCGCAAAACTTTTCACAAGGGGGAAGCTTTTGAAAAAGCTCCCCCCCTTGACCCCCCGCAAAACTTTTCAATTTAAATAAAAATAAAAAGTGCCCTACTGAAGGGTTTGACCTTACTTTAGAGCACTTTTTTGTTTTTTGTTTTAAAAAGTTTTGAAAAGAGAGCGCGAGAGGAAAAACTTTTACAAAAGTTTTCCTCTCGCGAAAAATTCAATAAATCAAATTAGTTCTTTTTGCCCATCTTATCAAGTGCGTTCCAAACCACGCCGGAGAGGAACACAGAGGAGAAGAGACCTGCTACGACACCGATGATGAGGGGGAACGCGAAATCGCGAATCGCGTCAACACCGAGGATATAGATCATACCGATCGTAAAGAGGGTAGTGAGGGTGGTGTTGATGCTTCTGCCCATGGTTTCGTGAGCCGACTTGTTGATGGTTTCGGAAAAGGGCGCGGTGGGATCCTTCGCCTTGTTTTCACGGACGCGGTCGAACACAACGATGGTCGCGTTGATCGAGTAACCGAGAATGGTGAGGAGTGCCGCGATGATGTTGGAGTTAACGGGAATCTGGAAGATCGAGTAAACAACGAACATCACGAAAAGGTCGTGAACGAGACATACGACAGCCGCGATACCCGACTTGAGCTCGAAGCGAACCCAGATGTAGCCGAGCATGAGTACAACCGCGATGGTAACCGCAAGGATAGCCTTCTTGGTGAGGTTGCCGCCGATAGAGGGATGAACGGTATCAACGCTCATATCCTTCTTGTCGAGATCGGGGAACGCTTCCTCGAGCGCCTGCTCTAACGCGGTTCTCTGTTCTACGTTAAGGTCTTCGGTGCCGGTACGGATGATAGCGATCTTAGGGTCGTCCTTCGACTGAGTGGTCGAGGAAACGTACTTGTTACCGAGAAGCTCGTGGTTGCGGATGATATCGTTTACCTGATCGCATACCTCGTCGGTTACCTCGGTGCCGAGGTTGATCTGAATTTCGGTACCGCCCGAAAAGTCGAGGTCGATGTTAAAGCTCTGAACGATGAAAGAGAGGAGACCCGCCACGAGGATAACGGCAACGATGCCGAGCGCGATCTTCTGCTTGCCGATGAAGTGGAAGCTCGAGGTCTTTTCCTTCTTAATGATAGATCTGTACTTCTTGGGTTCGTTAATGCCCATGCCTACGCAGAGGTTAAGCAGCGCTCGTGTAATAACAAGCGAGGTGAAGAGCGAAATAACGATACCGATGAAGAGGGTGGTCGCGAAGCCCTTGATCGAGCCCGAACCGAGGAAGTAAAGCACCGCACACGCGATGATGGTGGTTACGTTAGAGTCCAAAATTGCAGTGAACGCTCTCTTGAAGCCGCCCTTGATAGCACCCTTTGCGCTCTTGCCTGCATCGATTTCTTCCTTGATTCTTTCGAAGATGACGACGTTTGCGTCAACCGCCATACCGATAGAAAGGAAGATACCTGCGATACCTGCGAGCGTGAGGTTTGCCTGAGTGAATACAAGCACGAGACCGAAAATGCCGACGTAGCCGACAAGTGCGATCGAAGCCATCACGCCGGGAACCTTGTAGTAGATCGACATGAAGACGATAACCATCAAGACGCCGATCGCGCCTGCGATAAGCGCGCTGGAAAGCGAGTTTTCACCAAGGGTTGCGCCTACGATACGGCTTTCAACGTCCTGGAGCTCGTACTGGAACGCACCTGCGTTGATGTTGTTTGCGAGCGCTTCTGCGTATTCATAGGTGAAGCCGCCGCTGATGGACGCTGTACCGTTGGTAATAACAGCGTTAACGGTGGGGTCGCAAATGAGCTGACCGTCGAGGTAGATGGAAATCTTTGCCTTGGTAGCGTAAGCCGCTCTGGTAGCTTCTTCGAAGAGGACGGTGCCTTCATCGTTGAGCGTGAGATCGACAACAGGCTCGCTTGTTTCCTCGTCAAAGCCGACGCTTGCACGCTTAACGTGCTTACCCTCGATAACGACCTTGCCGCTTGCGTCCTTAAATTCGATCTTCGCGGTCTGCATGATGTTGGAAACGATCTGGTTGGGATCGTCAAGGTCGGGAATTTCGATAGTGATCATATCAGTGCCGACACGGTAGCAGAGTGCTTCGGTGAGACCCTGATTGTCAAGACGGTTTCTCATAACCGTGTAGATGGATTTCATACCCGAATCAAGGTCATCGCCCTTGTCATCGGTAACTGCCTGGAAAGTGACAACCGAACCGCCTGCCAAGTCAAGGCCGAGACGGACCGCGTCGTCCTCAAATATGCCTTTCAGACGCGTGTCATCGTCAATGTAAAGACCGCACACAGCCAACGAGCAAACGAGCACGATAGCGAGCACGAGCAATACAAAACGAGAAATACTCGTAACGCGTGAGTAATTCATTTGTTTGGTACCTCCGAGAATTATTTAACATTCCAATTATACATAAACCGACTCAATAAGTCAAGTCTTTTTTATCAGTAAATGAGCGACAGCGCCTTATTAATGACCTCAATGTCGGCATTTTTCGCCAAACCGCCGTTTTCACCGTCCAAAGACCAGCCCGCTTCGCTTTGAAGCGCGATTTTTACGCTTTTCGCGTGGCGCCTTAAGAAGCATTCGGTATCGAGATCGCTTTTGATAAGGTCGTTTATCAGGTTGGTAAGGTCTGTCAGCTTTTCGGGCGTTTTTATAAGCGTAATCTCAAACAGTCCGTCGTCGAACTTGATGTCCTTCTTCGGCACCTTAATGACACCGCCCGCTCTTAAGGTGTTCGAAACCGAAACGAAGATGAAATCGCCCTCGATAAGCTCGCCGTCGGCTTCGATTTTATATTTCATGCTTTTTGTGTCCTTAAGCTTCAAAATCGCGTTCCAGACGTATGCCGAGGGACCGAGCGTGTTTTTCAATTGCTGGCTTGTCATATAAGACGCCTCGGTGAAAAGCCCCGTGCCCGCGATATAAATAAAGTATTCGTCGTTAAACCTTGCAATATCAATGCTTTTAGGCTCTTTTTCGGCGATAAGATCACAGCATTCGATGTGCCCCTTCGGGAGCGAAAGCGAGCTTGCAAAGTCGTTCGTCGAGCCGAGCGGGATATAGCCGAGCGGCAGATTTATGCCGTTTTTCATCATTGCCGAGGCGACCAAATTCAAGGTTCCGTCGCCGCCTACCGCGACGATCTTGTCGGTGCTTTTCGCCTCGCTTGCTATCTGCGAAAGCGTTTCTGCGCGGTCCTTAAGCGTGGGGAGCACGGTGACCGAATAATTGTGAAGCGAAAATCGGTTAACGATATCGAAAAGTATCTTTTTGCCCTTGCCCTTGCCCGAAACGGGGTTTAAAACAAGCAAAAGGCGGTTATTTTTGGTTTTTGAGCTCATCGACCTTAAAAATCCCTCTTTCGGTGATAATTCCCGCAATCAGCTCGTGCGGGGTGACGTCGAACGCGGGGTTATAAACGCGCGCGTCCTTGTGGGTCATCATTTTTTCGTAATGCATGGTTGTGACCTCTTCGCCTGCGCGCTGCTCGATTTCGATGTCTTTGCCGCTTTCGCAGTTAAAGTCGATCGTCGAAAAGGGTGCGCAAACGTAGAAGGGAACCGAGTAATATTTCGCGATTATCGCAAGTCCGCTCGTGCCGATCTTGTTCGCGGTGTCGCCGTTTTTCGCAACTCTGTCGGCGCCGACGAATATCTTGTCGACAAGCCCCTTTGACATAAGTGATGCCGCCATGTTGTCGCATCGAAGCGTCACGGCGATGCCCGCCTCGGCAAGCTCGTAAGCGGTAAGACGCGCGCCCTGAAGCAGGGGACGGGTCTCGTCGGCATAAACCTTAATCCTTTTGCCGTTTTCATGTGCGACGTAAACGGGAGCAAGCGCCGTACCGTAGCGCACCGCCGCAAGTCTGCCCGCGTTGCAATGGGTAAGGACGCAATCACCGTCCTTTAAAAGCGTGTCGCCGAATCTGCCTATCGACTTGCAGGTTTCGATATCCTCGTTATAAATATCGAGCGCTTCGCGCAAAAGCGCACAAATTACCGCCTTGACGCCCGATTCCTTGACCTTTTCGGCGGAAGAAAGCATCCTGTCGACCGCCCACATAAGGTTAACGGCGGTCGGGCGTGCCGATTTTAAAAGGCTTGCGCATTTCGAGAGGGTATAGAAGAAGCCGTCGACGGTTTCCTCCTCAAAGCGGGAAGCAGCCGCATAAAGCCCGATAGCCGCGCCGACGCCGATAGCGGGTGCGCCGCGAATAGATAACCTTTTTATAACGTCAACAAGCGTGAAAATATCATAGACTGTGCCGATGACGAGCTCGTTCGGAAGCTTGGTTTGGTCGATGTAGCAAAGCGCGTCCTTTTCCTCGTCGAGCCACACGGTATCAAGCGGTTTATTGTTAAGCATAGAAATTACCTCTCTGCAATTCTTTAAAGACAGTATAACACCTTAATTTGATTATTGCAATAGCGAAAAAAATGTGATAGAATGGAAAAAAATTAAAAGGAGATTTCGTATGATAAAATATTCTTTCGGACGCCCCAAAAGCTCAAAGACCAAGCTTAGAAAAAATATGCTCGACAAGCTTTCGAAATATACCCAAACCCCGCAAAGTGACGACGGATTTACCTATATCGACGTGAAAAACGCTCCGTTCGTGCTCGGCGGCTTGATTGACCCGTCGGAAAACGGCGGCGAATATTACCGCCTCGACGCAAGCAAAAAGGATGACTACTCGGGCGCGAACCGCGCACTTGCCGAATGTACCGCAGGCGGAACTATCCGCTTCATCACCGATGCCGAAACCATCTCGCTCCATATCCACAACCGCGCAAGCAGTACCGGTATGCACCATTTCACCGACAGAGGTGCTTACGGCGTCGACGCCTACGTAGGAACCGGCACCAAAAGAAGCTACGTCGGCAAGGTGATGCAGACCTTTGCGGACAGTCCCAACTACAACGAGGGCACTATCGACCTCCCCAAGGGCATTAACGAGGTTCAAATCAACCTCCCCCTCTACGGCGGCATCGAAAAGCTCGAGGTCGGCTTCCCGAACGGCGCAAAAATCGGCGCACCGACCGAGCGCATGAGCAAGCCTATCGCCTTTTACGGCTCCTCGATAACTCAGGGCGGCTGTGTTTCTCGCCCCGCTAACGCTTACACCCACATCGTCTGCCGCGCGCTTGATGCCGACTGCGTAAGCTACGGCTTTTCGGGCTCCGCTATGGGCGAGCTCGCGGTTGCAGAGCACATCGCCTCGCGTGATCTCGGCTGCTTTGTTATGGATTACGACTATAATTCGCCCTCGCTCGAGCACCTCGAATCGACCCACGAGCCCTTCTTCAAAAGGATTCGCGAAATTCAGCCCGAGCTCCCCGTCGTGTTCGTGACGCACCCCTTTTATTCCGACCCGACCGACGGCGACAAGGCGCGCATCAAAATCGTAAAGAAAACCTATGAAAACGCGCGCGAAAACGGCGATAAGAACGTCTATTTCGTCGATTCCTCCGACTTCTTCACCAAGGAAATGCGCGACCTCTATGCGGTCGACAACCTCCACCCGAATGATCTCGGTCAGTTCTCCATGGCTGAGGTTATCTTTAAGGCTGTGAATAAAGCGCTCAAATAAGCGCTTTATGGGGAAGCAGTCCATAGCGGCGCAGACCGCTAACGCTCTGCACAAACCTCACCGCTCGCAGTAGGTTACTACAGCTTCGGGTTCGGTTTTCACAGTCTGCATCCACTCTGAACAGCTTCAGGCAGATTGTAAGGCAAAAATCTTTTAAACAATAATATTTATATTAAAAATTTTGAAAGAGAGCCCGAGAGAAAATCTTTTTTAAAAGTTTTCTCTCGGAAATTAAAAAAGGAATTGAAAAAAATGAAGGTAACAATTTGGAACGAATATCATCACGAAAGGCATAACGAGCGCGTTGCCGAGCTCTACCCGAACGGCATCCATCAGGCGATCGCCGACTTCTTGCAGTGCGACGACATCGAGGTTCGCACCGCGACTATTGACGAGCCGGAATGCGGACTCACGCAGGAGGTCATCGATAACACCGACGTACTCATTTGGTGGGGTCACGTCAGACACTGGGACGTCCCCGACGAAATCGTCACCCGCGTGAAGAACGCGGTTCTTATGGGCATGGGCATAATCTGCCTCCACTCCGCGCATCACTCCAAGATCTTCAAGGCGCTCATGGGCACTTCCTGCAACCTTTCTTGGCGCGAGGACGGCGACTTGGAGCGTGTTTGGGTGGTCAACCCCGCGCACCCCATCGCGCAGGGCATCGACAGATACTTTGAGCTCAACGGCGTCGAGACCTACGCCGAGCCGTTCGGCATCCCCGAGCCCGACGAGGTAGTGTTCATGGGCTGGTACGAGGGCGGCGAGGTGTTCCGCTCGGGCTGTACCTTCCACCGCGGAAACGGCAGGATATTCTACTTCCAGCCGGGTCACGAAACCTTCCCGATCTTCTATGATAAGAACGTTCAGACGGTTATCAAAAACGCGGTTTATTGGGCAAAGCCTACCCGCCGCGACCCCGAGCTCACCTGCCCTAACGTTAAGAGGGTTCATAACATTTAATTGAGTTTTTACGAGAAAAAACCTTTTTTAGAAAAAAGATGCTTTTCTCGCGCTCTTTTCCCCAAAAACATCAATATAAAAAGTGCTTTCAAGTTGGGATAACCTGACTATGAAGCACTTTTTGTTTTTGCTTTAATTTTGCAAACGTTTTCCGAGTAAAAATAATAATCAAATGGGATTTTCGTGGGATTTTTGTGCGAGAAAAAGGGGATAAAGAGAGGAAAAAGAGGGGATGACTTGGGCTGAAAAAGGCGATATAATTACCTTGTAAGGGTTGATAATAAAACAACAACAACAAAAACAACAACAACTCAAAAAGAATTTTTGAAGTTATTAAGAAACGGTTTTGTTGTTGTTAGGTTGTTGTCGTTGTTGTTGTCTTCTACGTTGTTGTTGTCTATATAATAAATAAGATAAAAACAACTTGTTGGTTGTTGTAGTTGTTGTTGTTTATATGTTGTTTATAAGAGGAGGAAAAAATGAACGATTTAAAGGATAAGGGCTTGTATGTAGAGATACTTAAATATTTCAATAGCGTTACAAGCTTTCAAAAGCAGGAAACGATTAACGATTATCAGATGGACGCGCTTGCTGAATCGATAAGGGTATTCGGGGTTGACGGCGTGAAGAAGGGGTTTTTAATGGCAGAGAGCTCCGATTACCTGACGGGTAGGAAGGGATGTGATTGGAGGGCGGATTTTAATTGGCTCATCAAGCCGCATAATCTGCAAAAGGTGTTAAACGGCAATTACGTCGATTTCAAATATAGGCGAAAGTTCGTGTTTGTGCCCGAGCCGCTTCCGAACAGCTCGTTTGAACCCGACGAATTTTACGATGCCGCCCTTTCCCGCGGCTTTGGCGAGTGATTGAGGAGAATAAAGTGACATCCGTAGGGAAAGGGTAAAGGGGACCCCGTTATCACCCCAAAAATCCAAGGATTTTCGGGGACCCCGAATTGATTTTGCGAATTAGGATTCGCAAAAATATCCCTTTCCTCGTGTAGATTTTTCGGTAGGCGCGGTCGAAAAATTCGCGTTCGTGTTTGGGTTCGTGATTGTACGCATACCACAAGAAAGGACCTACCGAAAGACTTTTAGGAGGAAGGGGATATTTTCCCAAATCTTCGATTTGTGAACCTTTTTACCCCTTCCCTACATAGATGTGGCAGATTTGTTTCGTATATCCTTCGACTTGCTTGCTATGGGGTCCCCGAAAACGCTTGCGTTTTTGGGGTTAAGCAAGGGATGACAGGGCGTGACGCGCCGAGCAGTTCCCGCGATAAACCATAACAAAAAGTAACAGCCTTCTCCCAGCGTGGATAATGGTTCTACTCTTCGTGGCGAAGAAAAAGAACTTATAAAGTGAATTGTAACAAATAATAGAACCCCGTCGAGGGTTACAAATTATTGAAGTGTATCGCGGAGAGAGCACAACAAGTCCGTTGCATGGTCTATCGCGAAACTAAAAGAACAAGACCGCGTTGAACGCGATCTTTCTCGGAAGTAAAACAATCTTATTTGAGGGTGATCTTTGCACCAGCTTCTTCGAGCTGAGCCTTGAGGGATTCTGCTTCTTCCTTGGAAACGCCGGTCTTAACCATCTTGGGAGCGTTAACAACGATGTCCTTAGCTTCGCCGAGACCGAGGCCGGTGATTTCCTTAACAGCCTTGATAACCTTGAGCTTAGCAGCTTCGTCGAAGGAGGTGAGCTCTACGTCGAATTCGGTCTTTTCTTCTTCAGCGGGAGCAGCAGCAACTGCAGCGCCTGCAACTGCTACGGGAGCAGCAGATACGCCGTACTTTTCTTCGAGTGCCTTTACGAGGTCCTTAAGTTCAAGAATAGAAAGAGAGTCTACAAGTTCAAGAATCTGATTGATTTTTTCCATTGATATAATCCTCCGTTTAGTAAGTTTTTTTAAAATTAAGAGATTTTTTCGCCGAGATTA
Organism: Eubacteriales bacterium; assembly: GCA_045644305.1. Taxonomy (GTDB): domain Bacteria; phylum Bacillota; class Clostridia; order Oscillospirales; family CAG-382; genus Coliplasma. The sequence continues at coordinate 928 of JAZRGS010000029.1, read as the reverse complement.
TTCAGCAGCAGCTTCGCCACCCTCTGCCTTGTCGATGATCGCCTGGATAGCATAAGCGAATCCGTAGAGACCAGACTGGAGAGAGCCCATAAGTCTGCCGATGAGGACTTCTTTGGAAGGAGTATCGGCAAGTTCCTTCACACCGTTTGCGTCGAGCAATTCGCCGTCAACAAAGCCTGCCTTGAGAACGAAGTTTTCGTGGTCCTTAGCGTAGTTAGCAAGGATCTTTGCAGGAGCGATGGGGTCGTCAGCACAGGTAGCAAGAGCGGTCATACCGGTGAGCTGATCCTTAAGACCTTCAAAACCGATGATGTCGCAAGCCTTGGAAGTAAGAGTGTTCTTAACAACCGTGTATTCGACGCCTGCTGCACGAAGTTCGCTTCTGAGCTTGGTATCGTCAGCAACGGGAATACCCTGATAGTTAACGATAACGCCGCCCTTTGCGTTCTTCATTCTGTCAGCGAGTTCAGCGACAAGCGCTTTCTTTTGCTCGAGAATGTTTGCGTTAGCCAAATTGTTTACCTCCTAATTTATTTTGTGCGAAATAAAAGCTCCTAAGGCGCACAGCCGTAGGAGCATAGAAAGAGCGTATGTAAAACACTTTTCATCTCCTCGGCAGGTGGCTTATTTGCCGTTATGCTTTCGCACCTACTGTCTTTGGAAATTCGACCTTGTTATAATATCACAGAAACATAGCTTTGTCAAGGGTTTTTTACAAAAATATTTAAGGTTTTTGAAGGGTTATTAAGAAAACTTTAAAAAGCTTACTTTAAAAAATATGCTTGTCTACTCGTTAATAATGAAATGCACGCCGTCAAGTGCCGAAACTCGATTCTTAAAGCCGTCTACGTCCTTAAGCGTTGCGGTTATTACGAGCAGCCCCAAATGTCCTGCAGTTCCGCTTTTGGGGGAGAGGATGTCGATGTGC
>JAZRGS010000028.1:0-3769 GCA_045644305.1 Eubacteriales bacterium | reverse complement strand
AACCTCAAAGTATCCTGCGATAACCGGTAACATTTCCATATCGGGATATGTGAGACCACTCTCCCATTTACTTACCGCTTGCGGAGAAACAGAAAGAACGGAGGCAAGAGCTTCTTGAGTAATCCCTTTCTTTTTTCTGAGTTCCCGTATCTTGTTTCCTATATTGATATTGGTCATAAGAAACCTCCAATTTTTATTGTGACGCGCTTCACTGATATAAGTATAGCACACAAACAAGGATAATTCAACAACGCTATATTAGAATAAATTCAACCTATAGTTAAGTTGGTTGAGTTGCGAGGATATCCTTTGTTAGCGCAGTTTTTCTGCTTTTCCGATGCTTGCGTCTGGGGCAAGCATAGCGCGTGGATGTCCACCGCGCCAAATCGGGCAGAAGCCCGAACCCACTATCAGCAGAGAAACGGTTCGTCGTAGGGCGGGTGCTTGCTCCCGCCGAAATCGTAGGGGAGCCTATCAGCCTCCCGTTTTGCATAATAACAAAACGCGGGAGGATAATATCCTCCCCTACACAATGACAGGAAAACGAAGCGGGGGGAGCAAGCCCCCGCCCTACGTTATGAAAATGATTTCTCCGCTAAAGTTGCAGAGCCGATAGGAGCCGTTTTTTTATTTTGGCTTGATCGAATTGAGTATCGACAAAAATTTATCGATTTCGCGCTTTGTATTGTTTTTCGAAAGAGAAAGGCGGGCGCCGCCCGTTTCGAAGGTTCCTAAAGTTCGATGGGCATTCGGTGCACAGTGAAAGCCGCCGCGCAGAGCAAACCCGCGGTCGCTTAAGGCTTCGACAACCTCTTCGCAATCGAAGCCGATTTTGTTAAAAAGCAGAACCGGAACATAATCGTTCAGATCACCCTTTTCGGGTGCACCGTGCGTGATTATGTCAACCGCATTGTTAAGCTCGGATATCAGGTAGGAAAAGAGCTCCATTTCGTCATTTTCATATGAAAGCTCATCAAGCGCCGCAGAAAAACCTGCGATCCCCGCGACGTTTAAGGTGCCAGATTCAAGCCTTTCGGGGTAAAACTCGGGCATTTCGAGCGATTTCGAGTTAGTTCCTGTTCCGCCCTCAATCAGCGGATCTATGATAACGTCGCTAAACGGGTTGATTATCAACGCCCCTACCCCCATCGGTCCGCCTAATCCCTTATGAGCAGGAACACATATTATGTCAACCCCAAGTTCGACTATATTTATCGGAATATGACCCGCGGTTTGTGATGCATCGAGTATAAAAACAGCCTCGTCGGGTGCCAACGATTTCAAGAGCTTTACGGGGAGTATGCGCCCGCAGACGTTCGACGCGTGAGTGATTACCACATTCGTCGCAGAGCCCGAAACCGCGGCGAAATTTTCGGCGGTTTTCGAATCGCTTTTAAGGTCGACAAGGAATTGCCTTAACAGAGTTTCGCCGTTCTTTCGCAAGGAATTTATCGGGCGCATAACCGAATTATGCTCCATCGACGAAACGACACTTACCCCTTTTTTACGGTTCGTGCCCTTGATTGCGATATTCAAAGCCTCGGTCGCGCTCGAGGTGAAAATCACACATTCGGGGCGTGTATTAAAGGCGCGCGCGAGCTTTTTTCTGCATTCATAAACCGTAAAAGCCGAATTTTGCGCATAGACGTGACCGCTTCTGCCCGCATTTCCGCAGCTTTTCATGGCGTTCGCCATTGCATTTATAACGGCTTTCGACTTCGGCATCATCGTCGCTGCATTATCGAAGTATATCATTTTTCATCTATACTCCCGACAGTCGGTATCGAATTTTGCGAAAGAAGCGCGTATACCTTTTCCTCTAAATGCCTATCGAACGCAAGCCCGTATCCGCACCCGCGCAGATTGCGCACCGCCCTTGACCTTTCGATTTTTGAATATATGCCGTTGTCCTTCAGAATCTCCTGCGCCTTTAACGCGTAAGTGACCGATGTGAGGACTATTATTTTTTTCATGCTTTTCACTCCCCTTCTACATAATATGAAGAGGAGCATTAAATTGCTTCAAAAAAGAGCGCCTTGCGATTTCCGAAATAGGTCTCGCAAGGGCTCTTTTCCTTATTGAATGTCTGTCAAAGCGCCGATGAATATAGGCGTATTCGTTGCGTTGTCGAGAATCATATAAACGAACGGACGGTCAAGCGTTATCGTGTATTCATATTCAACGATTCCGTAGTTGTCCATACTCACAGCGGTGGCAGCACCGGCGCGCGTGCCCTTCTCGTTAACCCCGATAAACGCCTTGTGAATCACGTCGGAAATATAAACGCCACCGACCGAATCGATCATGCCCGAAAAATCGGCAAGAGTGCAATCGAACGCGTTCTTCATGCCCAAATTTTTCAATATCTCGATGAGGCTTATCTCGAATTCACTTTCAAACCTCGGAATTCCTGCGTAAATAGCGGCTCTCTTTTGGTTATTCAGCGTATCTAACATCGATTCAGACGACATTTCTGCTACGTAATCGTAAATATCGACGCCTTCGTCAGGAAGAAGCACGGCAAAGCCGTATTTATTGTTTTTATAGTTCTTGATAAATCCCGACGCTTTTTCGTCCGAAATATAAATCCATTCGTCGGAATACATCATCGACGCATTTCGGGTTTCGCCGTCATAAGCGATAAATTCGCCGTTGCGCACCGAATTTTCGAGGTAAATTTGACTCCACTCGGCATCAAAGCATATCGCGTTTATAAGGTACATTATCGTGTTGTCTTCGATTGAATCAATGATCTCTTCGATCATTCCGTCGGTGTTTTCGTTTACCCAAGCGTTTATCCGCTTAACGGCAGCATCGTCAAACGCGAGAGAATTAATTTCGGCGTCGTAATCGCTTTCATTCTTTTCGAGAAAATCCTCTTCAAATTCAATGCCGTCGCGACACCAGATAGAATTCGCAATCTTAAGCTTATATTTTTCGTCGTTAGGAAGGCTGTTAATGTAATCACAAAGCAAGCTGTTTAAATCGTCAAGCTTAAAGTCGCCCAAAACCGATTCCATTTCAGCCTTGGTTTCACCATTTGCGCCGTTGGCTGTCATCGCAAGGGCAAGCTGAACAGATAACGGAGAAACAACAACGCTTTCCTTTTTCGCGTCAAAACAGGATTTGAACAGGTCAAGAGCAAAGCTCATTTGCTGTTCGGTCAGCGCAGTTAGGTTATCAAAAACGCTTATTTCGGTATTCTCGACCGATTCGACCGAATATTCCTTGCTAATTTCAACAATGATATGCCAGCCCGCTTCGTCGCAGGTACCTGCCTCGGGAACTATGCGAGCTATCGATATTAAAAGAGAGCCGTTATCAAATTCAACCTTATTGATTTTGTGGCTGTTCGAGCCGCTCGGTTCAACAATTCGAATAATCAAAAGATAATTATTTTCGAAGAAATCGGCATCATACTTATCGCAGGCATCGAGAAAACCGATCGTCGAATCCGACGCGGGATTTTGACGTCGCTCGAGGTAATATTTATCCTTATTCGATTCATAAAAGGAATTTAATTCTTCGACGCTGTTAGCGAGAGCGGAGACGAAGTCGCCGTCAAATTCGCCGTCGGTTCTGATATACTGAGCATTGACGGGAAGATCAACAAGCTCAGATTTCTTATCTTCGCTACGAGAAGTGTCGCCGTTTTCGGAGGATTCATTGACAACATCGCTCGATATTTCGGATGATGCATCGCTGTCGTTTTGAGGCGTACAGCCGACAAAAAGCAGAAAAGCCATGATTAAAAGGCATAAAAATCTTT
>JAZRGS010000027.1:0-3430 GCA_045644305.1 Eubacteriales bacterium | reverse complement strand
CATTCCGGGACCGTCGAGAAGATGTTTTTTTGCCTTGCGTCTGAAAAGCGAAAGGAATCCCATTCTTTCACCGCCTTTATATTTGCATTAAAACTTTCCGCCACCGCCGCCGTGGGTTCTGCCCGAGGACGAGGTGTGGGTCGAGGAAGATTCCTTAGGCTTTGCGGATCTGGTAACCGTTCTGTAAAGGTAGAAATCGCGCGAAAGCATAACGTTCAGGCTTCCCTCTTTAACGTAATTCGCCGCTTGGTTCTGGAAACGCACCGACTTAAGCTTGCCCTTCATTACGCTTGTTGCAATAGCCGCAACTATAAGTCCGACAACAAGTGCGATAACGAGATTCATACCAACGTCAAACGGAAAACCGTTTATATGTCCGTCTATGTAATACTCACATTCGTCCGCGAAGGTCGAAAATGCGGAATAATAATTCTCGTCGCCGAGGTCGTCGGCAATAAGGCTTCCGATCGTTTCGATGTTCGAATCGGTAAAAGCGTCTATCGCCTCGCCAGAGGTGGATATATGCCAATCGTGCTCTTCCATACTGACAAGCAACAAAAGTCCGTCGCGATTCGAGCCATAGCCATAGCCGTTATCATCATAATAATCGTCGGCATATTCTTCGGGTGTTTTATCACCGACAGATTCAACCGTGAGAACGACTATATCCATTTCATACTTTGCGCTCAACTCATCGAGACGGGTTTTAAGCTTTCCCTCTTCTTCGACAGAAAGAAGCTCAGCCGCGTCAACGACAAGCAATTTCTCGCCTTCTTCTGCAGAAACGGCAAAGCCAAGTGCGCTGACACACAATATCATCGCAAAAAGGATCGCTAATATCTTTTTCATATCAAGCACCTCCTTAAAGCAACCATAACAGGTAGGACAGTCCAAACACCGCCGCGCCTACTGCCGCGGTAAGACCGAAAAACCATTTTTTGTATGCCGACTTATCCATAGGAAGGTCGCCTACCATTTTACCTGTCTGACCGTTCATTGCAAAGGTGTATTTTTGACCGTTCCAAGTGGTATTCAACAGCCAAACGGGGTAAAGTGCGTATTTCGCGTTACCGTTTTGAAGCTGAATGCTTGTGTTTTCGGGCATAACGCTCGTATATCCCTGCACGGTCGAAGCAAACGCATCTTCGGTGCTCTTTCTGATACGGTCGTTTGCACGCTCGATGCTCTGCTCGGCGTCAACGTCGTATTTATCGGCAAGATAGCCTGCAAGGTAAGCGGTTTGGAAATCGACAGCCTGCGAAAAATCGAAAGGCTCGATCGATTCCATCAAATCGTCAGCCATCTTCGTGCTTCCGTCGACGGGAACGCGTTCAAATCCCAAGCTTCCTCCGCGAAGCACAGAATAAAAGCTGGTTTCGGTATAATTGTAGTTACTGTCGCTCCATGCGCGAATGCGAGTTGCTTTATAACGGATATTCGCTTCCGCATCGGTATCAAAAAGCCAGAACGGAACGTAAACGCCTTTTATTTCGTCTATATGGTTTTGGTCCTTGAATACCTTCGGCAAAAGACGCTTTCCGCTGTAATGCTTTATAAGCGCTTCCTTCGCCGCGTTTTTATCAAGCTTGAATGGAATCACGTAATCGGGCTTCAATGCACCGCTGAACTGTCCCATCATAACAACAGAGTTTCCGCAGAAGGGACATTCGGTCGCCGCGGTAGTTTCGTCACCCACGACCTCGCCACCGCAGGATTTACACGAGTAAACGCGCATACCCTCGGTTTCGCCCTCTCTCCATTCGGTACCTGCGTTGGTTTCCCAAGTCATATCGTCCGTTCCCTCGGATTTCAATGCCTCGTCGTACGATTGCAGGGTTTCCATTTCAAATTCCGTGTCGCAATAGGGGCACTTCATATTTTGACTTTCTATGTCAAATTCTATCGCGCCGCCGCAACAGGGACATTTATATTCCTGTAATGCCAATTCCTTCACTCCTTTTTAGAATTCTTCAAGCCCTCGAGATAGCTGTCGGGCATACTTATCTGTGCAGAACCCGAAGCGTATATTACCCAATCGCCCTCTGCGTTTTCGCGAAAGAACGCCGTAAAGCGCGCATACTGCTTATCGGATGCCATCCATGAAAAGCTGCGCGAATTGCTTCGGTTGTCGAAAAAATACTCGTTTGCATCGCTTCCGATATGCTCGGCAAAATCTTCATAAGTCAATCCCGCCATATCGGTAAGCGAAAAGAACATTGTCGTGCCTTTTAACCAACCGTACACCACTTCCTGCAGTATTTCGTGGGTCGTAAGCACGTCCGACATTTTCTGTATCTCGGAGGAATTTAAATCAATACCGTATTTTTTCTCGATATCCATATTCTTCACCGTATTCGAAGTTTGGAATTTCGGTATGCCTCCATAACGGAAGTTCCCGAAAAACCAAATTATCTTATGTCGTTTTCGTCAAACAGCTTGCCGCAGTTTGGACAATGCTTAGGAACGCAAGTATACTCGGGCTCTGCAGTCCGGCTGCATTCGCTGCACTAGATATCCTCGGGATTTATCCTTTTCGCTCCGCACTCCATGCAGAATTTGCCCGTGTTTTCGGCTCCGCAGAGACAAGTCCAAGCGGGGCCTAAGTTTTTCGGAGCAGAAGGTTCGTATTTCGGAGGGGTTAATCCTGCTTCGGTATAATCCATTCGTATTTTTGCTTCGGTCATCGCGGCAACCGCTTTTTTCTTTATTTCCTCGCTACGCTCGGGGTTGTTCATAGCCATTACAACCAATTCTCGCGACAATCTATTAGAGGTTTCTTCATCAGGCGCATTTCTGAGCCTTTCGATCAGCTCATCCTCGGGATTTCCCATAGGCGCAGATTGAGCAACGCCGTACGCAACGCCCCTTTGTCCGCAGGAGAAAATTTCGGAAAGCTCATCGCACATAGCCTTATATTCACGGTACTCGGGATAGAGCATCGGATCAAACGTGGCTCCGACAATTCCGCCGAGCAAGCCGCGGCGCTCGACCGTTTCGAGATGCAACGTCGATGAATTCAGCCTCATTCGCATATCGTCGATATAAGAAATGCCCGTAATGGTAAGCTTCAAATCGAAATCGTAGCTGTAGGTATATCTGGGAGGGTTGTAGCTCACGCGTTCGCCTTTATCGTTGGTGTACTTTTCTTCGCTTCTGCTGTCGTTTATATCGATTTCAAACGAGCTTACGTTCGAAAACGAAATAATATCTGCATTTTCCGATTTGTAATCCTCTTTTTCCGAAATTACAAAACGGGTAGGAACTCCGTTCTGCTCTTCGATATAAATTTTGCGGTATCCGAGACCGAAGCAACGACTGTGAGAAAAGCCCTCAAGTGCGATTTTGTTTTGCTCACGCGAAGCTATTTGTGCCTTTATCATCTCAACGGTAGAGTGACGTCTGTCATCGAACCAAGGTGAAAGCAATTTCA
>JAZRGS010000026.1:0-3888 GCA_045644305.1 Eubacteriales bacterium | reverse complement strand
AGCACGAAGGGGAATTTGTAATTGGAAAGCGCGTGGAGCTTTGCGGCTATATAAACCTCGGCAGAATAAAGCTCGGCAAGCGAATATGCCTCGGTTTCGTCAATAGAAAATCGCTTTATCCGCTCGAGCGTGCAAAGCCTTTTCGCGGCGCTAAGCGCCACGTCGGGGGTTACGCCCAAAACCTTCGACGCCGCATCGACAAGCTCGGATTCGGGCAAATAGCAATGCCCGCCGTTATATGCCGCGGCGTTAAGAGTATGCACGATGCCCGCTTCGGCGCGCTCGGGGTTATCCAAGGGATAGCCCATCGACATAGCGACTCTGTCAGCCTTTTCAAAGCCGACACCGCTTATATCTGTGCAAAGCTTATAGGGGTTGGTTTTAATAATATCGATCGCCGCCGAGCCGTAAGCCTTGAAGATTTTAACCGAAAGCGCGGGTCCGAAAAATTCGTTGCAGAACATCATAACCGTTCGCATTCCGAACTGCTCGACGTAGTTTTTATGTATGTCGTCGGCGCGCTTTGGCGATATGCCCTTGATGTCGCAAAGCCAGCGGGGATTGTTTTCGATGATATCGAGTGTGTCCTCCCCGAAGCGCGAAACGATTCGCTCTGCGGTAACAGGACCGATGCCCTTAATTGCGCCCGACGCAAGGTATTTCAAAATTGCGGTTGAGGTCGTGGGCAGTCTTTTTTCGAAATAATCTACGCGGAACTGCCTGCCGAAGGTTTGGTGCATCTGCCATTCGCCCTGCACCTTTATCGTTTCGCCCTCGCCGATATACGGCATTATTCCGACGAGCGTGACCGGCTCGCCGCTGCAATTTATCGTACAAACGGTGTATCCGTTTTCGCCGTTCGAATATATAATATCCTCGACAACGCCGTCGAGATACAACTCGCCCATGGAAACACCGCCCTCCGTTAATTTTAAATCCTTTTGACGTAGACCCGCCGTTCCTCGCCGTTGCAGACACGCCTTATAATTTCCTCTTGCTCGGCGTCGGTGCGGCAGATTATAAGCATATCCGGCTTTTTGTTTTCATCGGGCTCGTCATCAAAGCTCAAGCAAATAAATTCGGCATTTTTTGCGCGGCGGACGCGCACAACCTCAAGCAGGGTCAGCGCAACTCCGAGCGCCGCAAGCATCGCAATTAATATACTGCCGAAAACGGTCATATTTAACCACCTCTATTATATTATATGCGCGCTCAAAATGCAAGTTGTTTTTTGTGACCGATTAATTAAAAAAGGCGACAAAAAAGGACCGTGTCGCCACAGTCCTTTCGCTTTTAGTCCTTGTTTGTTATCGGTGTAATCACGGGTTTGCCGAATTTATCAAGTAAAACCGTAAGTCCGCCCGCGTAACCCGATTGATGAAAAATGTAATTCACGCCGGTTTCGGTGTCGACCCAAATTTCAAACGCCTCAAGCGCGCCCTGAGAATACACCTTTTCGAATCTTTTTTCGTTTGCCATGATTTACTCCTTTTTGGTTTTTATGCTTTGGTTTCGATGTTCGGATTGAAAATAGGCATAAGCTGAAGCTTAAAGAGGTTTGCCTTGCGTTTTCTGTCGATAATCGCCTTTTTGTCGAGGTCCTCGATAACCCCCTCGCGGATATATTTATCCAATTCGGCATAAGTAAAGCCGAGGTTTTCCTCATCGGATTTACCGCAAAGTCCGTCGATGGGTGTTTTGTCGACAAGCTCGCGCGGGAGCTTTAAAAGGTAGCCGATTTCTTTTACCTCGGTTACGGTGAGCATCGAAAGCGGGCTGAAATCGCCGACAGAGTCGCCGTAGCGGGTCGAATATCCCACCCAGTCCTCGGAAAGGTTGCAGGTATTACAAACTCTGCCGTTACAGCTTTGAGAAACGGCGTAAAGCGTCGACATTCTGATTCTCGGAGGGAGGTTTTGGAGCGATTGCGAGCTCAATTCAAGCTCGCTCGGAATGGCATTAAGAATCGAATCGACGGCGTCCTTGATATTGATAACGTAATGCTTGATGCCGAGATGATTTACGAGCATAAACGCCATATCGATATCGTGCTGCTCGCCCTGCGGCATCAAAACACCGATGACGCGTTCTCTGCCGAGCGCCTCGACACAGAGCGCGGCGGCTATCGAGCTGTCCTTGCCGCCCGAAATGCCGATTACCGCGTTACAGCCCTTGCCGTTTTGCTCGAAAAAGTCGCGAATCCATTGAACGCATTCGTTTTTTATCTTTTCTGCGTTAAACATTTCATTTCCTCCGAGATTTTCCTAAATAACCTTTACCTGACACATTTTCATCGTAGTAAGCGCGGCGTTGTGGCTTTCTACCGTTACGCCCGCACAGCACGCCGAGTCGACGCTTACGCTTGCTTCGAGGAAGCTTGCCTTAAGCAAAAGCGCGTTGGAAACGACGCAAATATCGGTGCAAAGCCCGATAAGTGTGATTTCAATATCACTCGGGTCGTAATTAGCCTTGATATATTCGGGCAGCTCGGTCGAGCCGAAGGTCGGCTTTTCGATCGACTTATACGACCTTTTGTCGAGGGCCGCTTTAACCTTGGAATCGAGCTTCCAGCCGTCGGTTCCCTTGATACAATGGGGAACGGGGAGATTTTTGCCCTCTTGGGTTTCCATATAGTTCTCGAAATGGGTGTCGTAGGTGACGATAATATCGCCGTCAAATTTCTCGATTTTTCCGCACACCTTGTCAACGATCGCCACCGCCTCCTTCGAGCCGAGCGCACCGTCGACAAAATCCTTCTGCATATCCACGACTATTAATAGCTTTTTCATAGCGTCTCCTTTTTCTGTATCGCCGTTTGCTGTTTTACAGGCAAATACGCCTTTCGGTTTTATGAGTATTTTGCAAGCAAAGCCGAAAAGGCTTTGTCATCAAAAGTGGTTGTCTGATTGGATATTTTGCCGTTTTTCACCGTTGCCGTGCCATAATCCGTAATTAACTCAACGTCTCCGTTCGGATATCTAATGCGGATCGCCTCTCCCCGAACGCTTTCTATCCTACTGCCGACGTTCGGCTGATAGCTCTTGATTTTCATAAAATCAGAAATGAATTCTTCTTTTTTATCGTTTTCTATAACCTTGATGACCGTTATATATTCCTCGTTATAAGACTCCCCTTCGTGGTATCCCATCTCGATTTCCAAATTGACGATTTCTATTTGTATTTGGTCAAGCTCGGTCACGTCTTGTGAAAATTCATACGGCACGCGACAGGAGCTTAAGAAGAATACTGAAAGACAAATCGCAATAATTAGCGATAGTTTCTTCATACATCTGCCTCCCTTCGTTTGCTTATTATAGCATATTATCGGTTTTATGTCAAATCGGGCAGAAGTATTTCGGTTTTTAGACGACATTAGTGAAACAAAAAAGGACGGCTTGCGAGACTTCTGATAAGGAAGTCTCGCAGTTTTATTCGCCGTCATGGGGTCCCCGCTAAACTTGGTTTTGTGGGTTGTTTATTCAGCGAGTGATATTGCTACGCAGTGATATTATGCTTTTGCCCCACGAAAGCATCTTTCGCGGGGACCCCTTACGCATAGTTATATTGCCTTCGGCAGTTTAAGGCGAATAAAATAACACTGAAGCCGTTAGGCTTCAATAACACTATTGCTTTGCAATAATATCACTCCGCCAAAGTCGGAATACAACTTGAATATTATCGACTGATATGTTATAATAAAATGTGTTTGGGAATGGCCCAATAAAGCGTTTGTATTTACAAATGCAATGTTGGTTCTTTTTGAATCAGTTCGATAAATAAGAATTTGACGGAGGATAATGTATGCAATATGCGATAGAATTATACTATGATAAAAAGACAGAAGAGCAACTTTATAGTTTGGCTAAATGCGTTGCGGATGCAGGGCTC
>JAZRGS010000025.1:0-8178 GCA_045644305.1 Eubacteriales bacterium | reverse complement strand
TGAAGCTCCTTGTGCTTGCTGTCTACGCCCAGTTGAGGGTGGGTGCTGGGAGAATAGGTTTGTGGGCGGGCTGTAATGGCATACGGCAATCGACCCACTCACCTTTGGAGGCTTTTTTCTGTGGATATCCGTACGCCGTCGGGGTAATCCCGCGGAATGCGAGATATGTACAGTCTAAAGATTAAACCTATCATGCGGTGCATTTTAAGACGCTGTGGATAGACGTAGCCTGCCTTGCGTGGATATCGGCGGATACAGGTCTCGCCCGTCGGAGATTAGCTACCGAAGACGGGATATCCCTGTTGAAATCATATCTGCAAAAGAGGATTAGGCAGAAGGATTTGGGCATAGAGGAAATCTCCTAGGCTGAAGAAAATTGAATAGGCACAAAACGGATTGCAGTGTGGACTTGTTAAGGCAATCAAGTCGCGGACGCAGTGATGCTCCGACACAAGCTTTAAAGGGGAACCGCTTTATTGGCGACAAAAAGTAGCTTGTGGGGAAAACCTACTTGACCGTATGCCACAAAGTTTACGTTTTGTGCCGCCATCTACTAATTAAAAAATCCCTCGTTCACTCGAGGTCAACAAACATTGAAGGGTATCGCGGCGAGGACTTGACTTCCCCGTTGCATCGCCCATCGCGAAACTGAAAAAAATGGATGAGAAGAATAATCCGCGAAGTCGGGTAAAAAAGAATAAAAACAAGAAAAAAAGCAATACAAAATGGGTCGTAACCGCGTTCCTTTTAAGCTTTGTGATAACGCTTGTGCTTTCCACTGCAACGAGCGACACGGTGCTTGATTTGGTGCCTGTGTTTGCTTCGGCGCTGATACTTATCGCGATAATCGCGCTCGGTATCGTGTTCGATATCATCGGTGTCGCGGTCACTACGGCTGACATCAAGCCTTTCAATTCGATGGCTGCAAGAAGGCTTAAAACGGGTCAAAAGGCGGTTTGGCTTGTAAACAACGCCGAAAAGGTAAGCTCGTTTTGTAACGATATCATCGGCGATATCGCGGGCATCGTTTCGGGCGCGACGGGTGTTGCAATTGCGACTAACCTGTTCACCGCCGATCATTTTTCGAACCAAACGGCGATCTTCCTTACCCTCTCGCTCACCTCGCTTATTTCGGCGGTCACCGTCGGCGGCAAGGCGATGGGCAAATCGGTTGCCATTAAGCATAACACCAAAATCGTAACCTTTGCGGCGAAGGTGCTTTGCGGATTTAAAAAGTAAATTATGAATTCACCGCGCCGGCTATGCCGACGCGCTATTCAAATACGGGGTATTTTACAATGATACTCGAAAAGATAAATTCTCCTGCCGATATTAAATCGCTCAATGATAGCGAATTGGCGGTTTTGGCATCGGAGATAAGAGCACAATTGCTAGAAACCGTTTCGAAAAACGGCGGTCACCTTGCGGCGAACCTCTGCGTGGTCGAGCTTACTATCGCGCTTCACCGCATTTTCGACACGCCTAAGGATAAGATAATATTCGACGTAGGACACCAAAGCTACGTGCACAAGCTTTTAACGGGCAGACGCGAGGATTTTGCAACTCTTCGCCGATTTGGCGGAATTTCGGGCTTCCCGAAGCGAAGCGAAAGCGAGCACGACGCGTTCGGTGCCGGTCACAGCTCAACAAGCATCTCAGCCGCCGCAGGAATTGCTGCGGCTAATTCGCTTTCGGGCAACGACGCTTATACCATCGCGGTAGTCGGCGACGGCGCCTTTACGGGCGGTATGATATACGAGGCTTTGAATAACTGTGCCGATAAGGACAAGCTTATTATCGTGCTTAACGATAACGATATGAGCATATCCCCCAACGTCGGCGGTATGAGTAAATATTTCTCCAAGGTCCGCTCAAGCGCGAAGTATTTCAAATTCAAAAACGGCATTAAAAGCTTTTTCAAGCACCTACCGCTTGTCGGCAACGGCTTGACTAAAATATCGCGCAGGCTTAAAAACAGCCTGAAAAAGGTCGCGATGAGCCAAAACCTCTTCGAGCAGTTCGGATTAAGCTATTACGGCCCGCTTAACGGCAACGATGAAAAGCACCTAGAACGCGTGCTTGCCGAGGCAAAGGACGACGGAAAATGCTCGGTCGTACATATCTGCACGACAAAGGGCAAGGGCTATAAATTTGCCGAGGAGCGCCCCGACCTCTTCCACGGCGTTTCGGGATTCGATATCGAAAGCGGCAAAATCAAGCAGGGCAACGATTCCTTCTCGAACAAATTCGGCCGCATAATGGTCGACCGCGCCGAAAATAACGAAAAAATTATCGCAATAACCGCCGCAATGCCCGACGGCACGGGTCTTTCCGACTTCGCCGGTCGCTATCCGACCCGCTTTTTCGACGTCGGCATCGCCGAGGAGCACGCGCTCACCTTCGCCTGCGGTCTCGCGACAGAGGGGTATATCCCTGTTTTCGCGGTTTATTCGACCTTCGCACAGCGCGCATTCGACCAGCTTATCCACGATGCGGCGTTGCAGAACCTTCACGTAATCATCGCACTCGACCGTGCGGGGCTCGTCGCGAACGACGGCGCAACCCACCACGGCATCTTCGATACCGCGTTTATTTCGGAAATACCTAACGTAACCATCCATTCTCCGCTCGATTTCGATATGCTTGAATCGGCGTTTGACGAGGCTGTCGCCGCAGATGGGGTTCAGGTAATCAGATATCCGAAAAGCGAAAACATAAGCCTCGAGGGCTATAAAATCGCCAACGGCTTTGCCTGCAAGGATTTCGGGCACGCTCCCGAAAGCGCAGTCATCACCTACGGCAGAATGATAGAAAGCGTGTCGATAGCGGCAAAAGCCAACGAAAAGCCGACGCGTGTTATCGCACTTACTAAATTAAACCCGATAGATTATGACCTCCTTGCACGACTTTTGGAGGGTGTAAATCATATCGTTTTCGCCGAAGAGGGCATCAAAAACGGCGGCGCTTCTCAGCGCGTCGCGGCAACCCTTGCCGAAATCGGCGCTCTCGAGGGCAAAAAAATCAAAATTATGGCAATCGATAACCTCTTCCCCGAGCACGGAAGCAATAACGAGATTTTGAAATCGCTCAAGCTTTCGACCGAGGACATCGCGAACGCGTTAAACGAGGTGACCGAATGAGGCTCGATCTTCTTTTGACCGAAAAGGGGCTTGCAAAAAGCCGAAGTAAGGCTCAGGCGGCGATTTCCGAGGGCAGAGTTTCGGTCGACGGAGTGAAAATCACCAAGCCCTCGTTCGACGTAAGCGGCAGCGAGGCTATCGAAGTCATCGACGATAACCGCTTCGTCTCCCGCGCGGGCGATAAGCTCGCGAAGGCTTTGGAGGTATTCAAGATCAACGTTAGCGGACTTACCGCCTTGGATATAGGCGCCTCAACCGGCGGTTTTACCGATTGCTTGCTTCAAAACGGCGCGTCAAGGGTCTATGCGCTCGACGTCGGAAGCGGTCAGCTCGACGAAAAATTAAGGAACGACGAACGCGTCGTAACTATCGAAAATTTCAACGCGCGTTATGCCAAAAAAGATGATTTTGCGGACGAAATTGATATCATCTGCATGGACGTGTCGTTCATTTCGCAAACGCTTATCTACCCTGCCTGCGCCGAAATTCTTAAAAGCGGCAAGCAGATGATAACGCTGATAAAGCCGCAATTCGAGGCCGGAAAAAGCCAAATCGGCAAGGGCGGAATCGTCAAGGACAAGAACGGCAAGATTTTATCGCAGATTCTCGAAAAGATAGATTTTTCTGCAAAGGCTTACGGATTTAAGCGAATCAATTTCACCGAATCGCCGATTCAGGGCGGCGACGGCAATTACGAATATCTCGCACATTTCACAAAAATCAACGATGAAGGCGTGATTTTATGACGATTAACAAGGTGCTGCTCTTCCCCTCTCCGAAGGGCAACGTGACCGACAATGAAATATCCCATATCGAGGAAACGCTCGACCTTTACGGTATCGACCACGAGCGCTACGACGCAAGCCTTGACCAGCAGTTCGACGCGATAATCGCGCTCGGCGGCGACGGCACGATGCTCAACGCCGCAAGGCTCGCATTCCGCAAAAGCACGCCGATAATGTGCATCAATTTCGGCACGCTCGGTTATATGAGCGGACTTGAAAACAGCGAGCTTTCCATGCTTTCCAAGCTTAAAAGCGGATTTGAAACCGAAAAGCGTATGCTTTTGGATATAAAGGTCATCAGAAACGGCGAAACCGTGGCTGAATCCACCTCCCTGAACGAGGCGGTGGTTGCCCGCACGACCGACGGCGACATAGCCGAAATCGCGCTTTTGTGCGACGGTGCGAACGTATGCGCCTACCGCGCCGACGGCGTTATTTTCGCCACCCCCACGGGATCGAGCGCCTACGCAATGAGCGCGGGCGGCCCGATAATCGATACAAAGCTCGACGCATTTTGCGTCTGCCCGATATGCCCCCACGCGCTCGGCGCTCGCGTTATGGTATTTTCGGCAAGCTCGAACCTCGAAGCGGTCAATTGCAATAAGAGCGAGCACAATAATATGCTTTTGTCCGACGGACGCAAGGTCATCGACCTTGTTTACGGCGACAGGGTCGCGGTGTCAAAATCGCCGCGCACGCTTGAATTGATAAAGCTCAAGAAGGACGCGTTTTACGAAACACTTTACAGAAAAATGTCTTAAACGGCAGAAAAGGGGTCACCCGATATGAAAAGCGTAAGACAGGCAAAGATTTTAGAATTAATAAAGCAATATAACGTCGAAACTCAGGAGGATCTGCAGGCGCGCCTTAAGGAGATCGGCTTTAACGTCACTCAGGCGACGGTCTCACGCGATATCCGCGAGCTCGGAATCATCAAATCCGAGGGCTCGGACGGTGTTTACAAATACCGCGAGGCGATTGTTAAGGAGCATATCGAAATCAGCTCCAAATTCTCGCTTATTCTGCGTCAGGCGGTGCGCTCGGTTGCCTATGCAAACAACCTCGTCGTAGTAAAGACCTACACGGGTATGGGCTCTGCGGCGGGCGCCGCGGTCGACTCTATGGAGTTAGACGGCGTTATCGGCACGCTTGCGGGCGATGATACCCTGCTCATTATTGCGCAGGATAACCCGCTCGCGCAGGAGATTACCGAAATACTCAGACAGCTCATTTGATTTTGTTGCTCAATTTAAAGGGTTAATTCTATGCTTTCTTCGATTTATATTGAAAATATTGCATTAATAAAAAAGCTCTCGCTCGAGCCGGATAACGGCTTTTGCGCATTCACGGGCGAAACCGGCGCGGGTAAAAGCATCATCATCGACGCCGTTTCGCTTCTTTGCGGCGCGCGCAGTGATAAGGATATCATCCGCACGGGCGAGGACGAGGCGACGGTCGAGGGCATCTTCTACATCCCCGACGAATCCACCAAAAAAGCGCTTCTCGAGCTTGAAATCGAGCCCGAGGAGGACGGCTGCATCACCGTCAACCGCAAAATCTCACGCGATGGACGCTCGGGCGCCAAGATAAACGGCAGAAGCGTTCCGCTTTCGCGACTCAAAGCCTGCATGAGCATGCTTTTGTCGATTCACGGTCAGCAGGATACTCAGGCGTTTGCCGATACCTCGCGCCAGCTTAAGCTTTTGGACTCCTTTGCGGGAAACGAAGATCTGCTCTGCGAATATTATTCCGAATATAAAACCTACGTCGAGATAAAAAAGAAGCTCGACGCATTAAACGACGACTCGCGCGAGCGTGAATTCCGACTCGATATGCTCAAATACCGCATAAACGAGCTTAAAAGCGCTAATATTTCGGTCGGTGAAAAGGACGAGCTTTCAGCCGAAAGAAAGCAGCTTGCGAACGCAGAAAAGATTATAAATAACTGTGCAAGCGCATACCAAAGCCTTTACGGCAGAGACGGCTCGGCTGTCGAGGCGCTTGAAACGGCGCTTAATTCGGTGAATTCGCTTTGCGGAATCGTCGAAAGCTTCGATTCGCTGAGCGAGCGCTTGGAAAGCGCAAAATACGAGCTTATCGATATCGCAGACACGGTAAAGGGCTATATCGATTCCGATATCGACGACGCCGAATCTCGCCTTGACGAGGTCGAATCGAGGCTCGAGCTGATAAAGAAATTAGAGCTTAAATACAAGGCGCAGGCTGACGAATTCGAAGCTCTTTTAGAAGAATGGACAGAGGAGCTTTCGGTCAACGAAAACAGCGAAGAGGAAAAGGAAAGGCTTCTCAAAAGGCTTTCCGAAACCGAAAAATCGCTCAAAATTAAGGCAAAAGCATTGAGAAACAGCCGTAAGGAGGCTGCCTTAAAGCTTTCAAAGCGCGTTATGACCGAGCTTAACGAGCTCGATATGCCGTCGGTCAGCTTCGAAATCAGCTTCGAGGAAATCGATTACAGCGCAAACGGCTGCGATTTTGCCGAATTCCTCATCAGCGCTAACAAGGGCGAGACCCCCAAGCCGATGTCGAAGATAGCATCGGGCGGCGAGCTTTCGCGAATTATGCTCTGCTTAAAATGCGTTTTTGCCGACAGCGAATCTATCGACACGCTTATTTTCGACGAAATCGATACCGGCGTTTCGGGCAGAACGAGCGAAAAAATCGGCATCCGCCTCAAAAACGCGACGAACAACAAAAAAACTCAGGTTATATGCGTCACCCACTCGGCAATTCTTGCGGCGAAGGCGGACGCGCACTATAAGATAAGCAAAAAGGAATCCGATGGTCGTGTCGTCACAAGCGTCGAAAGGCTTGACTTTTCGGGCAGACGCGACGAGCTTGCCCGCATTATGGGCGGCTTAAACGTCACCGACACGGTTTTAAAGGCGGCAGAGGAAATGCTGAAATGAGCAAAAAACGACTCGCTTTAACGATAATCCTTTCGCTTTTAATCGCTTTTCTGATATCCTTGATTTTTATTCATTCGTCAAAAACGGGAAACGAATCGGTCAAGTACAGCGACAAATTCCTCTCGGTTCCCGATAAATTTATGGGACTTTTCGGAATCGAAGCCACGCGTGACACGCTTTCATATATCGTAAGAAAATCGGCGCATTTCCTTGAATATTTCGCTCTTTCGGCGCTTCTTTCGGGGTTGATTTATACCCTGACGCTTAAGCCGAAGCGGATATTTATCGCCCCTCCGTCGGCGCTTTTCATCGCAATCATCGACGAATTCGTTATCCAACGGCAAACGTTCGGGCGCTCGGCGGAAATAAAGGACGTGCTTATCGACCTTTTCGGCGGTTTGGTCGCGGCGATGATATTCGCCCTGATGCTTCACCGAAAATCAAAAAGGAGTAGAAAATGAAAATCAAAGCATTAATGCTCTTAATCGCCCTGATTTCGACAATTTCTATCGTTTCGGGCTGTAATAACCAAAACGATTCTTCGACCCCGCCCGAATCGAGCATCGAGGAATCGACAAGCAGCGTCGCCTCAAGCGAAGTCGAATCGGCTGACGAATCCTCGCAGGATGCCACCTCCGAAACCTCGAACGCAGTAAGCGAAATCCGCTGTGCCGACGAGCTGTGCGAATATATCTTTAGCCTCGAAACAGGCTACGGCATCTATAAAACCACCTACAAGATAGATGGCGAAACCATTCTCCTCGCAGACGGACGCACACTTCCGATGCACTATTCCGAATATAATTATAACGAGCAATCCGACAGCTACGAAACCATAATCAACGGCAGAAAATACCGCCTCAACGAATTCACCGACGAGGAAGGCAGGCTGTGCCAGATGCTTTACGATTGCGAGGAGGGCTGTGAAATGCCCGACCACACGACGCTCTGCTACTACCCCGAGCTCGAATTCGGCGAAATCAAGCTCGCCTTCGAAATCGTAAGCGTCGAGGAGGATTGCATCTACACCTTCAAATTCAACGACGGCTATACCGCAACGGTTACTATTATATATAACGAAGAAAACGGCGAATACTTCTTCGCGGGTTGATCGAATTGAAAAACGCCTGAAGATGATTCAGGCGTTTGACTTGTATTATATCTGAAGCACACCGTAAACCGATCGCGTAAAATTCTCAAGCGCATCGAGCTTATCTCGGTAAACGACAGAGCGTTCCTTGTACCATTTTTCCATCATGTCCTCGGCGGCTGCCCGCTGAGGCTCGCAGTAAAAGCTCACGATAAGATCGCGGTGATAATCGTCAA
>JAZRGS010000024.1:0-6434 GCA_045644305.1 Eubacteriales bacterium | reverse complement strand
AGAAAGAGGAATTCCCAGCCCTTTGCCTTCTGCTCTTCAATCATTGCTTTAACCTTGTCCGCGTCATAAATATGGCTCGCGTTCTCCATGCCGTCGGTCGTGATAATAAACATCGTGTGCTCGGGCTTATCCTCCGCGCGGGCATATTTATGAATATTCGAAATATGCTTGACCGCTCCGCCGATAGCGTCGATAAGTGCTGTGCATCCGCCAACCGTGTAATCTCTGTCGGTCATCTTGGGAACGTCGCAAAGCTCGATTCGGTCGTGAAGCACCTCGCTTTCGTTGTCGAAAAGTATGGTCGAAACGAAGCAATCACCCTCCTGCTTCTTCTGCTTTTCGATCATCGAATTAAATCCGCCGATAGTGTCGCTTTCAAGCCCCGACATCGAGCCGCTTCTGTCAAGGATAAATACCAATTCCGTCAAATTCTTTTTCATAATAAAAACCTCTCTTTCATTCGGTGTCTTAATTTTACACCTTTAAAAGAGAGGTTTGGTCGCTTCATAGGCGACAAATTACTTTATGGTTTCCCACTCCGCTTCCTTAAAGCCGACAAGAACAGTTTCGTCGGAAATAAGAATCGGGCGCTTAACAATCATTCCGTCGGTCGAGAGAAGATTAAGCATTTCCGCTTCGCTCATTTCGGGAAGCTTGTTTTTCAAATCGAGCGATTTGTAAAGCAAGCCGCTGGTGTTGAAAAATTTCTTCAACGGAAGCCCGCTTTTCGCGTACCACTCGCTCAATTCCTCAACTGTCGGATTATCCTGCTTAATATCGCGCAATTCATATTCTATTTTGTTGTCGTCAAGCCACTTTTTTGCCTTTTGACAGGTCGTGCATTTCGGATAGCATATAAATTTAAGCATATTTATCCTCCCAATAAATTTTGGTCGAAGGCGAAAAGCGCCTCGTTAATTTCAAAAATATTATACAAGCCCTTGCTGATGAAATACTCGATGATTATATCAAATTTGTTGCTGTGAGAAAGCGCAAAGCCCGCTTTTTTGAGCATATCCTCGGTTTCCGCAAGGCTTAGCTCCAAGGCAATCGCAAATGCAATCGCAGTTTGCTTACTCGGCTTATAATCAACGTCGCTGCGTATTTTCGAAAAGAGCTTGCGGTCTATATTCGCCTTTTTGTAGCATTCCGAGTCGCTCATGCCCTTTTCGTCGATCTTACGAAGCAGCATTTGCGAAAAGCTTTCATCGAGCTGCTTTATCTTTTCGTCGAGCGACGCCTCGACAGCCAAAGGCATAGCGCATTCGGCGCACATTTCGCGTTGTGTGTTCTTCTTTAAGGGAGCACGGCACATCGATGCGCGCTGACGTTCGATACGCTTGTCTAAGTGCTCGCTTGCGTATTTATCGTCGATATATTCGGCAATGTCGGCAAACAGCTTACCGCCGCTTTTAAACGATGCGCTATCGAAAATGACCATATAAACCGTCATTTCGTTTTCGAAGAGAAAGTCGCTTATCGACTCAATCGCAACCTTAAGCGCCTTATCCTTAGGGTAGCCGTAAACGCCCGACGAAATCAAGGGAAAAGCAACGCTTTCACATTCATAAAGCTTTGCAAGCGCCAAGGATTCTCTATAACATGACGCCAAAAGCTCGCGTTCACCGCATTTGCCGTCGATATAAATCGGACCAACGGTATGGATGACGTATTTGCAGGGGAGCTTATACCCCTTTGTGATTTTTGCCTTGCCGGTCTCACAGCCGCAAAGCGTTCGACATTCCTTTAAAAGAGCCGGACCTGCCGCCCTATGAATCGCGCCATCGACACCGCCACCGCCCAAAAGTGTTTCGTTTGCGGCGTTTACGATCGCGTCGACCTTCATTTTTGTTATGTCGTTACGAATTATGTGGAGAGGCATTGATTTTCACCCTTTCCGAGCTTCTGCTTGCCGAATTTACAGCCGATTCAAGACTGTTTCAGCTTCTTCGTAGTTTGATTTGATTTTTCGGTTAAAGATATAAAACTAAACTTTAACCTTTTATATCTGAAATTATATCAAAGCGGCAACTTTTTGTAAAGAAAAAAGCGGAAAATTCCGCCTTTAATCTTTATTTTCTTGATTTTTGTCGCACGCCGCTTCGCAATCGCCGTCAACCCTGCCGATATATTCGGCAGTGATAATACCTGCGGGAAGAGCCACTATCGCGATTCCGAAAAAGGACGAGATCATCGCCAGCGCCCTGCCCAAAACCGTGACGGGATAAATATCGCCGTAGCCAACCGTCGTAAGCGACACAGTCGACCAATAAACCGCGTCGAAGAAGGTTTTAAAGGAATCTGGCTCGATATTGAAAAGCACGATTGCCGAAATGAAAATATAACCAATCGCGAGTCCGCACACCGCGCTCAACGGCTTTTTCGACCTGCGAAGTATATCCATAATCGTTTGCACGTTTTTCGAATAACGCAATATGCGAACGAGTCTAAACACCATCAAGGCATTTGCCGCGCCGTATCCGCCAAACCAGCCGCATATCGAGCTCGAAAGCGCGAAAACCGACATCAGGTCGATTATCGACATCAAGCGGAATGGGTATTTGATGAATGAAGTCCAATGATGCTTTCCGAACTTATAATCTGCGGTAATCCAGCGCAAGAAGTAGTCCAGCGCGAACACGATCAGGCATATAAGATCGAATTTCGCAAATATTTCATAATCGCTTTTTGTGACAAGCGGCACCATGCTCAGCAAAATAAACGCGATCATGACGTATTTATAAATTACGGCAGGCGCATTTCCCGAGTAAATATGTACCGTTTGGTAAATTCTTTTTCGCATTTCATGTCCTCTGCTTTTTCGCCGAAATGCTTCACTTGCCAAATCGACGCTAAAAGTACATCCCAAACGCATTGTTTGGGATGCTTGTTATTTTATTGTCTGTCAGCGCCGATAAACACGAATGCTCTGTTATCGATATCGTAGCTGAAAAAGCCTTCCTCGAACTGAGTGTTGCCCTTAAGGTACATAATAAGCTCGCGGCTCTTGGGGAAATCGTTATCGTATTCAAGCATTTCGCAAAGTGCCGAGGCAATTGCGGTTACGTGGGGCTGTGCACCGCCGAAGTTCGAATTTGCAACGGTGTTGATTGCCGAATAGAGAAGCAAAAGATCCTTGCTCACGGTTGCGCCGCTTGTATTTTCAAGGAAAAAGTCGTATGCAACAGCAACGATTTCACCGTATTTTTCTATGCTCAAGCAATTTTCATCGATGCTCTTGCGGGTTTCGGAATCAAGCGAATCATACTTGCTTGCGATGTCGGCAAGCTTCTGCCACTGCTCGCGAATATAGTTAAGGCGAAGAAATTTTTCGATTTCCTCATCATCGATACCGCGCTTTTTAAGATAGGATGCGAGAATTTTATTGTTTTTATCGAGATTGAAATTCATGTTATCTTTCTGATTAATGATATCGGTATACATTTTATTCCCTTCCTTTTTAATCAATTTCTTCAACTGTATAGCCTGCTTCGCGCAAGCTGTTGACAATTCCGTCCTCACCGAGAAAATGTGCAAGTCCGACCACAACGAAAACCTCATCGCCCGATTCGATTGCATCGATGCAATAATCGACCATGCCTTTGTTTCGATCGGTCATCATTGCGGTCCAATATTCCATCGAGAGCTCGTCGAGCTCCTCGCCCTCGGGCAACAAAACGAGCTCGTTCAACTCTTCCTCGTCGCCCTTTGCCCAAGCTGTCGCGAGCTTTTTAAGCTCTTCAACAGAGCTTCCGCTCTCATAAGCATCAAGCTCCTGCTCAAGCATAATTATTTGAAGCTCCTCGGAAAAGTTGCCCAGCATTCCATATTGAAGCTCGGCAGACTCAATTTCGACGATTTCCTTTTTGGATTTCTTGGCGTCCTTAAGGAAAAATCTGTCGATGCCCTTATCTGCGTCCATTTCGGCTTTTTTGATATAATCTTCAGCAAAGAATGAGCTCCACGCAGAGGGCTTATACATATCAAGCGCGCTCATATAAAGTCCGATTTCCTTTAGGTCCTTAACCGCGCGGTCGTAAAGATCTTGCGGAATATGGTCGGAAATTCTTGTTCCGTCCAAATACATAAGCGGCTGCATCGCCTTATAGGCTTCGCTGAGGTTCTTTTCAAAAGCGATTATATCGACCTCAACCGCAAGTGCATCGGAGCCTTCGTACGCATCCATCACGGTTTCGGGGAGAGGATAATAATAATCATAGCCCGCATGAATCGAGCCGAAAAGCCACAGCACGTTGCCGTCCTCGTCGGTCGCCTTCCAGAAAAGCGGGGTGATCTCACTTTTTTCCTCATCGCTTGTTTCGGCATCGGACAAAGCGAGCGAAGCGTCGGAATTGACAGATTCGTTATCGACATCCGACGCTAAATCGCACGAGCAAAGGAAAAGCATTAGCAATGCAAGAATTGCCGCCAAAACACTTCTTTTCATAGTTACAACTCCCAATTTCTCCTATTGTAAGGCAAAGTCGGCGTTGCCGCCGACTTTGAGAGCAATTTAGTTGGAGGCCATAGGCAATGCGGTGTCCATGTTTTCTTCCGAAAGGAGGATGATAACGTAGTCGACAACTGCGTCGTCGCCGTCTGCGTACTGGGTAACCGATGCAAGGTCGAAGGTCAAGCTGCCAACCTTGTCAAGTCTGCATCTGCCGAATCTTTCAGCGAGGATATCGCAGAAGGAGAGCGAGGTGTAATCACGGTATACAAGCGCGGAGGGAAGGTCGAGTGTGTCAAGACGATCAGATTCGTCGTGAATATCCCAACGCTCGCCGATACCCCAGATGTTGTCGTTAGAAACAACGTCGGTGTAGAAGTTGTAATCGCCGGATTCGGGGTTTACGTACTTGGTAAGCTTGGAAATCATCGCGGTACTTGCACCGTTCTTGCCGTAATCAAGGCTGAAGTTGGGGGTAGCAACCACGAGTTCTTCGGTAATAACCGAGCCGTCCAAGCCGCGGTAGTTTACAAGGTTACCGCCCATAACGGACTTGGGTGTCCAAGTGAAATCTTCCATGGTGTAGGGAGCAGCGTCGGGGAATCTGATAGCGACCTGGTCCATGATTGCCTTATAGGTAAGGTAACCGCCAAAGTCGGTAAGTGCGCTGTCGGTTTCACGGAAGATACCGCCGTATTTTGCCATAAGCTCAGCATCTGCAAGAGCCGCTTCGAAAATAGGCTTCATGTCGATGCAGGTAGCGTTGGTCTGAGCAAGAACGCTAACGACCTGCTCGTAAATGGTGGTGTTGGTGTCCTGAAGCTCGTCTTCAGGGAAAATGTCGGAATTGAGGTTGGTTACGTTGGGGATAAGAACGTAAATCATTTCAACAGGCTGACCTGCAGCAGAATCGTAGTAATACTGCGAAACGTTCTTGTTGATTGCGTTCTTGATCTTGTTAAGCTCGGATGCGGTATAAAGGTTTTCACCGATGTGATCCGCAACCATCTTATCGAAATAGAGGCGAGAATCGGTACCAATAGACACGCTGTTACCGTCAAGAAGGTCGTCAGCAGTTGCGTCCTTACGTGCAACTACTTCTGCGGGAAGCGATTCTTCCAAGCCTTCTTTAACAACGTTACCCTCTTCATCAAGCTCTGCTTCGATCTGAGCAGTCACCAAAAGAAGGGTATCTCTGTTCCAGATATCCACTTCGACTATGTAGTATGTACCGTGTGCCTTGGTCACAGCGGTTTCTTCGCCGCCGGTAACACGGATGGTAGCGTTTTCAACGCAGGTACCGTAAACAGCAACCTTGGTAGGTTCGATGTTTACAACACCGGACACAACGGGTGCGTCGGTGTAGCCTTCGGGCGTTTCAACGACTTCAGAGCTGGTATCAACGATAGCGCTTTCATCTTTCTCGGGACGTTCGGTGTCGAGAATTTCGGGAACGTTATCGGTGTTAACGCATGACGCAAGTACAACTGCGAGCATCATAATAAGCCCGAGCAATATTGCAACACGGCGCGTTTTCTTGGAATTTACTTTCATTCTAAGAGCCTCACTTTTTGGAATCTTTCTAAATTGCTTTATATTCGGGGCGGTTTCCCGCCCCTATTTGCCTAGTCTTCGTTATCAACCTTGGATTCGGCGATAACCTTTTGTGCAACTTCCGCAGGAGCTTCTTCGTATCTTACGAAGTCAAAGGTATAGGTACCTCTGCCCTGAGTCATTGCGCGGAGCTGTACTGCGTAAACGGTCATTTCAGCCGAAGGAACCTCAGCCTCGATTACGGTATAGCCCTTTCTGGTGCTTTCGCTCATACCCATAATTCTGCCGCGGCGCTTGTTAAGGTCGCCGATAACGTCACCGACGATGCCCTCGGGAACTGTTGCAAGAAGTGTGCCTACCGGCTCGAGGAGCACGGGGTTAGCCTTGGGAAGACCTTCCTTGTATGCAAGACGAGCTGCGAGCTTGAAGG
>JAZRGS010000023.1:0-1785 GCA_045644305.1 Eubacteriales bacterium | reverse complement strand
TAAATCGGTCACGAGTATGTCGGTAATGCGTCTTCTTCAGGGTCCCACGGGTCAGATCTATTCGGGTGCTATCCGCTTCAATGCAAAGGAAGAGAACCTTGAAAAGGTTTACGACATAGCAAAAATGCCTATGCGCGATATCCACAAAATTCGCGGTAAGCAGATCGCAATGATCTTTCAGGAGCCTATGACAAGCCTAAATCCGGTATTCACTATCGGTCAACAGCTTGACGAGGTTACCTTTATTCACAACAAAAACGCCACCAAGGAAGAGGCAAAGGCGAAATCGATCGAAATGCTTAACCTTGTCGGCATCGCAATTCCCGAGCGCGTTTATAATTCCTTCCCGCACGAGCTTTCGGGCGGTATGCGTCAAAGAGTAATGATTTCGATGGCGCTTGCATCCGACCCCCGCTTGATAATCGCCGACGAGCCCACTACCGCGCTCGACGTTACGATTCAGGCACAGATTCTCGATTTGCTTCGCGATCTTAAGGATAAAATCGACGGCTCGATAATGCTTATCACTCACGACCTCGGAATAATCGCCGAAATGGCAGATTACGTCGTGGTTATGTACGCGGGACGCGTAATCGAAAAGGGTCCCGTGCGCGAGATATTCCATAACCCCCTGCATCCCTATACGATAGGCTTGCAAAAATCAAAGCCGACGCTTGATTCGTCGAGCGATACGCTGTTTAACATTCCGGGCAACGTGCCCAACCCGATAAATATGCCCAATCACTGTTATTTCAAGGAAAGATGCTCAAAATGCGTTAAAAATTGCTCGGGCGCTTATCCCGAAATGGTCGAGGTAACTCCTGACCATTTCGTCGCCTGCCACTTGTACGGAGGGGAGAAAAATGACTGAAAAACAAAATCAAGCATATGACCCCGAAGCAATTCTTGAGGTGCGCAATTTAAGAAAAAGCTTTCCTTTAAAGAAAACCTTTACGGGTAAGGTGACACAAGAGCTCATCGCCGTCGACGACGTTTCGTTCAAGCTAAAGGCGGGCGAAACGCTCGGCATCGTTGGCGAATCGGGCTGCGGAAAAACCACCCTCGGCAGAGCTATCTTGAAGCTCCATCAGCCCACAAGCGGCAGAATCATCTTCGAGGGAGAGGACATAACCGATTTCAAATCCGCGGAAATGCGCGAAATCCGCAAGAAAATGCAGATAATCTTTCAGGACCCCTATTCCTCGCTTCCTCCGCGAAGCACGGTAGGCGGCATACTTTCCGAGCCCGTTTCGGTGCATAAAATCGTACCTGAGGCGCAGGTTAAGGAATACGTGCTCGAGCTTATGGCGAAGTGCGGTCTTCGTGATTATTATTACGAGCGCTATCCCCACGAGTTTTCGGGCGGTCAGCGTCAAAGAATCTGCATCGCACGCGCACTTTCGGTAAATCCCAAGCTCGTCATCTGCGATGAACCTGTTTCTGCACTCGACGTTTCGATTCAGGCGCAGATAATCAACCTTTTAAAGCAGCTTCAGGAGGAAATGAATCTTACCTACGTCTTCATTTCCCACGACCTTTCGGTAGTTAAGTTTATTTCCGATAAAATCGGCGTAATGTATCTTGGCTCGAGGGTCGAATTCGGAAGCAAGGAGGATATCTTCGCAAACCCCTTGCACCCCTATACGAAGGCGCTTTTCTCGGCAATACCTTACCCCGACCCCAAGGTAAAAATGAATCGAATCATCCTAAAGGGCGATATTCCTTCCCCCGCAAATCCCCCCAAGGGATGCAGATTCCACACCCGTTGTCCTCACGCGACGGAAA
>JAZRGS010000022.1:0-3401 GCA_045644305.1 Eubacteriales bacterium | reverse complement strand
CCACGTGGCGTTCGCGCCCGTTTCCGGCAAGGACGGTGTTTTCGAAATCGTGAACATCTCCAACGGCATCGCAGACGGCAACGGCACGGCGCTCGCTATCCCCAACGGCGGCTTCGTATACGCGGTCAACAAGGGTAACAACTATCCCGCGCTTGGTCTCGGCGACATCGACTACACCTCGCCGAACTGTGACGCCGCTCTTGATGAGGCGCTCGCTTGGAGCAAGGGCGACAGATTCCAATTCTACGGAATCGACCCGCTTTCTCCCGTCGTTTCTACCTCCACCCCTGCGAGATTCTGGTACGAAGACGGCTATGTTTGCACCTCTTACTTCGCACCTTATTCCGAATCGCCCGTTAACCCTCCCGTTGATCCTCCCGCAGAAGGACTTCTCGGTGACGTAAACCTCGACGGCGCGATCGACCAGTATGACTACATCCTCGTTAAGCGCCACTACTTCGAAACCCGCATTCTCGTAGGCGACGAATTCACTCGCGGCGACGTAAACAAGGACGCAAAGGTCGATCAGTACGACTACATCCTCATCGCCCGCCACTACTTCGGCACTTATACTATTGGATAATTATTATGCGAGAGAAAACCTTTTTGCAAAAAGGTTTTCTCTCGCGCTCTTTTTCCAAAAACTTTTAAAATAAAAAAGACAAATCAAAAACCATGTCATCCCGAGCGCAAGTCTGTCATCCTTCGCTTAACCCCAAAAACGACAAGCGTTTTCGGGGACCCCGTAGCAGAGCGAGTCGAAGGATATACGCCCCAAGCCACACATACAATAAAAATTTATATAAAAATCGAGGACATGCGCCTCGATTTTTATACCTTAGATGCCCGCGAACGGTGAGTGAGGCACGAGCGAACGGGCATCACAAAAAAAACAATGAAAATGCTTGTCATTTTCATTGAGAGCGTAAGCGATAAAAAAGTGCCCCAACGAGGTTAAATCTCGTCGGAGCACTTTTTATTTTGAAATTATTGAAGCTTAAACTCGCTTGATGCGTGTTTCGGCGCGCTTGATTTTGTAAAGCTCCTCGGCGGCAAGACGTGCCTTAAAAACAGGAACGCTTTTGGGCGTAAAGCAGTAATAAAGCATTTCGCGGTCGCCGATGCAGATGATATCGCCCATCGTGTAAAAATAGAAATCGGCGTTTATTGTGTGCGAGGCTGTCGGAGGTTGTGTAAAATTCAGCTTGCCGTCACAGCCGGTAAGCGAGAAACCGTTCGAATCGTGAACAAGCCTGCCTTTTCCGACGCTGTAAAGCGCCTTGTTGTCGCGCAGAATCGAAATATCGACCTCTGTGTCAAGAAGATAATCGCCCGATTCGATCTCGCGTCGGACAGATTCCCTCTGCCAATCGACCCAATCGGGGATATGCTCGAACTCTGTTTCGCCGTTACCTGACGACATTCTGCCAAACGGGCTCATTTCGTAAGCGGTGCCGCACTTTTTACATACAAGCGCCACCCCTTCGCCCTCGGTTTGACCCTCTGCACCGCATTTCGGGCATTTGTAAAGAATTCGCTGAAGCCCCTTGGCACGCTCTTTGTGGGTGATTTCGGTCTTTGCTTCAAACTGATTCTTGAAGTTGTCAAAGGAAAACTCGGCATTGATGATTTCGTCGAGTTCGGATGCCGATTTTTCTTGGATTTCCTCGGGAGTGAGGATGCATTTTACCTCGGCTTTGACGTTAACCTTGTGGGTAATAAGCTCGTTGTAAAGAGGCTGACGGTGAAACGCTCCGTCGGTGATTACGGTGACGACGGGCACCTTTAAATGCTTCAAAAGCGTACCGATTTTCGGAGGAAGTGCAGTCGCGCGGCCGTCGAGCGAATAGCCCGCCTCGGGGAACATAAGCACGCTCGCCTTCTTTTCGTGAAGCGCGTATTTTATGTCGCTCATCAAGGAGATGTCGGATACAAATTTGTTGGTCGGGATACAGCCGATAAGCGGCATAAGCCAACGCTTGCCGATGTAGGAATCGTGTGTGCTGACGATGCAAAGCGGCTTCGGGAAAAAGATCTTATAGGCGATCTTGAGATCGATAAAGCTCGAATGGTTCATCAAAATCAAGCAGGGCTTGCCGTTTGTTAATTCCATGCGGCTTTCGGTGTATTTGAATTTGGTAGCTATCATGTCGGGAATCGACAAAAGACGTATAAGCCCTCTGAGCACGCCTAACGGCTTCATCGGGGGTCTGTGCTTGGGCAGGGGCAGGGCAAGCACGTCCTCATAGCGCTTGTTCTTACTCTTGATTTTCATAAAAGCCTCCGTTTGGCGTCCTATGCGCTTTATTTGAGTCTATTATATCTCAAAAAATCAAATATTGCAAGAAAAATGATAATGCGGTGATTCGCTTTGCTTGTGCGCTGCCCTTCGCCTCCCCGCGAAGCGTAAATAAAAAAACAAACCCCAAAAGGAGTTTGTTTTTCGTGCGGAAGAACAGTATAACGGTGCGTAAGTGTAGGTAAGAAAAGCGAAAAGGTGCGTAAATAATCAGAGAACTTCAATCTTACCAATAATATGACGATTAAACTCCATCAAATCTTCTGCGGGTATCCAATACTCTTGGTGATAACTTGCTCCTACTGTTTGAATATCAAATCGAGAAATATAGGCATCGTCAATTACAAACGTTGTAACATATCCTGCATAACCTGAATCAGCAGATTTCTTATTCCATTTTTCTGCAATTTCTCGGGCGTATTTTTCATTCAGAACAGGATAGAAAATAGGTTGTTCGGGAAGTCTTGGAGGATATTCCGTGTAATCCGTCTTTGCAATTAAATCCAATTCTGCCTGTCCAACAGGTCTATATAATCTCATTTAGAGACCTCCTTTTTTACAATCATACCATATAATTCGGCACTTTTCAATGATATATCGCTGCCGCGATATGATATACGGCGAAGGCGCATGATATATTTTTGCTGCGCAAAAACATGATATACTATCCGTTCCCCCATATGCCGAAGGCATATATCATCCACCGAAGGTGGATATCATATCGAAGATATATCACCCGTTCCGAAAGGAACGGATATCATTGAAAAAAGTGTCTTTTGTCCGTAGACAAAAGAGACTTTTTTCGTGGTGGAGACTGCTGGGCTCGAACCAGTGACCTCCTGCGTGTGAAGCAGGCGCTCTAACCAGCTGAGCTAAGCCTCCATGCCCAGATATTATAGCATATTTTCAGAAAAAATCAAGTGCTATTTTTGATTTTTTCATAAAATATACGCTTGGGTCTTTTCTTTCAGAGCATACAGCGTTCCATAGCGGTAAACAGACGTTTTCTTCCCTCGGCAGACAGGGGAGTCAGGGGCAGGCGTAAAATGTTTTGACACAGACCTTGTGAGGACAATGCGGACTTGATGGGAATGGGATTGAC
>JAZRGS010000021.1:0-15307 GCA_045644305.1 Eubacteriales bacterium | reverse complement strand
TGCGTCCCAAAAGCCCGAATGGCAGCTCGTTGACCAAAACGGCTCCAACGTCGGCTCGGACGATTCTACCGGCCTCATCTTCCTCAACCCCGCAAACGATGAGGTTCAGGCGTTCCTTCTCGACACCTATAAGCATCTTCTCGAAACCTACGACGTTGACGGATTCCAGCTTGACTATATCCGCTATCGCGACCGCACGTCGGTTACCGACTTCGGCTACGACGCAGGCACTATTCAGAAGTTCAAGCAGAAATATCCTCAATATTCGGCTTACAACATTACCTACAACGAAGACGCGGCATATTGGTCCTCTTGGGTCAACTTCCGTTGCGAGCAGGTTGGTAATTTCGTTCAAAGCATGCGCAATCTCATCGACGAGGTAGCGCCCAACGTTCTTCTTTCTGCCGACGTCGGCCCCTCGTTGACCTCTTCCTATTGGTCGATCTATCAGGACACCGGATATTGGCTTACTCAGGGCTGGCTCGATATCGTTCACCCGATGGCATACGGCGAAGGCTATGCGCCCGTAATGAAGGAATTCATTAACTATGCAGGCGACAGATGCGCAGTCGTTCCCGGTCTCGGTACCTATATCGACACTCTCGATGCAGAGGCGATGCTCAATCAGACCAAGGAAATGATCGACGCCGGCTGTCCCGGCGTGGTTTATTTCGAATCGTCCGCATATTTCAAGAAGGGCTGTGACAAGCTTCTCAAGGAGACTCTTTATACCGTTGAAACAACCGCCCCCTCTTACGACAACGAGGACACCGTAACCGCCGTACTCGAGCGTGTTAAGGCAAGAATCGACAAGGCGAAGAACGAAAACAAGCTCGACGCGTCGACTTGGAACGATATTCTTTGGCAGGTCAACATGGCGTTGGAGGCAAACGAAACCAACGCAAGCCTTGCCGCCGATTATATCGCGGGCATTGAAACTCAGCTTAAGAGAGTTACAAACACCACCCTTAAGAACAGACTTCAGGCGGACGTAAACGTTGCGCTCGCCGCAGCCTTGCGCGACTCCGAAAACCCCGCTGACGAGTCCGACAAGACGCCTATTATCCCCGAGGCTCCGAAGATCGAAACCGAGCTTCAGTTGATTATCGACACGATAAACTTCTCGCTCATCGGCGAGGATTCGACGATCATCACAAGTCCCGATGCAAATTCGAGCAAGGATTATAACCTCTTGTACTCCTACAATATGCTTCTCGAGCCTGTCGAAGGCAAGGCGAACGCATACAAGCTTGTCGAAACCAAGCAGGGTACGGGCGGCAACTTCAACTTCAGCACACCGATTACGAGCGGTATGATCGTGGTTGCCTTCCACACCGACGGACTCGGCACCGGCGTTGAACGCGTCGATCTCGCAAAAAGCGTTAAGGTCGGCACCGAATTAAATCTTTTCGGTGTAGACGTCAATACAAAGACCTTCACCTCTTCGATGGCGATGCTTTACATCGGTGAGCTCAACTTTGAAATCGGCAGCGGCGACGTTAACGCCGACGGCTTGGTTGACCAGTACGACTACATCCTTGTTAAGCGCCACTATTTCGAAACCCGCGTGCTTAACGACGATGAAAAATCGCGTGCCGACGTAAACGGCGACGGCAGTATCAATCAGTACGATTACATACTCATCAGACGCCACTATTTCGGAACCTTCGTTATCGGTTAATCTTATAAAAAGCTTTGCCCGACCTCTTTTTGGGGGTCGGGCACTTTTTTTCGCCGAAATCGAGCGTTATTCGGGTCTGTTCGTAATGCGAATAAAGCATAAGCCGTATGCGGACAATTTATATCCTTCGGCAAAAGCATCTCTGCAAATATTATAGCGAATAAAAAAGCCTCGACAAATTTCATCGACAAAATTCATCAACGAAATTTATCAAGGCTTTTTGTACTTATTAATCAAGGCTTTTTATACTTATTATTCAAAGAAAAAAAGGAGTGAAAAACACTCCTTTTCGTTTTATTTGTTTTTTGCCCTCTTCACAATAGAGGCAACCAGCATCCAAATACCGTAAATGATGAAATAGATGCAGGTGTACATGAAAAGCAAAACAATCCACATCGAGGGCTTTGCCTCGGCTTGGGAATGAAGTATGTACGCACAAACCATCGCCGCCGCGTAATTGATAAAAATATGTGCCGAACGCTTTGCGGGGTTTGACATATTCTTCACGCCAAAAATGAGGAAGGAAAAGCCAAACGCGATTGAAAACAGGATTATCGCAAAATTCGCAAGCACGAGATAATCCGCAAATTCATTTAAATTGCCTACTACGTTACCCTCTGCGGTCTTATCCTTGCCTGCCGATATGCCTATCGACCAAATCGCCGTCCACAAAAAATTGAGCACGGTGTAGCTGGCGAAGGCACGGGTCCAGCTTTTCAGCAATGCCGTCTTTTTACCTTCCATTATTATTTAATAAAGCAGGAGGTCTTTTCGGTAAGAGATTCGGGAGCAACCGATGCAACGATCACACATTCGATCTTGTGAGCGGTGGTGATCTTTTCAACCTTGCATACGAATTCTTCGAATGCCGCGATATCGTCGCCGCAAATCTTAAGAGCGCTGTCGATGAAGATTTCGGTGATATCGTAGTTGCCTGCGAGCATACCGCAAACAAAGCCGAAAAGCTTTTCTGCATCGTCTACGCCGTATTCCTGAGTGTCAACAAGGCGTGCGTGAGGTTTAATATCGAAGGTGAGTTTTCTGCCACATTCGATGCAGATAACAACACCGTTGGTTTCGGTAGCTGCTGCATTGACCGCGTCAATGAGAGTTTTGGTCTTGCCTGTACCTTTTAATCCGACTATAAGCTGCATAATAAAACTCCGTTCTATCGGCTGAAGAATTTGTAAATCGGATACAAGCCGATATGTATTCCGACTTCTATGGTGTTATTTTACTTTATTTTATCAAAAAAATCAAGAGTTTTTAAGCAATATTAATAAAAATTTTTAACTTATTAGCAAATTATATGAGTTTTTATCTTAAATTTCGGCAATTTTTGCGAGAAGCTCATCCTTGCCCGCCTCATATCCCGGCTTTCCGAGAAGCGCGAACATATTTTTCTTATATGCCTCGACGCCGGGCTGATCGAAGGGGTTGACCTCAAGAATATAGCCCGAAACAGCGCAGGATGCGAAGAAGAAGTAAATAAGCTCGCCGAGCGAATATGCGTCCTTGCCGCCGAAATCGATGATAAGGCTGTCGGTGCCGCCGTCGCGGTGTGCGAGAAGGGTGCCCATCATCGCCTTTTCGTTGATTTCATCCATCGTCATGCCCGAAAGGAAGTTAAGTCCGTCGCCGTTTGCTTCATCGAAGGGAATCACGGGCGAGCAGGCATCGGGCTCTACTGCGCGAACGATGGTTTCGAAGAGAATGGGCGAGCCGTCCTGAACGAACTGACCGAGAGAGTGGAGGTCGCTCGAATAGGTGACCGACGCAGGGAACAAGCCCTTTTTGTCCTTGCCCTCGCTTTCGCCGAAGAGCTGCTTGAACCATTCGCCCATAAAGCGGAAA
Organism: Eubacteriales bacterium; assembly: GCA_045644305.1. Taxonomy (GTDB): domain Bacteria; phylum Bacillota; class Clostridia; order Oscillospirales; family CAG-382; genus Coliplasma. The sequence continues at coordinate 11,772 of JAZRGS010000021.1, read as the reverse complement.
TCGGGGTCGTAGCTTACCAAAAGCTCGTTGGTCTTGCCCTTTGCGAGCATTACGTTACGCAAAACCGCGTATTTATAAGCCGAATTGTTAAGATCGGAAGCGAAGATCGAATCGCGCATTGCAACGGCGCCGTTCAAGAGCGCGTCGGTATCAACACCCGCAACCGCCGCAGGGAGAAGACCCACCGCGGTGAGCACCGAGAATCTGCCGCCGACGTCGTCGGGAATTACGAAGCATTCGTAGCCCTCCTGCTTTGCGAGCGAAAGAAGTGCGCCGCGATTTGCATCGGTGGTTGCAACAATGCGCCTTGCCGCCTCTTCCCTGCCGTAACGAGATTCCATATATTCGCGAAGAATTCTGAAAGCAACCGCGCTTTCGGTGGTGGTGCCGGATTTACTGATGACGTTAACGCTTACGCGCTTGCCCTCGCAGAGCTTAAGCACCGTGTTGAGCTCACAGCCCGAAAAGGAGTTGCCGAGGAAGTAAACCTCGGGGTTGCCGTCGTTGAGCTGGTTGTGATAGGGGGTCTTTAAATATTCGATAACCGCGCGAGCGCCGAGATAGGAGCCGCCGATGCCGACAACGAGCAAAATATCGCTGTTTGCGCGAATACGCTCCGCGCACGCCTTGATGCGAGCATATTCCTCGCTGTCAGTGCGGACGCCCAAATCGATCCAACCGAGAAAATCGTTGCCCTTGCCGCTTTTTTCGCGGAAATATTTGTCCGCCTGCGCAAGAAGACCATCGAATTTCGCGATATCCTCCAAGCTTATGCTTTCTGCCTGCTTGTATCTTAAATTAATCATAATATCTTCCTTTGTTTTTGAAAATTCCAAAACATTATAGATTAATTTCCTCGATTTGTCAACCTTATTATTATATAAAAAGAACTGCGAAAATTCCGCAGTTCTCGTTAATTATTCTTCTATCGTCGGAGTAAGCGACAATTGATTCGTAATCATGTCGCCGACGTGGAGAAAGATTTTGACGTTGTTATTTTCGAGGTCGATAACCCAATGCTGAACGTGGCAGGTATTTTGATGGCGAAGCGTGAGAAGAATCCTTTTGTCGCCGTCGTATTCATAGGACGCAAAGACGTTTTGACGCTCGATAGTATTTACCCTCGGGTCAAGGAAGGTTATCGAGGGCGACATATTCTTCATATTATAATGATTCAATATGTATTCGCCGTTACCGCAAACAAATTCCTTTTTGCCGTAAGCGGTGCCGAGCTCGATATGCAAAAGCCTTTCGCCGAAAATGCGCAAATCCGTGACCTCTGCGGCATTTTCCTCAACCTTAAAGGAAAGGTCGTTGTTAAAATCGTTTCCCTTTGCGGTGATATAGTGGCTGTCGAGGAAGCTTGCAAGCTCGCTTTGGTCGCCTTCGTCACCGTACATGGTTTCGAGAAGCTTATAGACAAGCTCGGTTTCAAGAGCCATATTTCCGACCTCGCCGTTCAATACCACGACGATGTCCGATTCGGGAAATACCATGCAAAGCTGTCCGAATGCGCCGTCGCCGCGATATCCCTCGCGAGCATTCATCCAGAACTGGTAGCCGTAGCCCGCAGTCCAGTCGGGCGAGCCGTTATTGACGTCGACCGAATGCTTGCTCGTCGCGCGCGCAAGATATTCCTCGCTGACAATGCGTTCGCCGTTGTAAACGCCTTTGTTTTTGAGCATCATGCCAAACTTGACCAAATCGTTGCTCGAAAGGTGAAGTCCCGTGCCGCCTAAGGTTTGACCGTCGCGGCATTCCCACCAAACAGGCTTTTTGATATCTAATTTGGAAAAGAGCCTTTCATCGAGAAAATCGACAAGCTTTTTGCCGGTAACACGCTCGACAGCGGCTGCACACATACAGGTCGCGGCGGTGCTGTACGCGAAGGTGGTGCCGGGCTCATAGGTCGTGGGCTGCTCGAAAAACGCCTTGACGGTATCGTCGGACCAACGGATTTTTTCAAGCACGCAGGCGGTGTGTCCGCTCTGCATCGAAAGAAGGTCGTGAAGCGTGACCTTTTTGAGCGCGTCGGTCATTTCCGCGGGCATTTTGTCGGCAAAGAGCTCGCACATTTTGGTATCTGTCGAGAGCTTGCCCTCGTCAACGCATATACCTACGGCAGTCGAGGTGAAGGATTTTGAAAGAGAATAAAGATGCATCGGAGTTTCGAAATCGTAAGGGTTGAAAGCAAGGCGGATAAGAGGCGTTTTGCCCTTAATCACCTGCAACGCGCGGATATAAATCCCGTTTGCATCACATTCCTTAACGTAATCGAAAACGTTTTTTGCGGAAATACCTTCTGCAAGATAAAGCATCGCTTTTACCTCCGATTATTTCATTTCGCCGAGATAGATGTCGTTCGGCTTGCCGAGGAAGTGGCGCTTAATCACACCGCGAAGCTCTTGGGGTTCAAGCGGCTCGTAATTAATGTTATCGATAGAAATCCACTTCGTGCCGACCTGATTGTCGTCGTACTTGAGCTTATCCTCCTCGTATTCGCTTACGATGTCGCAGATAAACATAAATTCGATTCTGTGTCTTTCCTCGGTAAAGCCCTCTCGGATGAAAAGAATCGTCTTGGGCTCAACGCTGAATCCCGTTTCTTCCTTGGTTTCGCGGGTGAGAGTGTCGAACATAAGCTCGTCGGGTCTCTGCTTACCGCCGGGAAGCGTATAAAAGATGTTTCCGTCTTTGTCGACACACTTATTTACAAGAAGCTTAGTTCCGTCAATGATGATCGCCTTGATTGAGTTATGGATTTTCATTTTCTTTCTCCGATCGCGTGGTTAATTGATTTTCGTTACGGTAACCGAAAATTTCATCTCGGTCACGTTATAGTGCAAAGTGATGATCTTATCGCCGTAAATTGCGGTGCGCGGGTATTTGTCGCCGTCGAAATCGATGCTCAGTGTGGTTTCAAGCTTTTCGACGTAGGCGTCGATGCTGTCGCCCGAAACGTTCTTATAGTATGCGGTCAGATATCCGTCGCCGCTTACTACCGTTTCGCCCTTTACGCTGAAATGAGGGATACCCTTGCTGATTCCGTCGCCCCATTTTACATCGCTTTCATCGTTTTTTCCACCGCCCGCAGTAATTGCGATAACGGTGATGACGACCGCGAGTAAAACGAGTGCGCCGATTAAATAATACTTGTACTTTTTGAGAAACTGAAGCAATTTTTCCTTCATTTAAAACTTTTCCTGACGCCACTTAACGATGAACAGCGCCGCGGCACCTGCAACTGCGACCAATACGATGATGATAATAACGATAGCCGTGGTTGCGCCGCCCTTTTCCTCTTCCTGCGAAATATCCGCAGTCTCGGTTATAAATTCAACCTTGATGGTCTGGCTTTCGGTGACGTTTTCAAAGGTGTATTCGGTTTCGGTAAGTCCTGCGGTGATTTCGATTTCTTCATCGTTGATAAGGATTCTTCCGATAAAGAAGCCCTCGTTAGCCTTGATGACGTAGGTTTGGCTCGCGCCCTTTTCGACAGCGGTTTCGCCTTCGGGAGTGATGGTGCCAACGCCCTTGATAACGCTTGCGTTGATGATTATTCCCGAGGTTTCGGTGATTACAACCACTGCCTCGTCGTTGTATGCAAAGAGTCCCGATTCGCCGTTCTGAGCGGTTTCAAGAGCATCGGAAATGCTTACAAGCTTGTTATCGCCGCTGTTAAAGCGCTTCATTTCGGCAGAGGAGCCGACAAATTCGTTGCCGAGCTTGAAGGAAACCAAGGTTCCCTCGGGCATGATAAGACCGATATTGAAGGCATAGATTCTGTAAGGATCGGTGCTTCCCGTCAAAACTGCGGCAATGCTTTCGTATACAGCGCCGCTGTTGAGGGTGGAAATCGACATATTCGCGTTGAGCGCGCTACCCTCGACGGATTTGCCGAACGGGTAATGAATCGTGCCGTTTTCGCTTCTGAATTCAACGTAGCCGTTGCCCGCCGCGAGCGTCGCGATGTGCTCGAAAACCTCGCGCTTGACAGCCTTGCCGCCGCTTACGTCAACGATAACGGGGTTAGCGCTCCAATCGATGTCAGCCTTGCCGATGCCGTTTCCGACGACGGGGGTGTCGACTTCGCTTCTGAACATTACCGAAACCATGGTGGTCGTCGCGGTAATATTCGTGATAGTGTAGCTGTTGCCGGTAAGAGTAGCCGCGATTCCGTTAACGGTAACGACGTCAACGATATATCCTGCGTCGGGAGTAAACGTTAAGGTGAGGCTTTCGCCGCTCACGACCATTACGTTCGAGCCGAAGCCGCCCAAAATAGTCTGCGCGCCCGCTACAACCTTACCGCCCATTCCGACGTTGATCTGCACGGTGCAGTTGGACGTGGGAGGAGTAAACGCCGCCTCCTTCATGGTGACGTCAACCGTTGTTGCGCCCGAAGGAATGAAGAAGTAAACGCCGTTGTCTACAACGCGTCTCGGCTCGGAAATGGCACAGCTGCCGAGCTCATAGCCGAGCGCGGGGGTGATCTTGATCTTCAAGCCCTCATCCTTATTGACGTAGAAGGTCTTGGACGAGGTGGTGTTTGTATCGTTCTTTATGCTGTCGACAGGGGAAGAATCCTCGGTCTTTTGGAATTCAAGAGTGCCGGGGCCGTTAAGAGTAACGGTTATGGGAATAAGGTTGCCGTAAGTGAAAACGATTTTGGTGTTGGCGCTGATAACGAAGCTGTAGCTCGCTTCGGTGAGGGTCTTTGCGCTTCCGTCGTGCATAAGCATTGCCTTGGAAGCGTCGAATTCGCCTTCAACGGTAAACGAAACGGTTACGTTGCTGCCCGTCATGATCTGAGCGGTCGCGAGGTCGACGGTTTCGCCGTTGACCGCTACGGTATAGCCTGTTGCTCCGACGGTTTCAACCTTGAGCTCAACGGGTACGGGGATGAGCTCGGCGGTTATCTTCAGGGTGTAGGTGTAGCCCGCCGAAAGGTTGGAAAAGCTTCCGTTGTATTTGCCCTCGGATTCGGTAAGCGGCTGTGCAAAGCCGTCGACGCCGAAGGTTGCGGACGTGATCTTATAGCCCGAAGCCGCTTCTGCTTGGATGACCAAGGGAAGTGCACTTCCCGTATAGGTCGAGCCGCTTACCGAGGTGCCGTTCATCAAAACGTTGACCGCGCTTGCGTCCGCACCGCTGATTACGATGTTTACGTTGTATGCGTTCGGGTCGGGCTCGGTGCTCGGGTCGCTTGATTCACCGTTGTCGGGATCCGACGATTCGCCCGTGTCGGGATCTGACGATTCGCCGTTGTCGGGTTCTGACGATTCACCCGTGCCGGGGTCCTCGGGGGTGGATTCTTCGGTGTTGGATTCTGCAGGCGGATTTTCGTTGTTGGGGTCTGTTGTTTCACCTTCTGCGAATACGCCGACTGCAAAGGCCGATATCATTAAAAGCGCAGCGATAAGCAACGCAAGAAATTTGTTTGCCTTTTTCATAGTTCCTCCGTGTAAAAATAATTCTTTGCAATTGACAATTGCTTGCCAATCTGTTATACTTTATCAAAGATATATTATAATGATATTTCTAAATATTGCAAGTGTTATGAAATTAAAGTAAAGAAATTTTTTCACCGAAAGGATATTTTTTCTATGGCAGAAAAGAAATTCGTTGAGGAAATCACTCCCATGGAGGAGGATTTTGCTCAATGGTACACCGATATTGTTAAAAAAGCCGAGCTTGTCGAATACACCTCGGTCAAGGGATGCTTGGTTATCCGTCCCTACGCTTACGCGGTTTGGGAAAATATACAGAAGAACCTCGACGGCAGATTTAAGGCAACAGGTCACGAAAACGTTTGCATGCCTATGTTCATCCCCGAAAGCCTTCTTCAGAAGGAAAAGGACCACGTCGAGGGCTTCGCTCCCGAGGTTGCTTGGGTAACACACGGCGGCAGCGAAAAGCTTGAGGACAGACTTTGCGTGCGTCCTACGAGTGAAACGCTTTTCTGTGAGCATTATTCGAACATCATCCATTCCTATCGCGATCTTCCCAAGCTTTATAACCAATGGGTAAGCGTCGTTCGTTGGGAAAAGACCACCCGCCCCTTCTTGCGCACGAGAGAATTTTTGTGGCAGGAGGGTCACACGATCCACGCAACCGCGGAGGAAGCAATTTACGAAACCAAGCAGATGCTTGATATTTACGCCGATTTCTGCGAAAGCGACCTTGCAATCCCCGTAATCAAGGGCAGAAAGACCGAAAGCGATAAGTTCGCGGGCGCAGAGGCTACCTACGCAATCGAGGCTTTGATGCACGACGGTAAGGCTTTGCAGGCGGGCACCAGCCATTATTTCGGCGACGGCTTTGCAAAGGCGTTCGATATCACCTACACCAACAAGGAAAACAAGAAGGTGCATCCCTTCCAGACCTCGTGGGGCGTAACCACCCGCCTTATCGGCGCGATTATTATGACTCACGGCGATGACAGAGGTCTTGTTCTCCCCCCTGCCGTTGCTCCTATTCAGGCGGTCATTATTCCTATCGCACAGCATAAGGAGGGCGTGCTCGAGCGTTGCTCGGCTCTTAAGGAAGAGCTCTTGAACGCAGGTGTTCGCGTTAAGCTTGACGACAGCGACATGAGCGCAGGCTGGAAGTTCTCGGAATACGAAATGAAGGGTGTTCCCGTTCGTATCGAGCTCGGCCCGAGAGATATCGAAGCAGGAAACTGCGTCATTGTTTCGCGTTCTACCGGCGAAAAGAAGGTCGTTTCGCTTGAAAATATCGGCGAAACCGTCAAGCAGGCGCTTGTTGAAGCACGCGACGATATGTTCAAAAAGGCGCTTGAAAACCGCGAAAAGCATACTTATAACTGCATTACCATGGACGAAATCAAGAAGGCTCTTGAAGAAAAGGGCGACGGCTTCGTAATGGCTCCTTGGTGCGGCGACGAGGCTTGCGAGGATGCCGTTAAGGCAGAAGCGGGCGTCGGCTCGAGATGCATTTACGACGAAATCAAGGTCGGCGATAAGTGCGTTTGCTGCGGCAAGGAAGCGGTTCATAACGTGGTTTGGGCAAAGGCTTATTAATAGTCCCGAATTTGTTGAAAACAATTGTGCGAACAGCGTTTTGTAAATGTTTGTGCGCATTCTTGCAAATAGCTACGCGCTTGTTTTTGTAGCAAATAAAATAACATAAAGACCTCGCGGATAGAAGGTTGTCGCTTAACACAGCCCCCACCACGGGAACTGAAAAAGAAGCAAATAAAAATAACATAAAGACCTCGCGGGTGGAAGGTTGTCGCCTAACACAGCCCCCACCACGAGAACTGAAAAAGCAACAAAAAAATTAACATAATGTCCACGCGGGTAGAAGGTTTTCACCCAACACAGCCTTTACCGCGGGAACTAAAAAAGGAGAAAGGTTTATGAAAAGGATCATTAGCGCAATCCTCACGTTGGCGATGCTGCTTTCGCTTTGCACTGCTTTCGCAGTAACCGGCTTTGCGGCAACCGTCATCAGCAACACCTCGCCTGCCATCACGGCAACCGTTGGTGAAAAAATCACCCTTTCCGACTATTCGGTAGTATTCGACGGCGCGACGAGCGCAACCTCGAATATCACCTGGAAGAACGAATCGGGCAGCACCATTACCTCTATCACTCCTACCGCTAAGGGTGTCACTAAGCTCACCGCTACAAGCGGCAGCAAGAGCAAGACGATTTATCTCGTCACGAAGCTCGCAAGTGAAACCGAATACGTGCTTTACGAGGTAGACTTTTCGAAGTATTCCAACACCACCCAGTTGAAGAACGAGGGTTGGACTCTCCTCGGCAATGCGGCAAACCACAGCATCACCGGCGGCACCTACGTGCTCGGTAATATCAACGACGACTATGCAAGAGCAATTCTTCCCGCATGGCTCGGCGATTTCGGTGACTACGGCATCGAAAGTGATCTTAAGATGCTCACCACCCAGAACGACGGCAGATGGGTTGGCTTGGTTTACAGAATTCAAAACGCCAACGGCTCTTATTATCCTTATTACCATATGTGCGTTCGCGAAAACACCCTTAACTCGGGTATCGAATTCGCAGAAAGAACCGCATCCGACGGCTGGAACGTAGTTCGCAAGGCTTCGTCGGACATCTCCTCGCTCAAGAACGCTTATAACAACTTTAAGGTTGAAGCGTTCGGCAAGCAGATCAAGTACTCGATCAATAACTCTCAGGTCTTTTACGCAGACGAAGCCGCTATCGGCACGAGCGTGACCTCGACCAGCGCAGCGACCTATACCAAGGGCTTAATCGGTCTTACCATGAACTATGGTACCGTTGCTTTCAAGAATATTAAGATTACGGTTCAGCCCACGGCACCCGCTAAGGAGGCTGTCAAGACCGACCTTATTAATATCGACCACGACGACCTTACCCTTCTCAACCCCATCGCGAACGTAGAACGCATCGACGACGAAGCGATTCTCGAATCCGATGACGCTCCCAACAGCGTATATAAGAACGTAAGCAACATCAGCGATATGTCTGATTATCTCAGAAAATGCATGAGAAACAACGTTCTTCCTATCGTTTACGTTAACAGCATCCTCGACAACGATAAGCTCGTTGCGGCGATGAACGATACCGGCTGTAAGGACGTTACCGCAATCGGTACGAACGCGGCTATCATCAAGGACCTTCGCAACAAGAAGGCAATCGTACGTACCGGCCTTATCATCAACAATCCCTCCACCTATGCAACCTATCACGAGCTCAGAGTTGCGGTCAGATCGGCTCCCGCAACCTTCTGCGTAATTCCCGTTTCCTACGCGACCAAGGAATTGGTTTCCGAGATTCAGGAATATGCGGTTGCTGTTTGGGCATCCATCCCCAGCGGCGCTACCAATCTCGAGCTTGACGCTATTACTGCTGTAACCGCAGGCGTTAACGGTATCATTTCCGACGACGCGGATGCAGTTGCTTCGGCAATCAATAAGCACCTCGTTGAAAACGCAATGACCAGAACTCCCATTATGATCGGTCACCGCGGTAACCCCACTCAGGCACCCGAAAACACCTTGTCGGGCTTTATCAAGGCTTACGAAAACGGCGCTGACGTATTTGAGGTTGACGTTGAAATCACCAAAGACGGTGAAATCATCATCATGCACGATAATACCCTCAACCGTACCACCACCTACTCGGGCAGCAAGACTGTCAACCAGATGACCCTTGCAGAGGTCAAGGCGGAATTCGTTCTTGCGGTCAATAACGACAAGAGCACCGCTACCACCGAAAAGGTACCCACTCTTAAGGAAGTATGCGATTACTTCAAGGATAAGGACTGCAAGATCTTTGTAGAATTCAAGGGCTCGAACGCTTCCAACGTTCCCGCAACCATGAAGCTTCTCGACTCCTACGGAATGGACTATCTCGTAGACGTTATCTCTTTCAGCTCCACCTTCCTTTCCCAGACCCAGACCAACAGCCCCGGTATGTCCACCGGTTACCTCCTTTCGAGCGAAAGCGATTGCTCGACTTGGGAAAATGCACTCAAGGCTCTTAACAACTACCTCCTTTCCGCACAGTCTGTAAACTCTACCATCAACCCCGCATTCGGCGTTGTTAACACCGGTAAGGGTTACTTCACTCAGGCTGCTACCGACAGAGGTATGACCGTTTGGCCTTGGACCTACGTTTACAGCAACCTCGACACCGGCTTCTTCTCGGGCTGCGACGGTGTAACCACCGACGACGTTCAGTGGGCATTCAATATGTCCAAGAAGCTTGAAGCAAGCGACTTCTCTCTTGTTGCAGGTCAGTCCTACGCAGGCGGTTACGTGATTTCCGAAGCGTACGGCAACCACAAGAGCGTTATCGACATCAAGGATACCGTATTCAGCGTCGTTGACGGCGAAGAAAACGTAGCAGTTGTCGACGGCAAGCTCGTTGCTCTCAAGGCAGGTACCGCAAAGGTTATTTTCGGCTACCGCACCAGCACCACCACGGGCAAGCCCTACGTTGTTTACTCTCAACCCGTAACCGTAACCGTTGAATCCGGCTCCGAGGATATGCTCGACGTTCTCATCGGACTTGCTGAAAAAGCAACCGTTTCGGACTACACCTCCGAAGACATCGAATCCATCCGCGCATTCTACGAAAAGGCTAAGAGCGCAGACGTTTCGAGCATGACCGCTGAAGAGCTCGACAAGATGATCGTCGACTTCTCCAACCTCCTCAACAACTTCGTATCCGAAACCGTTCTTTCTACCGGCAAGGATTACAATAGCGACTCTACCGCACACACCACCTACGGCGATACCGGCGACGTCCTTACCGACGGCACCAAGGGCGGCTATGACGGCGGCTCCAAGGGCAAGTACGCAGGCTTTAGCGACACCTCCGGCACCGTAGTTGACATCGACCTCGGCGAGGTTACCGATTCCGACACCTTCCGCGCATATCTCGCAGGCGGCACTTGGGGCATCTCGACTCCCAAGAAGCTTATTGTTTCGGTTTCCGACGACGGCGTAAACTACACTCCCGTAGGCGCTACCGAAACCGCTGTTCTCAACCATACCAGCGACACCTGGAAGACCTACTTGATGCAGATCAAGCTTGACAAGGCGGTTTCCGGCCGTTACGTAAGATTCTCCTTCACTCCCACGGGCACCTTTGTATGGCTCGACGAGCTCGAGGTTGCAATCTCCCACGGCAGACCCGCTTCCGATAACAGCGTTTATATCCAGAACTTCAACACCAAGATCGACTCGGGCGATTCGACCATCTTCACTCCCGACTTCGGCACCATTACCACCGAAAACGCAAACCACGCTTGGACCGCAAACCTTATTGCTAAGTGGGACAGCGAGCTTAACGAATACGTTGTTAAGCAGGTATTCTACGGCACCGGCGTCGACAGCACTCCCGACGTAACGCTTGCAAGCGATGAAATCCTCATCGTTTCGCACAGATGGGATATTTACGACACCGACGTCAACCCCGTAATCGGCAGTAAGCAGAACACCGAAAACCTTTACAGCGCAACCGTTGGCGACGTAGTTGTTCTCGAAGGCATCGACATCGCTAACAAGACCTTGAGCGGTGTTGCACCTCATATCGCGTTCATTCACGTTCACAAGCCCAAAAACGAAGCAGACTGCAAGAACGACCAAATCTGCGAACTCTGCGACGAAATCATCACCCCCGCAACCGGTCACGATGAAGGCGAATGGAACACCCTCGAAGACGGCACCAAGGAACGCCGTTGCACCGAATGTGGCACGCTTCTCGAAACCGTAAAGCCCGGCGCAGACGGCATCGTAGGCGACGTTAATAACGACGGCGTTATCAACCAGTACGACTACATTCTCGTTAAGCGTCACTACTTCGAAACCCGTAAGCTCACCGACGACGAATTCTCGCGCGGCGACGTAAACAAGGACGGCAAGGTCGACCAGTACGACTACATCCTCATCGCCCGCCACTATTTTGGAACTTACGTTATAGGTTAATTATCATGCGAGAGAAACCCTTTTAAAAAAGGCGTTTCTCCCGCGCTCTTTTCCCAAAATTTTCAAAACAAAAAATAAAAAAGTCTGACATCCTGAGCGGAGCGACAGAACGTCGCGTAGTCGAAGGATATACGCAACAATATTGATATTCATTACGAGAGAAACGCTTTTTTAATCACCCCGAAGGCGTTTCTCTCGCTCTTTTTTTATTATTAAACCTCTTGACATTTTTGCTCTAATGTGTTAGAGTGTAAATGTAATCTAACCCATTAGAGTGCAGGAGGGCTTTATGGAAACACCGAAAATAT
>JAZRGS010000020.1:0-7053 GCA_045644305.1 Eubacteriales bacterium | reverse complement strand
TGTCTTCCTAAGACCGCTTGGCCTCCGACTTAAAACGGCTTTGCGGTTTTGTACGTTATCGCAAGACGATTGGTGCAAAACAGCGAGGAGCACGGCTATCTTGTCGGCTCGCGTGGGTCGGTAGGTTCTTCGTTTGCCGCAACGCTTGCGAAGATTTCCGAGGTAAACCCCTTGCCGCCTCATTACGCCTGCCCCAAATGCAAATATTCCGAATTTATCCTCGACGGCTCTGTCGGCTCGGGCTTTGACCTGCCCGATAAGGACTGCCCCGAATGCGGCACGCCGATGCGCCCCGACGGGCACGACATTCCGTTCGAAACCTTCCTCGGCTTCCACGGCGAAAAGGCGCCCGATATCGACCTTAACTTCTCGGGCGACGTTCAGTCCGAGGCGCATAAATTTACCGAAGTTCTGTTCGGCAAGGAAAACATCTTCCGCGCGGGAACCGTCGGTACTCTTCAGGATAAAAACTGCTTCGGTTACGTTAAAAAGTTCTTGGAGGAGGAAAATCTAAACCTCACCCGTGCCGAACAGCAAAGACTTGTTTACGGCTTCGTCGGCGTTCAAAAAACGACGGGTCAGCACCCCGGTGGCATCGTCGTTATTCCCAAGGAATACGAAATTTACGACTTTACACCGGTTCAGTACCCCGCAAACAAGGCGTCAAGCGGTGTCATCACCACCCACTTCGCGTTTGAATACCTGCACGACACGATATTGAAGCTCGACATACTCGGGCACGATGTGCCGACCTATTACAGGTATTTCCAAAATTATACAGGCATCGACGTTCGCGACGTTCCGATGAACGATAAAAACGTTATCGAGCTCTTCGCAAGCACGAAGCCCTTGGGCGTTACGCCCGAGCAAATCGGCTGTCCCATCGGTACGATGGGCATCCCCGAATTCGGCACCGATTATTCGATTCAGATGATTCTCGACGCAAAGCCCAAGTCGTTTGCTGACTTGGTGCAGATCGCGGGTCTTTCCCACGGTACGGGTATCTGGCTCGGTAACGGTAAGGATCTTATCGCAAACGGCACCTGCACGATCGACCAAATTATCGGTACGCGTGACTCGATAATGGTTTATCTTATGCACAAGGGCTTGGATTCGGCAATCGCCTTCGACTCGATGGAGCGAACCCGTAAGGGTAGGGGACTTCTGCCCGAGCAGGAGGCGGCGATGCGCGAAAAGGACGTGCCCGAATGGTATATCGAATCCTGCAACAAGATTCAATATATGTTCCCGAAGGCGCACGCGGCGGCATACACAATCGCGTCTTTGCGCTTGAGCTGGTTTAAAATTTATCAGCCGCTTGCATATTACGCAACCTATTTTACGATAAAACGCGAATTTTTCGACGGTGAATTGGTCATGCGCGGAAAGGCAAGGGTCGAAGAGCGCTTGGAGGCTCTCAAAAACGCCCCCGCGATCTCCAAAAAGGAAGAGGGCAATATGATAATTCTTCGAATCGTCGTTGAAATGTTCGCTCGCGGATTCTCGTTCCTGCCCGTATCCATCGGCAAGTCCGAGGCGTTCGCATTCCTTCCCGAAAACGGTAAGATAAGGCTTCCGCTCTGCTCGCTCGCGGGTCTTGGCGAATCGGTTGCCGAAAAGATCGTTGAGGTCGTTAAATCGGGCGAAGCAACCACTATCGAGGAAATTCGCACAAAGGCGCAGATCAACAAATCGATAATGGAGCTTCTGTACAAAAACAATTGCTTCGGCGACATCCCCGAATCGGATCAGCTGACAATGTTTTAATCAATCACTCACTACGCAATTTCATTTTAGTTTTAAAAGCTTTGAGAGGATCAAGGGGATAAAAAATCCCCTTGAGACATATTCCATGTTTGACAATCATTCACACACACAATATTCGGGTGATATCCCCAAGGGCGAGGGTAACTCGGTCATCGAGCTCTGCCAAGCCGCGCTCGATTTAGGCTTAACGGGCATCGCAATTACCGACCATTTCGACATCGACGGCATCCGCGACGGATATTTTCCTCCGCTCGACCATGAAGCTGTCGCACGCGATATAATCGAGGCGAAATCGCTTTTCGAAGGAAAGCTAAAGGTTCTTCACGGCATCGAATTGGGTCAGGCGACGCATATGCCCGAGGAATCGCGCGCCCAGATAAACAGTCAGCCCTATGATATCGTGCTCGGCTCGGTCCACGCGGTCAGAGGCATCATCGATTTTTACGATACCGATATGACTCATATGGAAAAGAGCGAATATACCGCGCTTTGGGAGAGATATATCGAAGAAATGCTCGACACCATCGAATGGGGCGATTTCGAGGTTTTGACCCACATAACCTACCCGAAAAGGTATTATCTTCACGACGGAATAACCGATTTCCCCGATATCAAAAACAAGGGACGCGAATATTTCGAGCCGATACTCAAGGCGGTCATCGATAAGGGCATCACGCTTGAATGTAATACCTCGGGACTGAGGCAAGCCATGCGCGAGTGTCTGCCGAATTACGACCTGCTCAAGTTTTATTACGAGCTCGGCGGACGCGATATAACGCTCGGAAGCGATGCGCATAAGGCGTCGGACCTCGGTGCGGGATTTAAGGAAGCAAGCAAAATGCTTGAAGACATCGGATTTAAATACCTTGCAAAATTTGATTCACGAAAGAAAGATTTTTACAGAATACAGGAGGAAAAATGATGAAGGAACGGATTCTCGCTTATCTTGAAAAGGACGCACGCACTACCCCCGCGGACATCGCAACGATGCTCGGCATCACCGAACAGGAGGTTAAGGACGTTATTGCCGAATGTGAAGCAGACGGCACCATAATGAGCTACCGCACGATGGTGAATTGGGACAAGGCGGGCAAGACCGACGTTAGCGCGCTTATCGAGCTCAAGACCATTCCCGTGCGCGATAAGGGCTTCGATTCGGTTGCCGAAAGAATCTGCAATTTCCCCGAGGTTAAGTCGGTTTCGCTTATGTCTGGCGGCTTTGACCTTGCTATAACCGTCGAATGTGCGAATATGCGCGACGTTGCCTTTTTCGTTGCCGAAAAGCTCGCGACTATCGAGGGCGTAACCGCAACCGCTACACATTTTGAGCTCCAGAAGTATAAAGAAAACGGCGTCGTATACGGCACCGAAAAAACCGATAAAAGAGGAAACAGCTGGTGAAATTCGACGCAAATAAATGCCTTCCGGCAAAAATAACCGAAATCAAGCCTTCGGGTATACGGAAGTTTTTCGACCTTTTGGGCGATATGAAGGACGTCGTCGGTTTGACCGTCGGACAGCCCGATTTCGATACCCCTTGGCATATAAGAAACGCAGGCATCCGCTCGCTCGAGGAGGGTCATACCTATTACACCTCGAATAACGGTATTATGGAAATGCGTCAGGAAATTGCCGCATACCAAAAGCGCCGCTTCGGGCTTGAATATGATCCCGCAACCGAAATAATCGTAACCGTCGGCGGCAGCGAAGCTATCGACTTGGCGATGCGCGCCGTTTTGGAGCCGGGCGATGAGGTCATCATCCCTCAGCCCTGCTTTGTCTGCTATGAGCCGCTTGCGCGCCTTGCAGGTGCAACCCCCGTTATCGTTAATTTATCCGCAGATAACGGCTTTAGGCTCACCGCCGAGCAGCTGAAGGCGGCAATAACCGAAAAGACCAAAATGCTCGTGCTCGCATTCCCGAATAACCCGACGGGCTCGGTTTTGCGTAGGGAAGACCTCGAGCAGATCGCGAAGGTGCTTGACGAAACCAATATCGTCGTACTTTCCGACGAAATCTATGCCGAGCTTACATACGACGAAAAGCACGTATCCATCGCATCGATCGAGGGTATGCGCGAGCGCACTATCATCGCCAACGGCTTTTCGAAGGCATACGCGATGACGGGCTGGCGAATGGGCTATACCTTGGCGCCTCATTACTTCACTCAGCAGATGGGCAAGATACATCAGTACGGCATTATGAGCGCACCGACGACGAGCCAGTACGCTTCTATCGAGGCGCTTAAAAACGGCGACGCCGATATCGAATACATGAAGGGCGAATACTGCGCGCGCAGACGCTTGATAGTTAGCGAAGTGAACCGCATCGGCATCGAAACCTTTATGCCCGACGGTGCATTTTACGTATTTGCCGATTTGAGAAAGTTCGGCATCGACGATGAAACCTTCTGCGAAAGATTGCTTTACGAGCATAAATGCGCAATTGTCCCCGGTTCGGCGTTCGGTGAAAGCGGAAAGGGCTTTGCGAGACTTTCCTATGCATATTCGCCCTCGCACATCCGAAATGCGATTAAGCGCATCGAGGAATTTATCAAAACGCTATGAAGATAAAGGCAAACGCAAAAATCAATCTCACGCTCGATATAACGGGCGTGCGCGAGGACGGCTTCCATACGCTTTCGTCGGTTATGGCGCCGATTTCGCTTTGCGACGAAATCGTTATCGAAAAAAGCGATAAATTGTCGTTTGATTGCAATATCTCGTCGATCTGCGACGATAAAAATTTGTGCGTCCGTGCGGCGAAGCTCTTTTTTGAAAGCCTGAATACAGACGAGCGCGCAAGCATTTATCTTGAAAAAAACATCCCGTTTCCCGCAGGCTTGGGCGGCGGTTCTGCCGACGCGGCGGCTGTATTGCGCGGATTAAACAGCCTTTTTGGGAATATCCTTGACGAAAAAATCCTTTATTCCTTGGCTGAAAGGCTTGGATCTGACGTCCCGCTTTGCCTTTACAATAAGCCTGCGCTTTGCGAGGGCAGGGGCGAAATTCTTACCCCCTTGAACCGGATGCCGACGCTTGATGTCGTCATCGCGATAGGAAAAGCCCGCCTTTCGACGCCCGAGGTCTACTTCGAGTATGATAAAGCAAGTCTTCCTATAAAAGATGATACTTCCAATCTTTTAAAGGCGCTTGAATCTCGAAACAGAGACGAAATCATAAAAGCATTCGGCAACGCATTTGAGCCGATAACCGATATCCTCGCCCCCGAAACCAAGCAATTGCGCGAAAAAATGCTTGAATTGGGCGCGAAAAATTCCCGCCTTTCGGGAAGCGGACCCTCGGTATACGGCGTGTTCGATTCTGCCGAAAATGCAAAAAAAGCCGCGAAAGCGCTTGAAAATATGGGCTATTTTGCGGTTTACTGTCAAACTCTTTAAAAAATATTTCGTATAATTTTCCTTTTTCGGGGCAACAATCGATTCAAACGAAAAAAGGAGAATCGATATGAATTACAAAACAAAGCTGATTGCACTGTTTTGTGCCTGCTTCCTGCTTTTAACCGCCGTCGATATGCTGATACCGCGAAGCGAAGCAAGGGTTTTTGACAACCTGATAAGGCTTCACATTTTGGCGGATGATAACAGCGAAGGAGCGCAGAGTGTAAAGCTAAAGGTGCGCGACGCGATTTTGGAGGAATGTGCCGACCTTTTTAACGGTCAGAGCGACGTGTACGCGGCTGCCGATGAATTGGAGGCAAATTTGCCGAAAATCGAAGCTGTTGCAAACCGCGTGCTCGCAGAAAACGGCGCAAATTACAAGGCGGAAGCCTTAATCGGCTTTGAAAAATACCCGACGCGTGTTTACGAAAATATAACCCTTCCTGCGGGCGAATACCGCTCGTTACGGGTCATGCTCGGCGAAGCGAAGGGCGAAAATTGGTGGTGCATCCTCTTTCCGCCGTTGTGCACTAAGGTGTCAAGCGCCGATTTGGACGATTCGGGCATAAACGATAGGGACGTCGGGGTATTTAAAAGCAAAAAATATATTTTCCGTTTTAAATTACTTGAATTATTTGGTGGTTGATTATGTTACACCGCGTTATAGGCGTTTCCGGTAGCGGAAAAACCGAATATATACTTGAAAATTTAGGCGAAGCTATAAAAAAGGGTAATGAATGTATCGTAATCGTGCCCGAGCAGCAGTCGGTTCATTACGAAAGGCTGCTTTGCGAGCGCTTCGGTGACGGCGTCAATTTGTCGTGCGAGGTTTTGAACTTCGAGCGTCTGCCCAACCGAATCGCGCGTGAATACGGCAATCTCGCCGTTAATAACATTGATAAAGGGGGCGCTTGCGCCCTTTTGTCGCTTGTAGCGGAGTCTTTGAAGGACCAAATGAAGGAATATTCCTCGGTTGCGGGCGAGCCCGACTTCGCTTCCTCTGTTTACGCGCTTATTTCGCGTATGAAAATGGCGCGAATTACCCCGAATCAGATAGAAGAAGCCATAAATTCGGGCGAATTAAGCGAAGAAACGCGCATTTTGTCAAAGCTTCACGATATTTCGCTTATCTATTCGGAATATGAAAAGAACCTCGTAAACGAGCTTCGCGATCCCCGCGACGCGCTGACCTTGCTTGCCGACGAGCTTGACGAAAAGCCCTTTTTCAAGAAAAAATACGTCTTTATTGACGGATATTACAGCTTTACCGAGCAGGAATATGAAATTATCAAAAGCATAATTTCACAAAGCAAGGAATGCTTCATTTCCTTCACCATCGGCAACGACAGAAGCTTTTTCGACGAAAACGCGAAATCTGCAAAGCGTATTCTCGCGCTGGCGCACAATATCACCGACGATTATTATACGGGTGACAGTAAGCGCTTTGAAAGCGATTATCTTAAATTAATCGAAAAAAATCTTTGGAAAAGCAACGCCGACAAAATAGGCGGCGACGATAAATCGGTTCGACTTATTACCGCCAAAAACCGCTTTGACGAAATCGAAGCGGCGGCGAGCGTTATACTTGAATTCGTCCGCAACGGCGGCAGATACCGCGATATAACCCTTTTGACGGGCAATTCCGACGCATATATGCCGATAGTCGAATCGGTCTTTTCACGCGCCGATATACCCGTTTATACCTCGTCTAAGGAATCGCTCGTCGCAAAGCCCTTGTTTTCGTTTTTGCTTGCAAGCCTTGCGGTCGTCTGCGACGACTTCTCGCTTTTAAGCGTCAAGCGCTATGTGAAAAGCGGATATACCGACCTTACACTCGACGAAAGCGACGTTCTGCTCAATTACGCGGCATCCTGGAAGCTTCGCGG
>JAZRGS010000019.1:0-3085 GCA_045644305.1 Eubacteriales bacterium | reverse complement strand
TTAAAGGACGATATCCAGCTTGTCGTGCTCGGTATGGGCGATAAAAGCTATGAAAGCTATTTCGAAAAGCTTGCCGAAAGATATCCCGATAAGTGCCGTGCGCTTATCACCTATAACCGCGACCTTTCGAAGCAGATCTATTCCGCGGCGGATATCTTCCTGATGCCCTCGAAGAGCGAGCCCTGCGGTCTTGCTCAGATGATATGCTCGCGCTACGGTGCGGTTCCCGTAATTCACGAAACCGGCGGTCTTTACGACTCTATCAAGGACGTCGGCTGTGAAAAGGGCGGCAACGGCTTTACCTTCGCCGCATACAGCGCCTATGAAATGCTTAACTCGGTCAAGCGCGCCTGCGCATACTTCAACGGCGACCGAGAGGGCTTTGAAACCTTACGCAAAAAGGTAATGCGTGTCGACTTCTCCTGGAAGCAAAGCGCGCTTTCCTATATAGAACTTTATAATCAACTCTAAAGAAAATCGAAGGAAACTCTTTACATGGCAAACAAAATGACACAAAGCGAGATCAGAGAAGCACTCAATCAAAAGCTCTCGCGTTACTTCGGCATCGAGGAGCATGATGCCGACTTAAATCAGATTTATAACGCGACGGTGCTCTCGGTACGCGATATTCTTGCAACAAGAAGCAAGGAATTCGAAACTGCAGTTGTTAAAAAGGAAGCCAAGCAGGTATATTATATGTGCATGGAATTCCTCATCGGCAGATCGCTTAAAATGAACCTCTGCAACCTCGGAATCGAGGAGGAATACAGAAAGGTTCTTAAGAAAATGGGCTTCAAGCTCGAGGATGTCTACGAATGTGAAACCGACCCCGGCTTGGGTAACGGCGGCTTGGGCAGATTGGCGTCCTGCTTTATGGATGCGCTCGCAAGTCAGGATTACCCCGCACGCGGATATTGCATTCTTTACGAATACGGCCTCTTTAAGCAGCGACTCGTCGACGGCGAGCAGCTCGAGCTTCCCGATATCTGGCTTCCCGACGGACAGAATTGGCTTATCCCCCGTCACGACAGAGCCTGCACCGTTCGTTTCGGCGGTAAGGTAAGAGAGGAATGGAAGGATAACCATTGCGAAATCATTTACGAGGATTACGACGAGGTCGAGGCTGTGCCCTACGATATGCTCATCTCGGGCGGCGTGGGTAAGGCTGTCAATACCTTAAGACTTTGGAAGGCAAGAGATATCAATAACTTTAATATGGAAGCCTTCTCGCAGGGCAGATACCTTCAGGCGGTCGAGGAAAACACTATGGCTGAAACCATCAGTAAGGTGCTTTACCCCGCGGATAACCACCACGAGGGCAAGCTTTTGCGCTTGACTCAGCAGTATTTCCTTGTTTCGGCGTCGCTTCAGAATATCGTTTGGCGTCATTTGTTCAGATATAAGTCCTTGGATAACCTTCCCGATAAGGTTGCAATCCATATCAACGATACCCACCCCGCGCTCTGTATTCCCGAGCTTATGAGAATACTTATCGACGACCACCACGTTTCGTGGGAGCACGCTTGGGATATCGTAACAAGAACCGTTTCCTACACCAACCACACCGTCCTTCCCGAAGCGCTTGAATGCTGGAACGAGGACCTCTTTGCGCTTAAGCTGCCGAGAATCCATTCCATCATCAAGGAAATTAACCGCCGCTTCTGCGCCGACGCTTGGGAAGCGTTTATGGGCGATTGGGATAAAATTTCGCGTATGTCGATCCTCCATAAGGGCACCGTTAAGATGGCAAACCTTTCGGTTATCGGCTCGCACACCGTTAACGGCGTATCGAAGCTTCACTCGGATATCCTTAAGGAAACCGTTTTCGAGGACTACAACGATATGTATCCCGAACGCTTCACCAACGTCACCAACGGTATCGCTCACAGAAAATGGCTCTGCTACTCCAACCCTCAGCTCGCAAAACTGCTTGATGAAACCATCGGCGACGGCTACCGTGCCGACGCAAGCAAGCTTTACGACTTTAAAAACTTCGCGGACGACGCAAGCGTTCACGCCCGCCTCGATGAGATCAAAAAGGCGAATAAGGTCGATTTTGCGAACTATATCAAGCAGACAAAGGGCATAATCATCGACCCGAACACCGTGTTCGACGTTCAGGCAAAGCGCCTGCACGAATATAAGCGTCAGCTTCTTAACGCCTTGAATATCATTTCGCTTTACGTGAAATTGAAGGAAAACCCCGACGCCGACGTGACGCCTACCACCTTCATCTTTGCGGCGAAGGCGGCTCCCGGCTATTACACCGCGAAGGATATCATCCGCCTTATCTGCTACATCGCGGCGGATATCGAAAAGAACCCCAAGATCAGGGAAAAGCTTCGAGTTGTATTCCTCGAAAACTACTGCGTAACCCTTGCAGAGCATCTTATGCCCGCGGCTGAAATCAGTGAACAGATCTCGCTTGCAGGTAAAGAGGCTTCGGGTACCGGTAACATGAAGTTTATGATAAACGGCGCCCTCACCATCGGTACGCTCGACGGCGCGAACGTCGAAATGACCGAGCAGGTCGGCAGAGATAATATCTATATCTTCGGTCACACCGCACCCGAGGTTGACGAGCTTTGGAGAAGAGGCTACGCTTCCTCCTACTACTATAACCGCAACCCCGAGCCCAAGGCGGCTGTCGACTATTTGCAGCACGGCTTTAACGGCAGAAGCTTCTCGGATATCGCGAACTATCTCCTTTACTCCTTCGGCGTCTCCGACCCGTTCATGTGCTTGGCAGACTTTGACTTCTATCAGGAAGCACGCAAGAAGATGTTTGCCGATTATAAGGACAGAACCGTTTGGAACAAGAAGGCTGTTATCAATATCGCAGGCGCGGGCTTCTTCGCGGCAGACCGCTCGATCAAGGAATATGCCGAAAATATCTGGCATTTAGAGCCTGTTCACGTTGGTAAGAAATGAACCTTTGCTTTAGATTAACATCAAATAACTCTCCTTCGGGCAAATCTACCTTCCCGAAGGGGAGCCTTATAAAGGCAGAGCTCTTTATCGATGCCGAGGGATGCGAAAAAGCATTTTTTTATATGGGCAACGATGAACGGGTTCTTATGGAAAG
>JAZRGS010000018.1:0-12268 GCA_045644305.1 Eubacteriales bacterium | reverse complement strand
TAAGCGTCACTACTTCGAAACCCGTAAGCTCACCGACGACGAATTCTCGCGCGGCGACGTAAACAAGGACGGCAAGGTCGACCAGTACGTCTACATCCTCATCGCCCGCCACTATTTTGGAACTTACGTTATAGGTTAATTATCATGCGAGAGAAACCCTTTTAAAAAAGGCGTTTCTCTCGCGCTCTTTTCCCAAAATTTTCAAAACAAAAAATAAAAAAGTCTGTCATCCTGAGCGGAGCGACAGAACGTCGCGTAGTCGAAGGATATACGCAACAATATTGATATTCATTACGAGAGAAACCCTTTTTTAATCACCCCGAAGGCGTTTCTCTCGCTCTTTTTTTATTATTAAACCTCTTGACATTTTTGCTCTAATGTGTTAGAGTGTAAATGTAATCTAACGCATTAGAGTGCAGGAGGGCTTTATGGAAACACCGAAAATATTTGAGAGTGAATATAAATTCTGTTTGATTTTGTGGGAAAACGAGCCCATAAAGAGCAAACAACTTATTATTCTTTGCGAACAACAGCTTGGTTGGAAACCGACGACAACCTACACGGTAATAAAAAGATTGTCCGAACGAGGTGTTTTGAAAAACGAAAACACTATCGTTTCCTCGTTGATAAGCAAAGATGAAGTACAGGCGGCAGAAATCGACGATATTGTGGAACGAACCTTCGAAGGGTCTTTGCCTGCTTTTGTCGCCGCATTCACCAAGCACCGCAAAATGTCCGGCGCGGAGATCGATGCCGTTCAGAAAATGATCGACGAATATCGAAAGGGGGGCTCCTGATGAACCGCATTTTCTTAACCGTTTTTAAAATGAGTATATCGGCTGCGTGGGTAGTTTTAGCTGTTATTCTTTTGCGAATTTTTCTCAAAAAAGCTCCTAAATGGATAAATATTTTGCTTTGGGGAATCGTTGCAGTAAGATTGATTTGCCCTTTTGCTCCCCAAAGCGAAATAAGCATCATCCCAAGTGTCGAAACTGTTAGTCCCGAAATCATAACAGAATCGACAACCAATATTCATTCAGGCGTATATTTTCCAAACGGCACGCTTGTTCCAACTATCGGCGATAACTTTGCCCCCGAGCAGGTCGAGAACGCGAAACCGATTCAATCGTGGGCAACCGTTCTTTCCGTCATTTGGATCTCGGGTGCAGCGATTATGATTGCATACTCTGCAATCAGTGTTATCAGATTAAAAAATAAGTTGGACAAAGCCATACATATCGAAGATAACCTATTCGAGAGCGCAAGCATTGCTTCGCCGTTTGTTTTTGGACTTATAAATCCCAAAATTTATCTGCCGCATAGTATGAAAAAAGAGGATATAGAATCTGTCGTTGCACACGAAAAAGCTCACATTAAACGTTTGGATCATTTTTGGAAGCCACTTGGCTTTCTGCTTCTTTCGCTTCATTGGTTTAATCCGCTTATTTGGCTGGCGTATATATTGCTTTGCCGAGATATTGAGGCCGCCTGTGATGAGAAAGTTGTAAAAAAGCTTGACGTACAGGCAAAGGCGGATTATTCTCAAGCGCTTTTGAATTGCAGTGTGAATCGCAGAACGATTGCCGCTTGTCCGCTTGCGTTTGGAGAGACGGGTGTAAAAAAACGAGTAAAAACAGTTCTTAATTATAAGAAACCGAGCTTTTGGATAATTATACTTGCGTTAATCGCCTGCATTACTGCAGCGGTTTGCTTGCTGACAAACCCGCTTCAAAAAGAAGATTCCTCTGATGCGTCAGATGAATACTCGTCCGAGGATGCGTCAAATACAAGTTCGCTAAGCGAAATCGGAGGAGAGGATTCTCCTATCTACGTTACTGTTGTACCGACCGAGCAAATTGAAGCATTGAAAGATAAATATCCTCAATTTTTCGATCTTGATACCTCTAAAGGTTTGGATGTAATAATCGGAGTATTTTCTTCAAAACATTATATATGCGGAATTTTGCCCGGTAGTGATACGCCGCGTACATCTATAAGCAGTGAAGTGATTGGTTCGCAAAGAGCGTCGATAGATGATATCAGGATTATCGTATCATATTATCTTATGAACGGTTTGGTTTCGCAGGATAAAGTTGAAGTATACCCTGTGGAGGTTTATTACTCAAGCGTGCTTTTTGATTCTACGCCGGAGAATATCAAAAAGATACAGGAAGAATTTTGGAATGAATTTCCGATTCCTGAAAACTTACAGTATAACCCGATAATAGATACTGCCGAATTCGATATAGACTGCGATGGCGAAACAGAGCGTTGCGTTATCAGCTATGGTCCCACTTCAGGTTTATTTACGTTTAGACTTATTGTGTATTCGGCAAATGCGTGGGAGGGAATTAAATATAATAACATATATTACAGCGAATTCGGTCAACTGAAATTTGTTGATACCGATGCAGGAACCAAGCTCAAGCTGTCACCTCCGAGCGAAAAGGAACCCACTTATTACTCATTCAAGGTTGATGACGGGAATATTTTGCTCGTTTCGGAAGATAACGAATAGGCGACGCTTTGGGTTTGAAAAACAGCAAATAGAAAAAAGGCACTATACTGTGCCTTTTTTCTGTTGAAAACAAAATACAATTGTGCTATAATGACGAAAATCTAAACACAAAAGGAAGTGAAGCGAAATGAATCGCGTTTTGTGCTCGACGGGGGCTTGCATCGGGCGTCCGAACGGCAGAGATTTCAGGCTTTTAAGACAATGCGTCGAAAGGCTTAATTGCGACGGCTTCGAATTTATGATGTACGAAAGCTGGTACGGGCAAGTCGAAGAGATTATCGATTTTTTTAAGCAGCTTGACACAAAATTCCCGACATTCCACGTCGAAAAAAGCGTGGGCAACCTTATCTCGCGCAACAACGACGGCGACGTGGCGCAGGCGCTTGAATACTTCAAAATCAATTGCGATATGGCGAAAAGAATCGAAAGCGAGCTGCTGGTTTTGCACCTCTGGGGCGGAATCGATTCCGACAAAAACATATCTCTTAACATCGAAAAGTACGCCGATTTGAAGCGCATTTCCGATGAATACGGCTTGGAATTGACTATCGAAAACGTCGTTTGCAACACAAAGGATCCGCTTGCTCATCTTAAAATGCTAAACACCGCTTACGGCGACGTTTCCTTCACCTTCGACACGAAAATGGCGGAGTTTCATAAGCAATTAGACCTTATATACGCCCCCGAAAACGGCGAAATATTCAAGAAAATCAAGCATATCCACGCTAACGATTACAACGGCGGTTATATGGATTGGAGCAACCTCAAAACCCTGCACGTGGGTGACGGGTCGGTGAATTTCGAACGCTTCTTCGGGTTCTTAAGGGCGAATTCATACAGCGGCGATTTCACCGTTGAGGCGACCTCGTTCGGTCAGGACGGAATTATCGATTTCGATTCTCTGAACCGCACATTTTCAAAAATCCGCGCTTTTATTTCCGAATAAAATTGCAAAACAAAAGAGGCTCAAACGAGCCTCTTTTTTGTTGGTTATTAGCCTTTTGTAATATTTTTGCGTATATCCTTCGACTCGCTCTGCTCGCTCAGGATGACAGACTCGCGCTCAGGATGACAGACTTTTTTGTTTTTTTATTTTATTTTGAAAATTTTAGGAAAAGAGAGCGGGAGAGGAAAAACTTTTTCAAAAGTTTTCCTCTCGCATAATAATTAACCTATAACGTAAGTTCCAAAATAGTGGCGGGCGATGAGAATGTAGTCGTACTGGTCGACCTTGCCATCCTTGTTTACGTCGCCGCGGACGAATTCTTCATCGGTAAGAAGTCGGGTTTCGAAGTAGTGGCGCTTGACAAGAATGTAATCGTACTGGTCGATTGCTCCGTCGGCATTTACGTCGCCGAGCACAATATCGTCCTCGACCGCCGCGCCGCCGTAAACCTCGATTTCATTAACGAAAGCGAAGACGTCGGAAAGTGCAAATTCGAGCTTAACGTATCTTGCGTTGCCGTTGGCTTCAAGGAAGCTCCAATATGCATAGGGCTCGGAATTCGTGATAGGCATATCGCCTACCGACGAGTAGCTTGTTCCGTCAACCGAAATATACGCCTTGACCGAAGTGGGGGTCGCAACCGATGCCTGCGAAATGTTTATAAGGTTTGCGTTGATTGCGTTGACCGAATAAACGTCGCCGAGGTCGATGATGATTTCACCGACGCCGTTGGGAGAGTTTATTACGTCTTCGTTAGCGTCCTTGGAGTAATAAAGCGCGAACCAATTCGTATCGTAGGAAGCGTTTGCGTAATGGTTTCCGTCGGTAAGGTTGGCTTGATAATCGCCAAATCCGACGCCACTGCCCGACACGGTGTAGGACTTTTCGAACGCGAGGTTGTCGCCCTGAACCTGCTTGAGAATCGGATAAAGGTCAAGGTTTTCGCCGCCTGCATAGGTAGCGCCTGCGGGGTAAGATGCAAATTCGGCATCAGCCTTGTCCGCCCAGCCGAGGAATGCATATCCGTCGCGGGCAAAATCGGGAAGGATGAATTTGTCGCCGTAATTCAGCATCTCGGTTTCGGGAGAATCTTCGCCGTTGAAGCTGATCGCATTTTCGAGAGTCCATATCTGATTCTCAGCGCCCGTATAGCTTGCAACGTAAACGTTGTTTTGCGAATCAACCGCCAAGCAGCAGGAGGGGTTCATAGCACTGCGAAGCACGTATCCGCCCTCGACGCTTTCGAAGTTCCATTTCTGGGATGCGTGGTCGGTGATTTCCCAAAGAGTGATGTTGTTGCCGTCGCTAACCGAATAGCCGTAGTTGTTTACAACGCTGTTTTCGGCACAAAGCGGACGGAATTCATAGCCGACATCGTCTTTCGTTATTTCGAACTGAAGTGCATCGCTCACCGCAAAATCGGAAGCGTTTACGTTTTGACCGTCAGCCTCGATGCCGCCCTCAACCGCCATATATTTGCCGTTGCCGTTTTTGAAATAATAAACGCCATCTTGGATCGTAGCGTAATCGTACTCAGCCGTTGCGCCGTAGCCCGTGTAGGAATAATTGATGACGCCGCCGAGCTCCTTGGAGTTAACGTTGATCGTGCTGGACGTGTCGGACTTACTGCTTCTCACCTCGAAGTGAAGATGAGTGCCCGTCGAATAGCCCGAGGAGCCCATCGTCGCGATAGGCTGACCCTTCACAACTCTGTCGCCGACCTTTACGAGCAGAGTGTTCTGCTTAAGGTGACCGTAATATGCGAAGTTTCCGTCGTCCTGATCGATTCGGATATAGTTACCGAAGGTGTTGTAGTGCTCACAAGCCGCACCGTAGCTTACGTGATAGCAGGAGTTTGCCGTTCCGCCGACAACGCCGCTGTATGCCGCGTAAATCGTATAGTCGCCCGTGCGCGCGTGAAGGTCAACGCCCTTGTGGAAGCTGCCGTAGCTTGCGGAATATCCGTAGACGTAGCCGATAACACCGCCGTTATTTACGGGGAACAAATAATCGTAAGCCGCCTCTACTCCGAGCGTGCCTACAAACGAGCAGGTTATCAAAAGCGATAGAGTCATTAAGAACGCAAGAATTCTTTTGAGTTTCATGTCCGGCTCCTTGTTGTAAATTACTTTAGCTTATTATACAACAAAAGCGCGCCGATGTCAATTTTCTGTTTTTATCAAATATCAAGCCCGCGTTTGGGTGGTTTTCAACAATTTTTTGTCAATTTTCAAGGATTTGAATCTTAATATCGCCCGTGTCGGTCTCGATTTCGCATTTTCCGCCGACTCGCTTGTCGGGAAGCTCAACCCTGCCGGTATCGGTCTCGGCGATGAATATTTTGTTGGTCAAAAGTGTGCCGGTTACCGAGCCCGTGTCGGTCTCGACCGAGATTTCGCCCGCATCGCAGGCGTCAAATTTAATATCGCCTGTGCTTCGCTCGATGTCAAAGCGTTTGGACGCGATCACGCTTTTAAGCGTCAAATCGCCGGTATCTGCTTCCGAAAAAAGATTTTCACATTTTACGTCGCTCAAAAGGCTATCGCCGGTAGTGGCGCGGAGCTTGATATCTCCTGCGGTTTCGACGTTTTTAATCGTCGTTTTGCCCGTACTGCGACTTACGTAAAGCGAGCCGAACGCGCTATTTTCAATTTTTATATCGCCCGTGCTTGCTTTAAATTCAGCACTTCCTGACGCGCTTGACGCAAAATATAAATCACCCGTCGACATAGTCAGGTCGATCGCTTGAAAACTATAACCGTCGGGGACGTTAATATCACCGGTAGAGGATTCGATAAACAGATTCCTGTATTCACCTTTGGGGAGATAAACCGAAACCTCGCTTTCGCCGAAGTTGAAGCCGATCATTTCGTGCCATTTGCGGTCGTCGCGGAAGGTGATGGTGAGTACGCCGTCTTTAACCTCGACGCCGTGCTTCAAATTGTCCCATTCCTCGCAAACGACCCTGCATTTTTCTTCATCGGAGGCGATAAATTCAACCTTTGCGGTAGAGGTGCTTATCGAAATGCTTTTGAATTCGTCGACGATTTCATATTCGTTTGTTTGTCTGCTTGAATTTCCGAGCTTTAAAAAATCCCAATCCATCACGGTCATCGCGACAGCGAAGGTCACCAGCCCGACCGCAACCAAAATCGCCGCGGTAATCAGCCATATTTTTCTGCTCATTATGCCTCCTCCTTTCTACCTATGCGGCGCATAAGCCAAGCCGCAAGCCTTTTGATTAGCCTTACGGTCAAATCCGTCAATGCCTTGCTTCCGAAAAAGGCGAAAATCGAAAGTCCCGCAAGGAAAATTCCCATACCGAGAAGCGCAAGCCCCGCAATCGCTTTTCCCGAAAGCATCCAAACGATGCCGAAAACCACACCGTAAAGCGATACCCCGACAAACGACCCGAACACCGCAAAGCAGGAAACGATAATCGAAAATACAGCCGCGAAAAGCGAGATAAGAATCGCGCCCCCCGCAATCAAAAGGGGTATCCAAATCGGCGAGGCGAGCGCCAAAAGCGCAATTTTCGAAGCGTTCGTCTTGTCATTTTTCGGTTCTGCAATTTTATCCTTGTTAAGCCTTTCGGATGCAGACTCGCCCTTTATCTGCGCGACGACCTCATCGACCGAGCCGACAGCCGCGACAGCTTCCTCCTCGGAAAGCCCCTCTTCCATACGGTCCTCAATCATTTCGCGGTAAAAATTCACTCGCTCCTCGACCTCGGAATGAGGCATATCCGATAATTTATCGTAAAGCGCCATTATAAAATCAAGCTTTGTCATTTACACTCTCCCCCTTCGTCACAAATTGATATATCGAAAGAACCTCCTGCCATTCCCGCCTGAATTCCTCGAGTCTGGCAAGTCCCTCCTCGGTAATTCGATAATATTTTCGAAGTCTTCCCTCGTGCACAGCGGTATGCACGATGAGCATATTCGCCGCTTCAAGCCTTTTCAGAATAGTGTAAAGCGTCGATTCCGAAAGCTCGACGTACGGCTTAACGTCTTTTATTATTTTATATCCGTACGAATCCTCGCTTTTGATCGCCGCAAGCACGCAGACGTCCAAAAGTCCTCGCTTCAACTGATTGTCCATATTATACCTCCCATTACGCTATACATCGTATCACGAGGTATCGAATTTGTCAAGAGGTTTTTAAATGAATCGCAAAAAAGACGGCAAGGGCGATTACCGTAGCGATAAATCGACCAAATACCGTCTTTTTCTGTTTATTGTCTTTTCATTTGTCTTAAAAAGCAAAATATCGCAAGTGCAAGCGTCGCAAGCGCATAACCGAGCACCCACCAAAAATGCGGAAATATTCCCGCAAAATCGCCACTTATTACGGCGCGCTCCGCCTCGACTGCGTGCACGAACGGCAACGCATACGCGATTTTCTTAAACGCTCCGCCGACCAGCTCCAAATCGAACCAGATGCCCGAAAGCCAAGCCGAAACGTTGGTAAGCAACGCTCCGCAAACCCCGCCGACCTGCTTATCGTTCAAAAGGCTACCGCAAAGCAGACCGATTGCTATATATAAAATAGAAATAGGAACGATGAGCAGAGCCGCATAAACCACCCTAACCGTGATTTGAAGTCCCAAAATCGCCGCCGCGATATAGCAAACGATCGACTGCAAAACCGCAATCGGGATTATCGGAAGAGTGTAGCCGAGTATGAAATCGGAAGGCTTCATCGGCGTCGTATACATTCGCTGTAAAAGCGAGCTTTGACGGTCCTTGGCGATAACCGTTGCCGAAAACAGCGTCATAAACGACAGCCCGAACACCGTCACACCCGGCGCCAAATGCTCGATTTCGAAAAGCGCTACGGGAATATTTGCCTGTATTGCGCTTAATAAAAATATCAAAACAAGCGGAAAGCCGAAAACGAACACAAGATTTATCGGCTCGCGCAGGATTTCCTTGCCGTTTCTCGACGCAAAGGTCAGCATTTTCATTTCACTTCCCCCTTTACCGTGCGGATGAACGCCGCTTCGAAGCTGTCGACCCCCGCAGTCTCCTTGATTTTTTCCGCGGTATCGTAAATAAGCAGGCGTCCGTCGCGCATTATCGCGATTCGGTCGGAAAGCGCCTCCGCTTCCTCCATATAATGCGTTGTGAGAATTATCGTAACGCGCCCTTTAAGCGAATTTATCATGTCCCACAAATCGCTCCGCGCAATTACGTCAAGCCCGAGCGTCGGCTCGTCGAGAAATAAAATTTCGGGTTCGCTGATAAGCGCCATCGCGATGCTTAAGCGACGCTGCCATCCGCCTGAAAGCTTTGATGCCTTTTTAGAGGCAACACCCTGAAGCGAAAATGCGGTTATAAGCTCTTCGGTCTTACGTTTTGTCTTTTCTTTTGAAAATCCGTGCGCGCCGCACATCAATTCAAGATTTTCCTTAACGCAAAGCGCGTTCGCAACCGCCGTTTCCTGCGGTGATACGGCAATTATCGATTTGACCGCCGAGAAATCCTCGCGAATGCTTTTTCCGAGAAGAAACGCGTCGCCGCTTGTCGGCTTTGTAAGGCAGGAAAGCATTTTCACTGTTGTGGTTTTGCCCGCGCCGTTTATGCCGAGAAGCGAAATCAGTTCACCCTTTTGAACCGTAAGGCTTAAATTATCGACGGCGGTGACGTCCTTGTATTTTTTTGTAAGTGCTTCGATTCTTATCGCTTCCAAAGAAATCACTCCAATCCATATTGCTTTTTCAATCCCAAATAGGAATCGCTAAGCATTCTGCTGACAAGCTCCCAATCGAGCCCGGCAAATCCAGTTGCAAACATCGTTGCGATGCCGTGAACGTAAGCCCACATTTCAAGATGAAACAGCTTCGCCTCGTCCTCCGCAAGCCCCGTGTTGCTCTGCACGAGAGTCTCCATATCTTTGTCGATTCCGCTTTTTTCGGAAATCGATTCGCAAGAGCGATCTCGCATATACAAAAGCTTGAAAAGCTCGGTTTCCTCCTTCGCGAAGCGGATATATGCCATACCGCTCGCCTTGTATGGGGGATAAACCCTCGACTCGACTTCCCTATCGATATATTCGCGGTAAAGCTCGTAAGCCTTTATCAAAAGCGCCTCGCGCAGCTCATCCATCGTGGCAAAATTGGAAAATATCGGCTGCGTAGAGCAATCGAGCGCGTTCGCGATGCCGCGCGCATTAATCGCCTGCGCCCCTTCGCTTCTTACGATTTCGACCGCTTTGTTTATTATGTCCTCTTTTGTTACCTTTACCTTTGGCGGCATATCGCACCTCATTAAAATAACATTTGTTATATATCGTTTGTTATATTACCACAAAGAAATCAAAATGTCAATAAAAAAATCCACCATTGAGCGATGCACGATGGTGACAAATCGCTCGACGACGGATTTTTTAGTTATTTAAACAAATCGCTGTGCAAAGCCGCAGCGCTTACAAAGCTCCTCCGAAGCGGTGCCGCATTTGAAGCATTCGACAATTTTCCTCGCCCTCTCGGAGTTGAGGATAGAATCGAGCTCCTCGTCAAAAACGTTGCCGAGGTTAATTACGCCGTCGCTGTCGAGACAGCAGGGAACGACCGTGCCGTCGGAGAGGATGCCGAATTGATCCTTTAAGCCGTAGCAGAAAAATCGGTTGCCCTTGATTTCGGCTTCGGCGTCGGGCCATTCAAAGCGCTCGCCCCATTCGAGATAGATTCTGTCGCTGATTTTGGTTCCCCTCGGATGCTCTTTCCAATCGGTGGAGATAAATTCCTTCAAAAGCGAGACAGCAGATTCATTTTTGCCGTCGTCACAGCCCCTGTTCCAAAGTCGAAAAACCACGATAATGCCCGCGTCAGCCGCCTTTTTCGCAAACTCCGAAAGCTCGTATACGTATTTTCTTTGGTCCTCGTCGCTCCCCTGCTCGAAGCTGTGAAGCGACAGATTCACCTTATGCACGCCTGTGGAAATCAGCTCGTCGCCGCGACGATTCAACAGCGTCCCGTTGGTTGTTATTATCGACTTAAAGCCTCGCTCGGTCGCGGCTTTGATAAACGCCGAAAGACTTGGATGCGTCAACGGCTCGCCCATCAAATGATAGTAAATATATTCGGTATAGCCCTTTAATTTTTCGAGAACGGTTATAAATTCCGCGTCGGTCATCATCCGAGGCGGTCTTTTGTGCCCGTGGCAAAAAGAGCAATTCATATTGCAAATATTCGTTATCTCGACGTAAGCCTTGTTGTACATGGTTGCTCCTCGGTGTGCCGACATTTTTCGCGTTCATTATATCATAACGCCCTTAAAATTACAACAGACTTCAAAAAAGTGTTCAAAAATTCCGCCGACCTTCAAAAAGCCGCCGTCTTGTTTTTGGCTATCTTGTAAGGCGCAGACAACTCACCTTAACGCATTTCTTTCCATAAAAAACGCCCTGCGGGATATTACCTCACAGGGCATCGCTTTTGTGTTTTTAATTGTAAACAGAATTAATTATCTTTTTTCCTTTGATTGCCAAGCGATTTGTCCGTTGACTATCGTGTATTTCACCGAGGAGGCGATTTGCAACGGGTCGCCGTCAAAAATGGCGACGTCGGCGTCTTTCCCCTCTTTTAAGCTGCCCACTCGATCATCGACTCGGCAAATGCGCGCGGCATCGATCGTAATTGCGCGCAACGCGCCCCATTCGTCCATCCCCTCTTTAACGGCAAGAGCGGCGCACAACGGAAGATATTGAATTCTGGACACCGGATGATCGGTGGTCAGCGCCACCAAAACTCCCGCCCGTTGAAGCTCGCCCGGTGTCTTGAAATCCGATAATCTCACCTCGTCCTTGCTTCTCGATGCCAAAGAAGGGCCGACGATAGCCGGATATTTGCTTTCGGCGATGGCATCTGCGATAAGATGCCCCTCGGTGCAATGGTCAAGAGTGAGCCCCAAGCCGAATTCGTCGGCGATGCGGATTGCAGTGAAAATATCGTCGGCGCGGTGCACGTGCGCTTTCATCGGTATTTTTCCCTCAAACAGGTCTCTGTAACACTCCATGGTAAAGCTTTTTTGCGTTCCGTCGTCGTTATCGAAATATTGCCTTGCAAGAGTCAACTCCTCCCGAATCAAGGATGCGATTCCCATACGGGTCGAAGGGATGTTTCCGTTGGGACCGTAATTTGTCATCGGATTTTCTCCAAAGGCAAATTTAATGGCAGAGGGCGACAGCACGACCATATCGTCGATTCGCCTGCCGTGGGTTTTTATGAATGCGAATTGACCCCCGATCGGATTAGCGCTTCCGGGACCTGCCATTACGCTCGTGATGCCTGCGGCCAACGCGTTGTGAAAAGCGCTGTCCATGGGATTAATCGCATCAATCGCACGCACGGCGGGTGTTATCGGATTTGTGCCCTCGTTGCTTTCGTCCCCTTGGCTGGTCTTCTTTTCTTCGGCAATTCCTATGTGGCTGTGTGCATCGATAAAGCCGGGATATATGCGCAAGCCCGAAGCATCGATGATTCTCATACGTTCGGTCGGGATTATTTTTTTGGAAATTTCAATGATTTTACCATTATCTATCAGCAAATCGGCATAACGCTCTTGGTTGCTCTCCATAGTAAAAACCAATCCGTTTTGTATTAAAAGCACATTAACACTCCTCAATATTTTTCATGTATAGTTTGTGAAAAAACAGCGAAAACTATACTCACAACCAAATAAAGAAAGGATTTAATTATGGAAAACCATTACCAGAACAACCAAAACAACAAGAACAATCAGAACAATCAGAACAACCAGAACAACCGCAACAATCAGAATAACCAGAACAACAAGAA
>JAZRGS010000017.1:0-8200 GCA_045644305.1 Eubacteriales bacterium | reverse complement strand
CGTTTTCTGCTCATACGGCGGCGAAGCGCTTGATAAAAAAACGCCGCTTTTGCGTTCGATGGAGGCTATCAACGAGCAGGCGATGCGCATTTTGAAGCTCTTCGGCACAGAAGCGAACCACGTTGAGCCCAATTGCGGACCCGAGCAGGAATATTTCCTCGTAGATAAAAACACCTTTAATAAAAGAGAAGACCTTGTCGTTTGCGGCAGAACCCTTTTCGGTGCTAAGCCGCCCAAGGGACAGGAGCTTGAGGACCATTATTTCGGCGCCATCAAGCAAAGGGTCTCGGCGTTTATGAAGGAGCTTGACGAAGAGCTTTGGAAGCTCGGCGTGCTTGCAAAGACCAAGCACAACGAGGCGGCTCCCTGTCAGCACGAGCTTGCGCCGATTTTCGGCTCGGCAAACGCCGCAACCGACCACAATCAGCTTACTATGGAAACCATGAAGAAGGTTGCAGAGCGTCACGATTTGGTTTGCATTCTTCAGGAAAAGCCCTTCGAGGGCATCAACGGCAGCGGTAAGCACGACAACTGGTCGCTTTCGACCGATAAGGGCGTGAACCTTCTCGCTCCCGGCAAGAACCCTTACGAAAACGCACAATTCCTTTTGTTCCTTTGCGCAGTCATTAAGGCTGTTGACGAGCATCAGGACCTTGTGAGAATTTCGGTTGCAACCGCAGGCAACGACCACCGCTTGGGTGCACACGAGGCGCCCCCTGCGATCGTTTCGATGTTCTTGGGCGACGAGCTCACCGCAATTTTGGACGCTATCGACGAGGGCGTGCCCTATTACGGCACCCAGAAGATGCAGATGGAAATCGGTGTTCACGTTCTTCCCACCTTCCCGAAGGACACTACCGACCGTAACCGTACAAGCCCCTTTGCATTCACCGGCAATAAGTTTGAATTTCGTATGCCCGGCTCGGCTATGTCGGTTGCCGAACCCAACGTTGTTATCAACACCATCGTTGCCGAAAGCCTTATGCAGTTCGCCGATGAATTGGAGGGCGCGGACGATTTCAAGGAATCGCTCAATTCGCTTATCCGCCGCACCATTAAGCAGCATAAGCGCATAATTTTCAACGGTGACGGCTATTCGGTCGATTGGACGCTCGAGGCAGCGCGCCGCGGATTGCTTAACCTTCCTACAACCGCCGACGCACTTCCTTATTTCGTAAGCGAGAGCAATATCGAGCTTTTCGCTCGCCACAAGATATATACCGAAAAGGAGCTTCGCTCGCGTCACGATATCTTGCTTGAATCCTATTGTAAGATCGTTGCTATTGAAGCGATTACGATGTGCGATATGGCTTCGCGCGATATAATCCCCGCGGTCGAATCCTATATCCTTAAGCTTGCACAGATCATAAACGCGCTTAAATCGGCTTCCGCGCCGATACCTCACCACGCTCAGTCGACGCTTACCCGCTTGGTTGAGCTTTCCGACGAAATGGCGGCGGCGCTTAAGCTTCTCCGCGCGAACGCGGAATATGCTCAGAAGAATCTCTCGAGCAACAAGTGCGGCGAGTTCTGCCGTGATGAGGTCATTCCCAAAATGCGCGAGCTTCGCCGTGCGGCAGATGAGGCAGAAACGCTCACCGAACGCAGCTTCTGGCCCTTCCCGACCTACGGTGATCTGCTTTACTACAATTGATTTCCAAGAAATCAATAAATAAAAAAGAAGAAAGGAAGATGTATTATGAGAAAATCCACTCAGCGCGCTTTGATTATTTGCCTTGCAGCCCTGTTCGTTATGATATCACTTCCTGTTTCTGCTTTGGGTGCAGACAAATATTCTATTGAATATGCGGCTGATGCCTCCACGATGGACGCTTGGCAGCAATATTTCGGCGCAGAAAACGCTACCACCGAAAACGCAGGTGGGGTATGGCTTGACAAATCGGTATTTACCGACACGAGCGCATTTCCCAAAAACACCGTTACGCTTTCCGACGGAAATGCCTTGATAGCTCTTTCGGCACTTTCGTCGAGCAAAACCGTCGTAGGATACGATAACACTCCTACCGATACGATTTTCGTGCTTGACGTTTCGTTGTCGATGGTAAACAGCCTTGACGGGCTTGTTCAGGCTGCAAACGAATCTATCAAAACACTTTTTGAGCTAAACGAGGAAAACCGAATCGGCGTTATCCTCTACTCGGGATATTGGGGTATCGGTGCTTCCGATACCGACACCGCGACGGTTCTTCTCACGGTTGACCGTTACAGCGCCTCCAATGCCGACGGCGACTTCCTTTATTATCAGCACGAGGAAGCGGGCGACGCAGACAACGTCTTGGACGACGATATTCGCGTTCGCGTTGCAGACGGCGTCACCAACAGCGCGGGAGAGACGGTTTCGACCAAGCTCGGAAGAGATTACGGCGGTTCTACATATATCCAAAACGCGCTTTATAAGGCTTATCAAACCTTTGATGCGGTTGAAAGCACGGTTGTCGAATCCGGCATCCAAAAGGGCGCGAAGCGAATTCCTGTTATGGTATTTATGAGCGACGGCGCGCCTACCTCGGCTACTACCGATTATGCGAACGTAGGAACCAGTAACGTTTCGAACGGTAAAACCGAAAGCGGCGAGGTTGCCGACGTTGCCTTTATCACTCAGCTTACGGCATCGTTCGTGCGCGGTAAAATCGAGGAAAAGTATGCGCGCGATATGCTCTTTTACAGCTTGGGCGGTACCGGAACGAACGATTCCGAATACGCAAAAAGCATCCTTAATCCCAAGGGAACGACCGAAGCGCTCTGGGATATTTACGTCGCCGCAAACGGCTCGGATATGTACGTTTACGTACCCACGATCGACAAGGTCAATTCCGACGGAAGCTTGAATTGGTATTCTCCCGCGGTCAAGACGGGCAATCAATATTGCATTGAAAACCAAGATTACGTCGACGCTTATTATTTGTCGAACGACGTAAACGAGCTCATCGCAAACTTCAAAAATATTATTGAAGAGATTAATATTCAGACCAAATATTACCCGACCGATATCGAGGGCTCGGATGCCGATAACTCGGGCTTCATCGTCTTTACCGACGAAATCGGTAATTATATGGAAGTCAAGTCGGTTCAGGGCATTTTGCTCGGCGACGTTCTTTTCAGCGGAGCTATGCTCACCTCACAGCTTAACAATTCCGACAGCGGCTTGGGTACCGTTGAAAACCCGACTGCGTTGGGCGACAAGGTGATTCAGGCGGTCAGAAGCCGAATCGGGGTTGACCTCGAGACAGGCAGAATGCTGTTTGACAACGCTTATAAGCACGGCCAGCTTTCTTATACGAGCGACACCGAATTTTCGAACTATATCGGCTGGTACGCAAAGGCTGACGGAAGCTATTCGGCTTTCTATGCCGACGGTGTGACCGAAGCGCCTGCCGACGCGGTATATATCAACCGCTCTTACGGCTTCTTGGGCGAAACCGGCGACAGCGATATGCTCTTTATGTACGTTATGGTGCAGGAGGAAATCGCAACGGGTAACCAGACTGTCGTTTGGAAGATTCCCGCATCGCTTGTTCCGGTAGTTCGTTACAGCGTAGTTTTCGATGGTGAAAACATCGAAACCTCCGAAAACATCGTTCTTGAGGTCAAGGAAGCGGATCCTATCCGACTTGTCTTCGAGGTTGGCTTTGACGACAGCGTCGATGAGACCAAGATGGCTGAAATTATGGGCGAAAGCAAGGAGCACAGCTTTTTCACCAACCTTTGGGAAGCGTCCGACAAGAATCTTTTCGACGACGTAGCAACCAAGGCTCACTTTACGCCCTCGACCGCTAACGAAAGATATTATTTTGCGGCGGATGCCGATATGTATTATCTTGACGATGCAGGTGATTACCGTCGAATCGACTGGTATAACGAATCCTATTTCGACCCGAACCGCACATTCTATGCCGCAAGAAACGTTTATGAGGCTACCCCCGATGCAAACGACGGCAACAAAGCGGTTGTAAAAACGGTGTTTGAACCGATTTCCGCTACCGCCTTTGAACAAAAACAAAAGGGTGAAGACGGTTATTGGTATATTCCCAAGGGCACGGTTCGCTTGATAGGCGAAGAGCTTATCGTTGAGAAAACCGAAAATGCTTCCGACACCTTGAGTTACGTAGCAGTTCCTCACGTGGATGACGTCGGAGATAGCCATGAGGCGGGCACGCTTTTGGGTAATAATCTCAGAATCACAGTGACCGAAAACGTGGTTGAACCCGACCCCGAGGAACCTACGCCCGAGGAGCCCACTCCCGAGGAGCCTACTCCCGAGGAACCCACGCCCGAGGAACCCACGCCCGAGGAACCTGTTGTTCCGGGAGATGCAAGCAATATGCTCGTTTGGTGCTTGGCAATCGCATTTTGCGTAGTCGTCTTTGTGGAAATCCCCGTTAAGGTTACAAATCGTAACAAGCTTTAATAACTAAAACCAAAAAGCGAGACTTCTTTATGAGAGGTCTCGCTTTTGTAATGTACAAAAAAGAAACCCCCGATAAAATCGGGGGGGGGGTAAATCGCAGGCATCGCTTATGCCTTGATTTCGAACAGCGAAAAAAGAAGCTTGTTGACATTTTCTTTATCGTGATCGCTTAACTGCTTGCAGTTTTCGTCAAGGATGACGCTTCCGCATTCCGAATGATAACCGAAGGTTTTGCCGCCGTACTTTATCGTAAAGTCGAATGCACAGTCCGGGGCACCGCTCTTCCATTCTCCCGTTTCGAATGCGGTTTTGAACGGAAATTCATACATGCTTGAGAGATATCGCCCTTCATTGCAGTAAGTGACGTAAATATTTGTGATATGTTCAGATTCTTCGACTGTCGAATCGAGCGAAGCCGAATTCTCGTTTGAGATAGACTGCGTTTGCGCGTAAGTTTCTTCGCCGTTTTTCTGCGCACAAC
Organism: Eubacteriales bacterium; assembly: GCA_045644305.1. Taxonomy (GTDB): domain Bacteria; phylum Bacillota; class Clostridia; order Oscillospirales; family CAG-382; genus Coliplasma. Next base: position 3,290 of record JAZRGS010000017.1, on the reverse strand, counting down.
TGCAAAACATCAGACTTAAAACCAAAAACACAAAAATCAAATTTTTCATAATACTCCTCCTAAAAAACATTTTAGATGTGTTATGTGTCCTCTTGATTCAAGTGTAGCACGCGGATGGATTTGTGTTTTGTTTTTGGTGCGGAATATCGATTTTTTGGTGCGCTGACGCTATCTAACGGCGAGTTTGAACTGTAAAAAAAGACGCGTTGACTGCAAAGACATCGCGTCTGCTTATTTTTTAACCGCACATGCCGAAAAGCGTGTCGAGTGTTATGCCAAAAAAGCTTGCAATAACGGGAAGAAGGCAGATATCGGGATAGCTGAGATTGCGTTCCCATTTGCTGACAGCTTGTGGAGTTACACATACAGCGTCAGCAAGCACTTTTTGGCTTATTCCCTTGCTTTCGCGTAATTGCTTTATTTGACTTCCTATGAAAATGTCCTTCATTTTTCATCCCTCCGCAGAAAGGATAGTGAAAAATGGGTCACATAATGTAAATGTGGTGCGAAAACGGGATTTTTAGGTGCGGATGGGTTTGCAAATAAATAAAAAGCGTGCTATAATATAACAAACGGAGGGTTTGCTGATGAAAATATTGGTTTGCGACGATAATTTCGAATTCGGCAACGAATTGACAAATTATATACAAAAGCTTGTGCTTACCTCGGGTTTTTACGACGATGGACTGAAGATCGAATACATCCGTTCCTCGAAAAGCCTCCTTTCTTATTTAGAAGAGCACGAAGCCGATATTCTTTTTCTTGATATCGCGATGCCAGAAATCGACGGCTTTGAGGTTGCAAAATTCATAAATGATAAAGAACTTTCGACCTGCCTTGTTTTCGTTTCAAGCTTCGAAAACAACGTTTTCTATTCGTTAAGGTACAAGCCGTTCCGTTTTATACGCAAAGAAAAATACAGGGAAGAGGTTGCAGAGGCGCTGAAATCGGCATATATCGAGCTGAACGAGAAAAACCGATATATAATGATAGCCAAGCACAGCGATGTTATTCCTGTGCGTATATCTCACATAGTTTATGCCGAAAAAGAAAAGCGAAGCAATTATATGAGTATTTATACTGCTGATGAGGTGTACCGTTATCGCGGAACGCTTTCGGATTTCGAGGCATTGGTGCGTGACGGCGATTTCGTAAAGGCTTCGCAGAACGCATATATCAATATGATTCACATTCAAAGCATAAAAAATAACACGGTACAGCTGAAGGGGGGACGCGAATATTTTATCGCCCCAAAATATCAGCAGAACGTGCTGAAAAGCTTTTTTGAATTTATGCGTGAGGAATAGGTATGGGATTGCTGATTGAGCTTTTGGCGAATCTGTTTGATTCGTTTATCGGTGCGTATTTCGTGTTACGAATGAACAAGGGAAGGGTAAAGGAAGGTAGATCCTTTTACCCAATTGCGTTGCTCTGCTTCGCAGTTTCGACCGCTTTTTTGTTCGTAAACGTTTTTTCGGTTATACATACGGTTGTAATAACCTTGATACTTTTAAGCTATGCCTTTTCGTTAAAGGGACATACCGTCATTTCCGCAGTGCTTTCGGTGGTTATATATGAGCTGACTTTAGCCTTGGCGAGCGCATCGGTTATATTTCTTTTGAGTAATCTTTTCGGTATCGAGCTTACCGCGATAGGTGCGGGATTTTCGCTTGCAAGATGTTTACTGTTGCTGTCCTGTAAGATAATCATTGGGACGGTGCTCCTGTTGGTAATGAAATTCTATACGCCGGATCAATATTTCAAGCCGATCGATTTTGTCCTCTATCTCGTTGCACCGATAATTACGATAATAACGATTTCGACCTTTCTTTCTTTGAGCATAAACGCGCAGGTTGAGCAATATTATATTTTGTTTACGGGATGTTCAATTGGGCTTGTTGTGACGAATGTGTTTGCGCTCGTTCTGTTCATTAAGCAGACCAAGAATGAAAAAGAAAAGCACGAAATGCAAATGGTCGTGCGCTTGCAGGAGGCGGAGCTTTTGCGTCATAACGATTCACAAAAGCATTATGAGGCGGTTCGCATATTGAGGCACGATATAAAGGAGCAGATTCTTTACGTCAAACAACTCGTTGAAAAGGGTGAACTCGGTCTTGCGGGCGAACATATCGAAAAGCTTGAAAATATCGTAAATGATACCAACGAAACGGTGTGTAGCGGAAACCGAATAATCGACAGTATCCTTTATTCGAAAATAACAATTCACCAAGATATCCGTTTTATAGTAACGGGAACTATCGGCGATCTTTCCTCTATCGGCGACGTTGAGCTTGTTTCGCTTGTAACGAATATGCTGGATAACGCAATAGAAGCGACAGAGAATCAAGATGAAAAACTTATAGAAATAAGCTTTTCGCTTATCGGTGGATTTCAGAACATTTCTTGCAAAAATCCTGCCCGTGATTTTGACATCGAAAGCAATCCCGAGCTAAAATCGACAAAGGAAGATAAGATGCTTCACGGCTACGGAATAAAGAGTATGAAGAGGGCTGTTCAAGACGCTAACGGTATGATCGAATTTTATACTGAAGACGGATATTTTATCTGTCACGCGGCGCTTCCGATAGAATAAAGTTGCTATATAAAAAAGCCACGTGTTAACGTGGCTTTATCTTACTGGATCATAAAGGATTTTGCATATTCGGTGAAATCGGGCTTTAAAAGCTCGAATTTATCCTTGGTGCAGGCAAACTGCAGACACCAGAATGAGCCGTCGCCCTTGTAGATCGCGTTGAAATATTTATATTCGACGTTTTCTTCCTTTTCGTAATGCGAATATTCGAAAACGGTTACGTCGTCAACAACGTAAAGCGCTGTCGCGGTGCCGTTGTCGTTTGCCGAGCGGAGCATTTCGCCATATTGGGTAAGGCTGTAATTTTCAAAGCCCTCAAGCTTCGAAAAGGGCTCCTTCAGCACGAAAACGCTGACGTCCTTCGAAACGTATGCCGCGGTGTAGCCCTTGGAGTCGTCCTCGCGGAATGCCTCGGTGAGGGTTATTGTAAATCCGTTTTCGTTATTAAATTCCTGCTTCTTAACGCCTTTGCCGTTACAAGAGGCAAGGGATATGAGCATTGTAAGTGTTAATAAAATCGTGAGTAGCTTTTTCATAAAAGGCTCCTTGTAGTTGCTGAGATAAGTATATCACATCAATAAAATCCTGTCAAGCGCAGAGAAAAAGGCGATTTTGAAAAAACTTTAAGGAATTTTGCTTTTTCGTTCGTATAATAGATGAAAGGACGTGTTGATTCTTTTCATTTGATGATGTACAA
>JAZRGS010000016.1:0-3383 GCA_045644305.1 Eubacteriales bacterium | reverse complement strand
TGTCGCAATTCCCGCGGCAGCCCTTTAAATTTTGAAAGTGAGGTATACGTTATGCCCGATATGCTCGTAAAGCTTTACGAACTTCCCGATAGCACTTCTCTTTACAAGAAATTAGAAAATAACGGAATAAAAATCATCCGTCCTATGACTCCCAATAAAACCAAGGTTGTCGAATGGGTGCGCAAGCACTTTCACGACGGCTGGGCAGACGAAATCTCTGCGGCGTTCACCAAGCATCCCGTTGGTTGCTTTATTGCGTACGACGTTAACGAAAAGAAAATTTTGGGATTTGCAGGCTACGATTGCACGTATAAAAACTTTTTTGGACCTACCGGTGTTGACGAAACGCAACGCGGTAAGGGAATAGGCGGCGCACTGTTCCTTCGTTGTATGGAGGCGATGCGCGACGAGGGATATGCATACGCTATAATAGGCAGTGCGGGCCCTGTTGACTTTTACAATAAAATGGCGGGAGCTACCGTTATAGAGGGCAGCATTCCCGGTATTTATAAAGATTTGATTTAACTAAAAGAAGGTATATTATGAAGAAAATCAGAGCAGGAATCATCGGCGCGACCGGTATGGTAGGCCAGCGATTCATCACACTTATCGAAAACCATCCCTATTTTGAGCTTTCTGCGCTTATCGCAAGCCCCTCCTCCGCAGGTAAGACCTACGGCGAGGCTGTTAAGGGCAGATGGATGATGAAGACTCCCGTTTCCGACCGCGTTGCAAATATGATCGTGCTTAATGCAGAGGATATCGAAAGCGTAAAGCCCCACGTAGATTTCGTTTTCTGCGCCGTTAATATGGCAAAGGACGCAACTAAGGCTTTGGAGGAAGCATACGCAAAGGCGGAAATTCCCGTTGTTTCCAACAACTCGGCAAACCGCGGCACCGCAGACGTACCTATGCTTATCCCCGAAATTAACTATGCTCACACCGCAGTAATCGAGGCACAGAAGGCTCGCCTCGGCACCAAGAAGGGCTTTATTTCGGTTAAGCCGAACTGCTCGATTCAGAGCTATGTTCCCGCGCTTGAGCCGCTTCGCAAGTACGGCATCAAGGCTGTAAACGTTACCACCTTCCAGGCAATTTCCGGCGCAGGCAAGAATTTCGACACCTGGCCCGAAATGATCGACAACGTTATTCCTTATATCGGCGGCGAAGAGGAAAAGAGCGAAAAGGAACCGCTTAAGGTTTGGGGTAAGGTTGAAAACGGCGTTATCGTAAACGCAGAAACCCCCGTTATTTCGGCACAGTGCATCCGTGTTCCCGCTTCGGACGGACACCTTGCGGCTGTTTCGGTAAGCTTTGAAAACAAGCCTTCTATTGAAGAAATTAAGGCTGATTGGGCAAACTACGTTGGCGAAGCACAGAGACTTGAGCTTCCCCACGCTCCCGAAAAGTTCCTCACCTACTTCGAGGAAGAAAACCGTCCTCAGACCGGTCTCGACCGCGATCTTTACGGCGGTATGGGTATTTCCATCGGTAGACTCCGCGAGGACACCATCTTTGATTACAAGTTCGTTTGCCTCTCTCACAACACCTTAAGAGGTGCAGCAGGCGGCGCGGTGCTTGGCGCAGAATTGCTCTTCAGACAGGGATACCTTTATTAATTGAATGGGTAAATGAAAAAGCTTCTCTTTGAGAAGCTTTTTTGTTGCCATTTTGCGGCTTGGCAATTTTTGTCTTACCTTGACATTTCTTACTTTGTATGTTAAAATAATGTTAATAACCAAGGGGAGGGAATATAATGGAATTGCTTTTTAAGCGTGGCAAAGCAAGGCATTTTATTCTGGTATTTTTCGATATACTCTGCTTTATCGGCATTAACTCTATATATTTCCTTTCGACAATGGTGCTCGAAAATACGCCTGCATACCCGAGCGTGGAATATTTCTACAACTCGCTGATTATGTTTGTCTTTATGTTCGTTGCACGCGTCGCATTTAAGGTTTATTCAAACGTATGGCGCTATACAAGCACAAGCGCATATTTTAAGCTTTTGCTTGCAGATACCTGCGGAGGCGCTGTTGCACTTTTGGTATCCTATTATTTTGTGCATACCTATTGGGGCTTTTGGCACTTTTTGACGGTTGCGTCGCTCACCGCGCTTTTGGCAATGATGTCGCGCCTTACCTATCGTATGATTTACAAGCGTTATCACAACACGCTTGATGAGGACGGCCCCTCGATAAACGTTGCTATCGTCGGTGCGGGACAGCTTGGCGTGCTTTTGGCAAGCGACCTTACGAACAACCGCAAGTCTATATATCGCCCTGTTTTCTTCATCGATAAGGATAAAACCAAGGTCGGCTCGCGCGTTTATAACCTTCCCGTTTATTTTGAAAACACCGCTGCGCTCGAGCGAGTTAAGCACGAGGGTGTAAGCGAAATATTCATCGCAATCGCGAATCTCAACAGCGAGGAAGCCTCGAGGCTTTACGATTTTTACAGTCTCACCGGCTGTAAGATAAAAATTTACGATATCCCCGTGCGCGATGCCGATTCGAAAGGAATTGCGCGCCCGACGATTCGTGATTTTGAAATCGAGGACCTTCTTTTCCGTGAGCCCGTCAACGTTGCCGATAAGAACGACCTTAAGTACTACGTTGGCAAAACCGTGCTTGTCACGGGTGGCGGCGGCTCGATCGGAAGCGAGCTTTGCAGGCAGATTGCCAAGCTTCAGCCCAAGAAGCTGATAATTTACGATATTTACGAAAATAACGCCTACGATATTCAGCAGGAGCTCAAGGGCAATTACGGTGATGCGCTTGATTTGGTGGTTGAAATAGGCTCTGTGCGCGATAAGGAACGCCTTGAGTGCATATTCGCAAACTACCGTCCCGACGTGGTTTTCCATGCTGCGGCTCATAAGCACGTTCCGCTTATGGAGCAAAGCGGTTGCGAGGCGCTGAAAAATAACGTTTTCGGCACAAAAAACACCGTGGATATGGCTGAAAAATATGAGGTTGAGCGCTTTATTCTCATTTCGACCGATAAGGCGGTTAACCCGACGAATATTATGGGCGCGTCGAAGCGTATTTGCGAAATGATCGTTCAAAGCCGATACGATTCGAAAACCTCGTTTGCCGCGGTTCGATTCGGAAACGTGCTCGGCTCCAACGGCTCGGTAATTCCGCTTTTCAAGCGTCAGATCGCGCTGGGTGGACCCGTTACGATTACCGACAAGCGCATAATTCGTTACTTTATGACGATTCCCGAAGCAAGCCAGCTTGTTATGGAAGCGGGCGCGATGGCAAAGAAGGGCGAGCTTTTCGTGCTTGATATGGGCAAGCCCGTACGTATTTACGACCTTGCGAAAAATATGATACGACTTTCGGGATTTGAACCAGACGTCGACATAAAGATCGAGGAGA
>JAZRGS010000015.1:0-6132 GCA_045644305.1 Eubacteriales bacterium | reverse complement strand
TACGTCGCCGACAACCTCGTCCAAATCCTTAGCGTCGATATCGTCAGCCTTTTCGGGTTCCTCGTCAAGAATTGCAAAAACTCGCTCTGCCGCCGAAAATGCCGACTGTATTTCGTGCAAAATGTTTGAGAATTCATTTATCGGGCCTGCAAACTTGCGCGAGTACTGAACGAACTGCGCCACCCCGCCGAGCGTGATAAAGAACGCAGACGCCGCAAGTATCGTACCGTTTTGCGAATACATATAAAGTATGCCGCCCATAACGGCAACCAAAGTGAGCGAGAGATTGTTGATAAGGTTGATCGTGGGGAAGAGAAGCGCCGCGTTGTATTCCGCTTTGTAAAACGCGTCCATAGCCTCGTCGTTTATCTTGTTAAAGCGCGAGGAAATGACCTCTTGCTTGCCGTATGCGGATATCGTGCGCGAGCCGGTCAGCATTTCCTCGGCAAAACCGTTAAGCTCGCCGTATTTTTTGGAGCGTCTGCTGAAAAGCGGGCGCACCTTTTTCGAGCGGTATCGGGTAAATAACAGCGAAACCGGCACGGTCAGCGCGAAAATGAGTATCATCGGCTTTGAAATTTGCCACATGAATATAAGCGAGCCGACTACCGTGTAAATGCTCGTCAGAATCTGCACCAAATCGTGAGAAAGCGTGCTGTTTATCGTGTCGATGTCATAGGATAAATGCGAAATAATGTCGCCCGTTGCGTGGGTGTCAAAATAATTTACGGGCAGGGTAGTGAGCTTTTCGAAAACCTGCTTGCGCATCTTGTAAATAATACGCTGACTGAGGTGAATCATAATAACCGCGAGTATATAAGACAAAATCGCAGAAATCACGTAACAGCCGAGCATACGCAATACGTTTTCCCATACTGCTTGAAAGTTTACGCCGCCTTCAAGCTCGATCGCGTCGATAGCCGCGCCCGAGTACCTCGGACCCAAAAGCGAAAGCTGGTTTGACCCCAAGGTGAGAAGCACCGCTATGATAAAAAGAGGCCATTGCTGTAAAACGTATTTGCTAAGCCTTATAAAGATGCCCTTTTTGCTTTTTTGCTTGTTGTTAGTCAAGGAAGGCACCTCCCATCTGCGAATCGCTGATTTCCTTGTATTCTGCGCAGGATTTCATCAGCTCGTCGTGTTTGCCGATGCCGATGATAGCGCCGTCCTCGATGACGATTATCAGGTCGCACCCCATTACCGAGCTTACTCTCTGCGCGACGGTGATAACGGTGGAATCGGGAAGCGACTCGGATAACGCTTTGCGAAGGCTTGCGTCGGTCTTATAGTCAAGCGCCGATGAGGAGTCGTCGAGAATAAGTATCTCGGGATTTCCCGCAATAGCGCGTGAAATCAGAACGCGTTGGCGCTGTCCGCCCGAAAGATTTGTGCCCGCTGTCGAAATTTTGTGTCGGTATCCGTCCGAATAGGCGCTGATAAATTCGTGCGCCTGTGCGATTTTTGCGGCTGTTTCTATTTGCTCTTGCGTTATATCGCGCCCGAAGCGGATGTTTTCCTCAATCGTGTCGGCGTAAAGGAAATCGTTCTGGAAGACAACGCCGAACATCGAGGTCAGCTCTTCACGCGTATAGGAGCGCAGGTCGCGCCCGTTGATTCTGATAATTCCCTCGTTTACGTCGTAAAAGCGCATAAGAAGCCTCAAAATCGTCGATTTGCCGCTTCCCGTCGCGCCGATAATACCGAGCGTGTCGCCCTTTTTCAGGGAAAAAGATATGTCGGTCAGGTTGTTTTTCTTTCCAAGATAGGAAAACGAAACATTTTCAAAGGAGATATGTATTTTTTCGTCACCTTTTTTATCGTCTTCGATCAATTGAAGCTCGTTTTCCTCTTCAAGCACCAACGCGATTCGTTTAGCCGATGCCGAGCACTTCGTATACATAACGAACATTCTTGAAAGCGACATCATAGCCATCGAAATAAGCGTGAAGTATTGCATAAACGCAATAACCGTCGTCGCTGAGGATTGGTTTGTAGAAACGAAATAAGCGGCAACCGCGATGACCGCAACGATGCCGATGTTCATAAGCAGAGTCATGATCGGATTGACTACGCCCATAATAACGCCCGCTTTGGTTTCGTCCTTTTTAAGCGCTGTGTTTGCTTCGTCATAGCGTTCGTTTTCGTAATCGACCTTCGAAAGCGCCTTGATAACTCGAATGCCCTGCGCGTCCTCGCGAACCACTCTTACCATACCGTCGACCGATTGCTGTACCTTGGTGTAAAGCGGTACGCCCAAGCGCGAAATGCTGTAAACAACGATAAATATAAGCGGCAACGTCGCGATCATAACAAGTGCAAGCTTCTTGTCCATCATCAGCGTGATAATGCTTCCGCCGAGCAAAAGTATCGGCGCGCGAATGCCCATTCTCTGCATCATACCGATAAAATTCTGTACGTTGTAGGTGTCGGAAGTGATTCTCGATTCAAGCGAGGGAATGGTGAACTTATCTCTGCTTCGTGCCGAAAGATGAAGGGTTTTCGAAAACAAAACCTTTCTCATACGGGTCGAAAACAGCATCGTCGTCTTCGCAGCCATTCGGTTCGCGATAATGTTGCCCAAGCAGGCAATCAGTGCGCATATCGCCATAAGCACGCCAAAGAAAATTATCTTTGAAACGTCGTTTTTTTCTATTACGTTTTCAAGAATATAGCTCAGTAAAAAGGGGATTATCAGCTCTGCAAGCGTGCCGATGATCTTAACTGTGATCCCTAACGAAATTCTTGCCTTTAAAGGCTTTAAATAGCTAAATACCCACTTCATTTGTCAGCCTCTTGGTTTGCAATAATGATCCTCGCACGGTCTTGCATTCTGCGTAAAACCGAATCGAATATTAAGAGCTCGTCCTCGGAAATGCCTTCGGATAAAAGCTTCATCCATTCATCAGACGCGTTTTTAAGCTGGGGTAAAACCGTAAGCGCTTTATCGGTCGGGTATACCGCAAATTGCCGCTTGTCTGCCAAAGAAGCGGTTCTTGAGATGTACCCCGCATCCTCTAAGCAGTTAAGCGCTCTTGCGACCGTGCTTTTGTTGACGCAAAGCTCCCGCGCGATGTCCTCCTGCGAGCGCCCCGGCTCGCGGCATATCGATAAAACGTAAGCGTAATGCGAGCTTTGCAAATCGGACGCACTTATCTTCGAGTGCCTGTATATCGCCTGAGAACGGCTGATATTATTAAGCATTTTCATAAATTTCGCCATATTTGTACCTCCTCAAAAAATAGTTGCAAACGCAACAGTTTCTTGCGCAACTATTATAACTCGTTATCGTGTATATGTCAATTGTATTTGAAATAATTTCGCAAATCTTTAGGCTGTCTTTAGTGAAGAGGTATATAATGTCTGCGAAGAAACGAAAATCTTAATAATTTTCGATAACGTCTTGATGAATTTTTTTAAAAGTAGTATATTATAAACGACGAAAAGGGGGCGTTCCTATGCGATTATTGATAGCCGAGGATGACGAAAATCTTCTTAAAACGCTTTCGCATCTTTTTAAAATGAATAATTACGTCGTTGACGGAGTCGATAACGGCAAGGATGCCTTCGATTATGCGTTGTCGGGAGAATACGACGGGCTTGTTTTCGATATAATGATGCCCGAAATGGACGGCATCGAGGTGCTTAAGGCATTGAGAAAAAAGGGTGTCACAACTCCCGCGCTGTTCCTAACCGCAAAAACCGAAATAGAGCAAAGGATCGAGGGACTCGATGCGGGAGCAGATGATTACCTCCCAAAGCCGTTTGCAACAGGTGAATTGCTCGCCCGTGTCCGTGCAATGCTTCGCAGGAAGGAAAATTACCTTCCCGAGCTGCTTTCTTTCGGCGGACTTATCTTGAATTGCTCGACCTACGAGCTGATATTCGAAGATAAAAGACAATCGCTCAGCGGCAAAGAGTTTCAGGTGATGGAAATGCTTATGCAGCGTTCCGATATGGTCGTCACGACAGAACGACTCATTACGCATATATGGGGCTGGGAGACAAACGTAGATACCTCCGTCGTCTGGGTTCATATATCGAACGTCCGAAAAAAGCTTGAAAATATGTCTGCGCCGTTTTCGATAAAATTCGTTCGTAACGCGGGCTATATATTGGGGGCGTCGGAATGATATATAGACTTCAACGCAAATTTATTTTGATATGTGCTCTGTCGGTGCTTTTGGTTGTTTCGTTAGTATTTGCTGTTATTCTCGTGTGGAACGTTTCTTCTATGAACAGAAATATTGACGTTTTGGCAGACAGAGTATCAGAAGGGGGCGGCAGATTTCCCGATTCCTTCGGAGAAAAGCCGCCTTACGATAAAGAATTTCACGGCTCCGACCGTTTTATAACCCCCGAAACACCGTTTTCGACCCGTCATTTTACGGTGATCTTTGATAAAGACGGAAGCGTCGATGAACTTTTCACCGAATCGATTTATTCGATAACAGACGAAACCGCCGTAGAATATGCCGAAAAGGCGATCGAGGGAAGTGCAAAACGCGGCTGGATATCCAATTACCGCTACAAGGTTTTCGAAACGAAAAATTCGTTTGGCGTTGTATTTGTTGACGGAAGCACCGACCGCATATTGATGACGCAATCGATAACTATTGCAGGCTTTGTGCTTATGGGCTGTGCCGCTTTTGTGCTGTTGCTTGTAATTCTGCTGTCAAAAAGAGCCGTCAAGCCGATAGCCGAAAGCTACGAAAAGCAAAAGCAGTTCGTGACAGACGCAAATCACGAGCTGAAAACCCCGTTGACCTTGATTCTTGCGAACGCCGATATTGCCGAGTCAGAGCTTGGTAAAAACGAATGGATAGACGGCATCCGCACAGAGGGGGAACGGATGGCGGCGCTCGTCAATCAGCTTGTTTCGCTTTCGCGTATGGACGAGGAGAAGCTGCCAATAAACACCTCTGAATTCGCGATTGATAAGCTGGTTGATTCTGCGGTTAACGAATACCGTCCGATTTTCGAAAGCAGGAAAAAAACGCTTGACGCAAGCATTGAAAAAGGTGTATCCTATTTCGGAGACGTTTCGCTTTTGAGCCGACTTATCGGTATTTTATTGGATAACGCGCTGAAATATTGCGACGACGGGGGAGATACCGTTGTAACGCTGAAAGGCGGGCGGAGGATTATTTTGACGGTTGAAAACAGCTATTCATCGGTCGGTGAAATCGAATTGCAGCGCTTGTTCGACCGCTTCTACCGCGCCGATACGGCGCGCAAATTCAAGGGAAGCTACGGCGTGGGGCTTTCGATGGCAAAGGCGATCGTCGAAAGACACAAGGGAACCATAACCGCATATAAAAAGGATGACCGACACATCGGATTTAAGGTCGTATTATAAATCAACAAAGGAAAAGTATTTATGAAAAAAATCATTATCTTTATCTGCACCTTCTGTATGGTGCTCGGTATGGCGGCTTGCGGCATTTCTGCTGAAACCGACAATAACTCGATAGACCCGAGCTTATATTCCGATGCCACAGAAATCGTTTTAAGTGACGATGGAATAACTGTTGGCGGCGTAGCGATTTCCGCAGATGCCTTGTCCGACGTTTATTCTGCAAACGATATCGTTTATTACGAATCGGGCAAGGATTTCACCTACGGCGAGGGCACCGAAGGCGACGCACACACTGCCGAGGAAGCGTCGGCGCACACGGTCGTTCACATCACAAAGGCGGGCGCTTACCGCATAAAGGGCAAGCTTTCGAAGGGTCAAATCGCAATCGATTTGGGCAAAGATGCCAAAAAGGATGAAGAAGCAATCGTGTTCCTTATCCTCGACGGTGTAGATATAACCTGCGAGGTTGCTCCTGCGGTTATTTTCTATAACGTTTACGAATGCGGAAGCGACGACGCAGATGACGCAAGCAAGGATGTCGATACAACCAAAGCGGGCGCAAACGTCATCATCGCAGACGACAGTGAAAATACCGTAAACGGCTCTTACGTTGCGCGTATCTATAAGCCCGAATCGGTGGTTTTGAACTCTGCGGGAACCGAGGTCGTCGATGCGGATAAGCTCCACAAGTACGACGCCGCTTTTTATTCAAAAAGGTCGATGAATGTATACGGCGAGGCGAACAACAGCGGTAAGCTTACGATCAATGCAAAAAA
>JAZRGS010000014.1:0-9893 GCA_045644305.1 Eubacteriales bacterium | reverse complement strand
GCCGCCGAGGTCATATTGCTGACCCGAGCCCATCCCAAATGATCCCGCTTTTTTTGAAAGCAGAAGCGCGGCTTTTTGGTTTTGATGCGGCGAGCAAAAGCTGCTGCCGCATATTACGCCGAAGGCGTCGAGCGCAAGGCTGTCACCGGCAAGAATAGCGGTGGATTCGCCGAACTTAACGTGGTTCGACGGCTTTCCGCGGCGCATATCATCGTTGTCCATGGCGGGGAGGTCATCGTGAATCAGCGAGAACGCGTGCACCATTTCTATCGCGCAGGCGTAGTCGATTGCGCCCTCGGGGGTTCTGCCGCAAAGCTCGCAAAATTCGCTTACAAGATAAGCGCGAAGCCTTTTACCGCCGCCCAAAAGCGAATATTTTATAGCGCTTGCGAGCTTTTCCGAGCGATTTTGCGATTTTTCGTCACAAATTTCGGTCAAGCGCGCCTCGGTGCGCTCGGCGATTTCGTTGATGCTGTCAAAGAAAGCCATTACTGCTTAAACTCCTCGTCAACAAGGATTCCGTCCTTCATCTGAAGAAGTCGAACCTTTTCCTCTGCCTTGTCGAGTCTTTCGGTGCAGAGCTTGACAAGCGCCGTGCCCTCGTCGAAAAGCTTGATAAGGTCCTCAAGGGGAACGTTTCCGCCCTCTAACGCCTTTACTATCTGCTCGAGGCGGGCGAGAGCCTGCTCGAATGTCATTTCGTTGCTCATTATTTACTTCCTTTCTTGCCGTAAGCCATGTTTTTAAGTGCGCGAAGCTCGCTTGAGTTAAGCTCGCGGAATTCACCCGGCTTCAAATCGCCTAATCTAAGCGGGCCGAGCGATATCCTTTTAAGCTTGGTTATATACACGCCGACGCTTTCGCAGATACGGCGGATTTCGCGGTTTTTGCCCTCGGAAAGGGTGAATTTTACAACGCTTTGCTGTTCGTTCCTGCTTACAAGCTCGACCCCGACGGGCGCGATTTTTTCGCCGTCGAGCATTCGAACCGCACGCAATCTGTCGAGCTCCTCGTTTTCGACCTTGCCTTTAAGCGTGACCGAGTATATCTTTAAAATCTCGCCCGAGGGGTGTGAAACAGCGTTCGTCAGCTCGCCGTCGTTGGTCATCAAAAGCAGACCCTCGCTGTTAAGGTCGAGCCTGCCGACGGGGTAGACGCGGACGCCGACGTCGACGATATCGGAAACCTTTTTTCTACCCTTTTCGTCGTTCATCGTTGTGACGACGCCCTTGGGCTTGTTTAACATTATGTAAACTTTTCTTGCGGTTTCGGGAACAACGCTTTTTCCCTTGTAGGTGACCGCATCGTTTTCGGGATCGACGCGCATACCGATAGTAGCTTGCACGCCGTTGACCTCGAAATGACCGAGTTCTATTTCCTTTTCGGCTGCTCTGCGCGACATAAGTCCACAAACAGCTACGTATTTTTGTAATTTTACGCTTTCCATTTTTTCTCGTTTCCGAAGAGTATTTCGATAAGGCTCTTCTTTTTTATATCTATCGATTCTGTTGATTCTAAATAAATTATGTAAACCTCTTTGTCGTCTGCTTTAACGCTTGCATAGCCAAAAGCGTCGCCCCTTTTAACGGGCAAAGCGACGAAGTCGACGAGGTGAAATTCGATTTCGATTTTTGCGCTTTTAGGTAAAACAAGTGAGTGGTTTTCTTCGTTTTGGATTTTTAGGAATTGCTCTTCACCGAGGATTCGGACTTCGGATTTCAGCTCGCCCGATTCTGCCAAAAGCCTTTTTTCGTAGCCGTCGTTCGCCTGATTTAAAAGATTTCGGTGGGTTGAAACGGGATGATTGTCCTGAAGCGTGACCGCGATGAGCGTCGCTTCGTTCTTAAACGAGGCGCTGACCAAGCATTTTCCGTCCTTTTGGGTATACCCCGTTTTGACCCCGACGATATCGCTGTACGAAAAGAGCATTTTGTTGTGATTTACGAGATGCCTTCCGTTTTCGATTCCGTCGTAGGGGACCTTGTAGGTCTTTGTCGCGACGATTTCACGGAATACGTCGTGCTTAAAGGCTTCCGCCGTGATGATTGCAAGCTCACGCGCGGTTGTGTAATGGTTTTCGTCAGAAAGCCCGTGAGGGTTGGAAAAATGTGTGTTTTCAAGCGATAATTCGCCCGCACGTCTATTCATCATTTCGACAAAGCCTTCAAGATCGCCGCCGATGCAATATGCGATAGCCACCGCGGCGTCGTTTCCGCTTTCGAGCATAAGGCAATAAAGCAGCTCGCGCAGGGTGAGCACCTCGCCCGCCTTTAAATAAACCGAGCTTCCCTCGATTCCGCAAGCCTCTTTCGGGATTTCGAATGGTGTATCGAGCGGCAGGCTTTCGATAGCGAGAAGCGCCGTCATTATCTTCGTCGTGCTTGCCATACCGCGTCGTTCGTCGCAGTTTTTTTGAAGCAGCACGCTTTTGCTTTCGCAATCAATGACGACTGCACACCTTGCCGAATTTATCAATGAAACACTTTCGT
The DNA here is from genome assembly GCA_045644305.1 of Eubacteriales bacterium. Taxonomy (GTDB): domain Bacteria; phylum Bacillota; class Clostridia; order Oscillospirales; family CAG-382; genus Coliplasma. Next base: position 7,404 of record JAZRGS010000014.1, on the reverse strand, counting down.
AATCGATTGTCAGCGCGCCCGATTCGGGTGCGAAAAATTCGTTCGATTCCTGCTTCGGGGTAAAAATCGGACAAAACAAAAGAAGTGCAATTAATGCGATTACGACGAGCAAAGCGATTATTTTCTTCATACCGAAACACCTCAAAAAAGTATATTTCGGTAAAGGCGCAATAATACATATATATTTTATAACAATTATTTTATCTTGTCAACACAAAGTTAATGAAACAACGCTTGACAAAAGCGCTTATTAGTCCTATACTTTAGATATAACAATAATTAGTATGAGGTATGTTATGAGCATTTTGGTTACCGGCGGTACCGGCTATATCGGTTCGCACACCTGTGTAAATTTTATAGAAAAGGGTAAGGACGTCGTTATTCTCGATAACCTTTCCAATTCCAAGGCAGAGGTCGTTGATTACATCGAAAAAATCACCGGCAAGTGCCCCAAGTTTTACGAAATCGACCTTCTCGACCGCGACGGCGTTAAAAGGGTCTTTGACGAAAATGAAATCGAGGCTGTTATCCATTTCGCGAGTCTTAAGGCTGTCGGCGAATCGGTTGCGAAGCCTATCGAATATTACCACAACAACATCACCGGCACTTTGAATCTTATTTTCGAAATGCGCGAGCACAATTGCTTCGATATGGTATTTTCCTCGAGTGCAACCGTTTACGGCAAGCCCGAAAGCGTGCCGATTAAAGAGGATTTCCCCTTGTCCACCACCAACCCTTACGGCACCACGAAGCTTTATATCGAGCAGATTCTTAAGGACCTTTGCGTTTCCGACAAGCGATTCTCCTGCGTGCTTTTGCGCTATTTCAACCCCATCGGCGCGCACGAAAGCGGACTTATCGGCGACGACCCCAACGGCATCCCCAACAACCTTATGCCCTACGTCACCCGCGTTGCGAAGGGTATGCTTCCTCACCTGAACGTGTTCGGCAACGATTACGAAACCCACGACGGCACGGGCGTGCGCGACTATATCCACGTTTTAGACCTTGCAGAGGGTCACTTTGCCGCACTTAAGGCGCTTGAAAACCGCGGTGTTTCGATTTATAACCTCGGAACGGGCAACGGTTACAGCGTGCTTGACCTTATCAACGCGTTCGAGCGTGTAAACAACATCAAGATTCCTTACCAGATAACCGACAGACGCCAAGGCGACATCGCGGAATGCTTCGCGGACGCAAGCAAGGCTGAGCGCGAAATCGGCTGGAAGGCGACCCGCACGCTTGACGAAATGTGCGCGTCGGCTTGGAAGTTTGAGGACCGCTCAAGATAAATTGGAGAGATAATTTTGTTTCGCAGATTTTTTCACGGCCGTTACGGAAACGACCATCTGAATGTGACGGTGATGGCGATTGCGCTTGTCATCGGCATAATCTCGGCTTTTACCAAGGGCTCGACCTATTTGATTTTGGCGCTTTTGCAAGCATTGCTTCTTACCTATTGGTTTTTACGCTTCTTTTCGAAGAACCGGTACGCGCGCAACACCGAAAACCAAAGGTTTTTGCGTTTTTGCGTTCGGCTTCGCGATTTTTGCAAGCCTTTGAGAGCCTTTTTCAACAGACTTGCCGACAAACAGCACAAATATTTCAAATGCCCCAAATGCAGATCGCGTCTGCGCGTTCCGCGCGGCAGGGGTGCTATAACAATCACCTGCCCGAGATGCAGGCATCAGTTCGATAAAAAAAGTTGAGTCAAAGGCTCAACTTTTTTTGAAATTTTGTGACAAATCCTGTAAAAATATCGTCTTATACGGTGAAAGCCTTAAAAAGGAGAAAAAATTATGAAAAAAATAATTGCTATTTTGATTCTTTCGGCATTGATTTTAAGCTTTACGGCGTGCAAGCCCGATTTGGGTGACAGATCCGACGATTCCTTTGCTGATATTTCGGGGGAATCGAGCAATGCACTTGAATCGAGCGGTGCGAGCGAATCAAGCGAATTGAGCGACGACGATTCTTCTGAGTCGAGCGAAATTGAAGGTGGCGTTTCGGATTTTGAATCCTCTGTCGGGGACGATTTTTCGCAGGATGACACCGAAAATTCCGATTCCGAGACAAGCGGTGACGGCGAAAAAACGCTTGAAATACTGAAAAGCCGCTTCCCCGAAAGGGACGCTGTCGGATATAGCATCGTTTACACCAAGTCGAGCGCGCTTAACGCTTGGCGCTGCTACACCAACCCCGCGCACGAGATAACCGCGGTATTCGACGGAAGCGTTACCCGCTTCTTCGATGCTGTGACGGGCGATTATTTTCACGCAGAGCACGGTGAATGGACGGTTTATTGCTGTAACGGCTTTTATAACGTCGAGGACAAGGGCGAGGGGATGCTTTTGAGCTTCTACTTCGACAAGGACACCGGCGCCTTTGACTACGTGGAAAAGGTTCCCCACGGACACGGAACGGGATATGAATATAATTTCTATTCGCCGATAAACATGAAAACATACAGCTACGTAGGCGACGAGCAGGGCGGCGTGCTTTATGAGTGCGAAGGGCTCTTTATCTGCCGTGATATGACGAACGCATACAGCTTGTCCGACGCATACCTTAACGGCGAATTCGATCTTTCAAAGATAAGAACAAGCAAGTTCGGGCTGACCAAAAACGGGCAGGTGGTTATCCCGTTTGAATACGACAATATGGCGTTTTTAAGCAGTAATTGGCACGAAAATATGCCTTCGACCGTCGGTGTTGTGGTTGCCGAAAAGGACGGCCGCTTTTACTACTTCTCGACAAACGGAACCAACCTTACCCCCGACGGCTTCGACTGCGGCTCCGAGCCCTACGGCGACCGCGCTTGGGTGTTTGAGGACGGTCAGGGCTGGATCATTAAGTTTAATTGAGTTGAATTAAGGATATATGCGACAAGGAGTTCGGTGTCGATGAGATTTGGATGGAGCACACAGGGATGTTTTCCGACCGTGTCGGCATCAAGTACCGCGTCGACAAGGGAAGGCTTGGCGCTCACCGCGTCGCGTATAACGTTCATTCAAACGAGTTCGGTAAGCTTGTCGCGTATTCGAATATTTTTGAAATCGTTGACTAAAAAAGAGCCTTAAAAAAGGCTCTTTTTTAACGCTTTTCAGTTCTTTTTTGCAAACAGCAGGCAGCCGCTTTGACGCCATTCCTCGATTTTTTCGATTATGCGTTCATCGGTGACGCCGTATTTTTCTGCGAGGCAATGAATACACAAAAAGCCCTCTGTCATACCGCGGTTTATCAGCTTTTTGGAAGCGCCGATATCGTCAGCGCCTAAGAAACGCTGACATTTTTCACATTTAGTCTGCATCGACTACTCTGCAGCGGAACATACGGCAATCGTGCGGTTCGAGGTAATCGCAACGGAAAACGTCCTTATAAACGCCCAAGGTTTCGCCCTTCCAAAGGTCGCGTATTTCAAGCGCCTTGCCCGAAGCGCGGTTGATTCCCAAGGTATCGAAGGAGAAGAAGGGGTCTGCGCCGTTGTCGGAAAGGTTGAAGATACCGATCGCGATATCGCCGTTTTCAAGGTATTTTGCCCAGCATTTAACCTCGGGGATCCACCAATGGTGACCTGCTCTGAAGGGCTGACGATATGCGCCGTCCTGATTGATAGCAAGGATTTCCTTGTTGAGAAGAATCTTCTTGGTTTCCTCGTCCATATTGCGGATATCACAGCCGATCATCAAGGGCGAGCCGAGGAACGCCCAAGCCGAGAAGTGGGTGCGGTATTCGATATCGGTACAGCCTGCAACCGCGACGTTACCCTTGCCGCGCATACCAACGATAAGCATATCCATATCGTTGAAGCAGCCCTGACCGTTGGTGGTGAAATATTCCTCTTGCTTGTTCAAAAGCTCCTTAACAGAGGGCCAGCTGTCGTTGATGTCGCCGGTCGAGCGCCAAAGATGCGCGCCGGTTTGCTTGATCCATTCGTTGGTCTGGTCAATGCCCCAAGAGCAAGCCGAGAAGCAGATATCGCGTCCGCAGTTTGCAAGTGCGAGACCCATACGCTTGTAAAGAAGGTGACCCTGTTGCTCCATCGGCTTGAAGCAATAGTCGTACTTAAGATAGTCAACGCCCCAAGAAGCGAAGGTTTCGGCGTCGATGAATTCATATTCGAAGGAGGAGGGATAGCCTGCACAGGTAAGGTTTCCCGAGCAGGAATACATACCGAATTTAAGACCCTTCGAGTGGACGTAATCGGCAACGTATTTCATACCGTGGGGGAATTTATTCTTGTCGGGCACCAAGCGGTTGTTTTCGTCGCGCTTCATTTCTGCCCAGCAGTCGTCTATAACGAGATATTCGTAACCTGCGTCGAGAAGTCCGTTTTCAACAAACGCGTCTGCGGTTTCGATAATCAAAGCTTCATCGATATTTCTTCCGAAGGTGTTCCAAGAGTTCCAGCCGAGAGGCGGCTTGCGTACTATCATAATTTATCTGCCTTTCTGATTTTTGGTAACAATATATTAACATATCGAAGCCGTCAATTCAAGGTTTTTTTGAAATTTAAGGGTTTTGGTGTTGAATAAATTTCGGCTTTGTGGTAAAATGCTTACATAAATGCTAACGAGGAACGATTATGAAAAAAATAACCGCCGCGGTCATCGCGTTGATATTGCTGTTATCCTTTACCGCCTGCAAAAGAGGCAACAATGACGACGGGGGAGTGGTATATCCCTCGCGCACAGCCGCGTTTTACGGCAATATGGGCGATAATTTCTGGTTCGATATGAATCTCACGACCAACGGATACAGCTATGATTTCAAGCAGGCGACCAACTGGACGAACGTGACTACTATCGAGGACCACTCGGATAACTCGCGCGATAAATATGAAATCTACGACGGCAGCGTCATACACGAGGTGAACATCGCCGAGGAATATTACGATACCGTTATAAACGTTCGCGGTCAGGAATTTTTGTTCGATGGCTACACCCCCGAAATGTTCGCAAATCCCACCTCGACCGCCGTTGAAAGCTTTAAGGGAACCTCTTATTACTGCGAAACCTTCACCTCGGCATCGACCTCGGGCGGAGCTGTAACCGGACGCAACAAGTATTACTTCGACGGTGATACCTTGGTGGGTGTCGAAATAATCGAGGCGGGTAAAACGGTTATGGTTATGGATTTTCGCGGCTACGGAAGCGAGCTTCCCGCTAACGTTTATCTTGCGGTACCCTCGAATTTCAAGCCAAGAAACCTTGTTTATGAGGATTCGGGCATCGACTTTTCGGATTATTGGGGAGATTTGCAGTGAACAAGCACCAAAAAATTTCGATAGCAATTGCGGCTCTCGCCCTCGCGTGTGCTCTTTTTGCCTTCTTCCGCTTGCCCGATAAGCTTTTTGTTGAGATTTTTTCGAACCGACCCGATCCCGAAACCAATAAGCTTACCTTTTTGATAGGCGGATTTTGCATCACCGCGCTTTCCTGCCTTATGTGCGTTATAAGCGAAAACCACAAAAAGTGGCTCGCGCTTTGTGCGGTTGTGGCGGCTTTGTTTATCGGATGTCTCGCTTATAATTTCCTTGTTTTGTAAGTGTTTGAAATGAATAAAAGGGGAGCCTTGCTTAAATGAAACGCGGCGGGGAAAACAGGCATCTCGCCGCGGAAAATCGCTTACGGCTTCCTTTTTTGAAAAATTTCAAAAAACTTTAAAAAAGGTATTGACATTTGAAAAATGTTGTGATATTATATAACACGTTGCGAGTGACGTAACGCTTTGGGGGTTTAGCTCAGCTGGGAGAGCATCTGCCTTACAAGCAGAGGGTCACAGGTTCGAGCCCTGTAGTCCCCACCACGAAAAAAGTCTCTTTTGTCTACCGACAAAAGGGACTTTTTTCAATGATATCCGTTCCTTGCGGAACGGATGATATATCTTCGATATGATATCACTCTTCGAGCGATGATATATGCCTTCGGCATATGAAGGAACGGATATTATATCATATTTGCGGAGCAAATATATCATGCGGCAATAGCCGTATATCATATCGCGCAAGCGATATATCATTGAAAAGTGTGTTGTTTCGTGGTATAATGAATTTGTACATAAGGATTTGGCGAACAGCCTGTATCTCTTAGAAAGGAGAAGTATATGTCAATATTATTTACTGAGACAGCGAATTGCAGTGTTAACAACGCTATCCATTCTAACTTCTTCAAAACACTTCCCGATGTGATTCTTAAACACACTTGCTGGGAATATTTATGCCAAGAAACAGATACCGGTTGTTTTTTGAAACCTACATTTCGTCACATGCCATACAGAAATTCTTTTGTTCCGGAAATTGATGTTGTTGTTTCAGGTTGCGGAGAACACACTATCTTGCAAATGCGAGGACAACCTGTGAAATTTGTGCGAATATTTATGGCAATTTGGTTTATTTCATTGTTAATGTTTGAATTATGTTTCCTTATTCTCGCTATTACTTCTAAGTTGGATAGCATCTTCCCCGTTTTTATTCCGATTGGTATGTGTGTATTCGGTTATTTGCTTTGTAAATTGGCCACGAAAGTAACATTCAATTCCGTTACCAAAGCTATCCGCCGAGAATACTCCTGATCGCATAAATTCAATATATTTAACAGCGCAAGTACAATACTTTTTGTGTTTCTTACCTCTACTTATACAACTTTTAGTCGTTCTTTCGTAACAAAAAAAGAACCTTTGTCTACCAAGACAAAGGTTCTTTTTTTGAACTAAGTGTTCCGCGAGCGGAACGTGAAGTATGCTTCGCATGTGAAGCGCACTTCGTGCGTGAAGTGTGCCTTACGGCACGATATGCGGAACACTTAACTTCACTGCTCCGAAGGAGCAACTTCACTATGCCGCAAGGCATAACTTCACTGCGGCACAGCCGCAACATCACTTTTTATATACAAGGCTTACCCTTGATTTTTTTACTCAAGTGTTGTATAATATTTTTTGTAAAACAACTAATAAAAAGATCGAGAGGTTCTATGTCGCACAGTAAATGCACGAAAAAGGGAAAGTCGTTATACATCGAGAAATGGAATTCGTCTGCAAAAAGATTTATCAATACATGTGTAATTTGCGGTGCACAGGGGTATAACCCAAGTATTGATGATACCGGCTTTGTTTATGATAACGCTCAAAACGTCAATTTGGAACGTCAAGCCATTCGGTCAGAGCTGAAAAGTGTTTTAAAGCCATTATCTTTAGATTATCTTGGAAGATGTGCCGATTGTGCAAGAATAATGGAAAAAGATTGAGCGTTTGTTCGCAATTACCTCGATTTTCAATAAAAAAGGCTTCTTAGGGCGATTTATCACTATGGCGCATCGTCCTTTACCGAAGTCTTTTTCTTTTTTATACGAGAAATAGGTTGACTTTATCGTGATAATGTGGTACAATCTTACTAATATTTCTCGT
>JAZRGS010000013.1:0-9406 GCA_045644305.1 Eubacteriales bacterium | reverse complement strand
GACAGCCGACTATATCATCGACTTGGGCCCCGACGGGGGCGACGCGGGCGGGCGCGTTATCGCAAAGGGCACACCCCAGGAGGTTGCCGCAAACGAGGATAGCTACACGGGTCTTTACCTGAGAAGCAAGCTCAAAAATTTATAAAAAACGGAGTGTTTGAAGTGATAGATTACCAAAAATACGCACCTCTGCTCGAAAACGTCGAAAAGCCGGGCAGATACGTGGGCGGCGAATACGGAAGCGAAATTCCCAACCCCGAAACCGCCGAAATGCGATACTGCTTTTGCTTTCCCGATACCTATGAAATCGGTATGTCGAACCTCGGCATAAAGATACTTACGGGCGCATTCAACAATACGGGATATATCAGCTGTGAGCGCTGCTATATGCCTTGGCCCGATATGCGTCAGCAGCTTATTAAGCACAATCTTCCGCTTTACGCGCTTGAAAGCGGCGATCCCTTGAATAGGTTCGACGTGGTTGCATTTACTCTGCAATACGAGCTTTGCTATACCAACGTGCTTATGATGCTCGGACTCGGAAAAATTCCGCTTCTTTCGAGCGAGAGGGGAGAGACCGACCCGATAATCATCGCGGGCGGCCCCTGCGCATACAATCCCGAGCCTCTTGCCGATTTTATCGATATCTTTTCGATAGGCGAGGGCGAGGAGGCGTTGATCGAGCTTGCCGACTTACTTCGCGAATGTAAAAAAGAGGGCATCAGCCGCGAGGAAACGCTTAAAAGGGCTTCGCAGCTTAACGGCTTTTACGTTCCCTCGCTTTACGACGTTTGCTATAACGAGGACGGCACGATAAAGTCGTTTACCCCCAATTACGAGCTCGCTCCGAAGAGCGTCAAAAAGCGCATTATCGAAAACCTCGACGAGGTATATTTCCCCTGCAAATGCTCGGTTCCCTTTCTCGAAACCGTGCACGACAGGGTAATGCTTGAGGTGTTCAGAGGCTGTATCCGCGGATGCCGCTTCTGTCAGGCGGGTATGATATACCGCCCCTACCGCGAAAAGTCGCCTGAGGTATTGAACGAAAACGCGCGCATCGCAATCGAGCATTCGGGCTATTCCGAAATCTCGCTCACCTCGCTGTCGATAAGCGACTATACCCGACTTCGCGAGCTTATCGATGCTCTGCTTCCCTGGACAAATGCCAAAAACGTCAACCTTTCGCTCCCCTCGATGCGAATCGATAATTTCTACGAGGAGCTTTTGGAAAAGGTTTCGTCGGTACGAAAAAGCGGTCTCACCTTCGCGCCCGAGGCGGGCACGCAAAGACTGCGCGACGTTATCAATAAAAACATCACCGAGGAGGAAATCCTCTCTGCCTGCGAAAAGGCGTTCGACGGCGGACGAAGCAGCTTAAAGCTTTACTTTATGAACGGTCTGCCCACCGAAACCGATGAGGATATCAAGGGAATCGCCTCGCTTGGACAAAGCATCGTAGATAAGTATTACTCCAAAAAGCGCTTTGGCGGCGGCAGGGGAGTGAACGTTACCATTAGCGTTTCCTGCCTTGTTCCCAAGCCCTTTACCCCCTTCCAATGGGCGGCGCAGGACACTATCGAGGAATTGGAGCGCAAGCAGCAGCTTTTAAAGAGCGAAATAAAAACCAAGAAGATCTCATATAAATATCACGACGCACGCGTTTCTCGCATCGAGGCTGTCTTTGCACGCGGCGACAGAAGGCTTTGCAAGGCTATGCTTGAAGCCTATAACCGCGAAATGATGCTTGACGGCTGGGACGAATATTTCAGCTATGACAAGTGGATTACCCTCTTTAACGATTGCGGCATCGACCCTGCGTTTTACGCCAACCGCGAATATTCTACCGACGAAATCCTTCCTTGGGACTTCATCGATATCGGCGTAACCAAGAAGTTTATGAAGAACGAGTATGAAAAATCCAAGAATGCCGTCACCACGCCCGATTGTAAAACCAAGTGCTCGGGATGCGGTGCAAGCTCGCTCTGCAACGGTAAATGCGTCTGCGACGGAGGTAAAGAAAATGCCTGATATCCGCGTAACATTCACAAAGCTTGATAAGCTTAAATACATATCGCATCTCGACCTTCAGCGCGCAATTCACAGAATGCTCATCAGAAGCGGTCTCCCCATCTCGTTCAGCGAGGGCTTTAACCCCCACCCGAGATTGAATATCGCGCTTCCGCTTTCGATTTATCAGGAGGGCGAGCGCGAGCTGTTCGATTTCCGCGTGAATATCGAAACCCCCATTGAGGAAATCGAGGAGAAATTGAAGAAATCGGTTTTCCCCGGACTCGATATCGTTAATGTTGAGCCTGCAATCGGCAAGCTCACCACGAAAAAGGCTGTTTGGAGGCTTGAAACCGTCACCGATATGAGCGTTGAGGAATTCGCGCGTGCGTTTGAATCCGAAATGAAGGTCGTCAAGCGTACCAAAAACGGCGATAAGGAAGTCGACATCAAGCCGATGACCGAATTTCTCTCTGCCGAGAGGGTCGAAAACGGCATAATCGCGCGCGTAAAGCTCAATGCCGCAGGCAACGATTACCTCAATCCCTCTTACGTGGCGCAATTCTTCGGCGAAAGGCTTAAATTGATACGCACGGTTCGCGAGAATATAATATTTTAGTATAAAAATATCTTGATATCGTCACAATTGTCTGTTATAATTAGTGTGATATGGAATATAAAAATCGATTTTACGCTAAAAATTTAATATTGATTCTGCTCTCGCTTGCGATTTTTTGCCTTTTCTGCGGATGCAATAATCAAGCAACCGATTCATCGAGCTCGGAGCCTGCGGAAAGCGAAGTGAGTAACGACGTTTTCGATCTTGAAACGGCAAAAACGCTTTTGAAGCAGGATGAGCTTGTAACCGAAATTTTCATCAACAATTCGCTTTGCGCAAGCCCTTCGGGCAACGCGAGCCTTAAGGCGCTCCCTTCGGGGCATGAATACGAATCGTTTTCGGCAATCGAGGCGCTTTTGAATTCCACCTATACCAAAAAGGGCAAAAGCATCGAAGCGTTTTTGAGCTACCCCGAGGGCAAGGTTGCCTCGGTTTCGAGCATCGAGGGAATGACCTACGTCTTTAACCATCTCGGAAGCTCGTATAACGATTTTGTTATCGAATCGACCGTCGAAATCAAAAACGGTCAGAACGAAGCCGAAATGCTCATCAGCGCAAAGACCCGCACGATGAACGAAATCACCTTCAAGGCGGTGCTTGAGGATGGAAAATGGCTGCTTGAATCGGGTATTTTTCAATTAAATCCCCCTGTCGAAGCCGAATGTAAGGATAAATTCCCGCTATCGTCTGTCGGCTCCTTTGCGGAATGCAAGGGAAGGATAAAGGTTGTCGAGCTCTTCATTTCGGATATGCAGAGCGGCTTTACCTCAGCCGAAGAGGACGAATACCACGCACGAATCAAGGAAGTCTTTGATTTTATAAAATCCGAAGCGGATTCTTACGGAACCGAGGTTGAGTTCGTTTACGAAAGGGCGCGCTTCGATCACGGCGCGGTTATGGGAACCCGACTTTTGGATTTTGACATAGTTTTCGCCGAAACGGGATTCGGAACCTTGAAAAAATTCGCCGAGGAAACGATCGACCTTGACGGCTTTGACGGATACGTTTTTATGGTCTGTATGGATAAGGAGACCGAAGCCGATTATTCGGTATATGAGGGAAACAAGGAAACCGAGCATTATTACGGCGAGCGCGCCTTGGTCGGACAAACGACCGATAAGATATCGATGTGTCAATCGGTTCTCAGCCTGCTCGGCGCTTACGGATACGATGAAGGACTCTGCTCGGAATATACCGAATCGCTGTTTCGTAACTACTTCCCGAACGATATTTTGCTTAACGGCGTTTACGAACCGAAAATCACGCAGGTAACCGCTTACGCCTGTGGTATGACCGATAAAATCGACCTTTTACACCGCATATTTATCTATGAATAAAAAAAGCGAGGGACTTGAAAATGGCAAATCAGTATAAGCGCGTGCTTGTCAAATTGAGCGGCGAAGCCCTTTCGGGCGAAAAAACCATCCTAAACGGCGATATGCTCCAAAGCGTTGCCGAAAAGCTTGCAAAAATCGCAAGAAACGGCACACAGGTCTGCGTCGTTATCGGCGCGGGTAACATCTGGCGCGGTGCAAGACAGAACGGACTTGAAATCGACCGTGTCCGCGGCGACCATATGGGTATGCTCGCGACGGTTATCAACTCGATCGCGATGCAGGATTACATCATCAAAACAGGCGTCAATGCCCGCGTAATGAGCGCGGTTCAGATCCAGCAATTCTGCGAGCCCTATTCGCAGTACAAGGCGATCGAATATATGGAAAAGGGCGAGATCGTCATCCTTTCCTGCGGCGTCGGCTATCCCTTCTTCTCGACCGACACGGGTATGATGCTCCGCGCGGCTGAGCTTAAGTGCGACGCGGTTCTTTCGGCTAAGAACGTCGACGGCGTTTACGATAAGGACCCTGCCCGCTATCCCGACGCAAAGAAGTTCGACACCTTGACCTACAAGGAAATGCTCTCGCTCGGCTTGAAGGCGATCGACCAGAGCGCGGCTGCCATCGGCGAGGAATCGGGCATCAAAACGGTTCTTTTCCCGTTGTCCGACCCCGAAAACATCGTTATTGCCGCAAGCGGAAGCGCTATCGGCACCTTACTTACGAATTAAAAAAAGAAATATACCCCAACAAAAAGGAAGGTAAGAAAAATGTTTGAAATTAAGCCCTTTGAAGAAAGAATGAAGAAATCTATTTCGGTTCTCGAGGAGGATTTTGCAACCATCCGCGTAGGCAGAGCGAGCGCAAAGGTTCTCGATAAGATCACCGTGCCCTACTACGGCACCCCGACCAACCTTGAAGGCGTTGCAACCATCAAGGCTACCGATGCAAGAACCCTCGTTATCACTCCTTGGGAAGCTAACATGGTTAAGGAAATCGAAAAGGCTATCCTCGCTTCCGACGTCGGCATCACCCCGACCAACGACGGCAAGTGCATCCGCCTTGTTTTCCCCGCACTCACCGAGGAACGCAGAAAAGAGCTCACCAAGAAGACCGCAAAGCACGGCGAGGACTGCAAGGTTGCGATCCGTAACGTTCGCCGCGACGCTAACGATGCCGCAAAGAAGATGCAGAAGGCTTCCGAAATCACCGAGGACGATCTTAAGACTGCAGAAAAGAATATTCAGGACCTCACCGATAAGTACATCAAAGAGGTTGACGCGATCATCGCAAGAAAAGACAAGGAAATCATGGAGATCTAACTCCAAAAACGCCGTCCCCGTTCGTTTTCGGACGGGGACGTCATAAATCCGCAAAATCAATGGGAGCGTTTTATATCGAATCTCTTAACGCTCCTTGAAAAAAAGAGGTATATTATGCCTGAACTTAAACTCCCGCGCCACGTCGCCATGATTATGGACGGCAACGGCCGTTGGGCGAAAAAACGTCTGCTTCCGCGCACCGCGGGACACAAGGCAGGGGTCGACACGTTTATAAAAATCGCCGACACCTGCAACGAAATGGGTATCGAATTTCTTACGGTCTACGCCTTTTCAACCGAAAATTGGAACCGCGCACCCGAAGAGGTTTCGGCACTGATGGAGCTTATGAGCAAGGGTATCAAGAAATATGAGCCCGACCTTCAGAAGCGCAACGTAAAATTGAACATACTCGGCGATTTATCGCTGTTTGAGGATAAATACCGTGAGGAAATCGAAGCGGTCCGCGACCGACTTTCGAAAAACACGGGTATGACGCTTTCGATCTGTCTTTCCTACGGCGGCAGACAGGAAATCGTTTATGCCGTCAATGAAATTTTGAAATCGGGCAAGACCGAAATTACGGCGGAGGATATTTCGAATAACCTTTACACTTCGTCCATGCCCGACCCCGATTTGGTTATAAGAACCAGCGGTGAATACCGCATTTCCAATTTTCTGCTCTGGCAATCGGCTTACGCGGAATATTATTTCGCCGACGTTTTCTGGCCCGATTTCGATAAGGATGAGCTTATGAAGGCGTTCGAGGCGTATTCCGCGCGTGAGCGCCGTTACGGGAGGTAAATTATGCTTAAAAGAACAATAACCGCGACTATCGCGACTATGCTTTTAGTCTTGATACTCGTTTTCGGCAAGGTTCTCGGCGCGGCTATACTTTTCGCCGTCGCTTGTGCTTTCTCGATTTATGAAATGCTTACCTGCTGTAACCTTATCAAAAAGTGGTACATCTCGATTCCGTCGATACTTTTCACCGGATTTTGCGCGCTTCTCCCCGCGATAGTTAATCATCCGGTAAATCTGATAGGCTTTATGCTTGCGGTAATTCCGTTTGTGCTTATCTGCTTCCTTTTTGCGGCGGTGGTTTTCCATAAATCGCTCGATATCGGAAGCGTTGCAATGTTTTTCGCAATGGCGCTTTACATCACCGCGGGCTTTGCCTCACTTACCTTCTTGGCGAAGTATTATCTGATTCACTCGGTAGTATTCGTGTTTACCGTCGCTTGTACGACCGATATTTTCGCATATTTCTGCGGAAGCCTGTTCGGAAAGCGCAAGCTTTGCCCGACAATTTCTCCCAAGAAAACTGTCGCAGGCGCAATCGGCGGAAGCCTGTTCGGAATCATTGCAGGCGGCTTGGTGCTTTGGTTCAGCGTCGGACATAATCCGCTTTTGCTTCTTATTCCGATTCCCTTAACAATAATCGGTCAGCTCGGCGACCTTTCGGCTTCGCTTATCAAGCGCAAATTCGGCGTTAAGGATTACGGACGCCTTTTCCCCGGCCACGGCGGTGTGCTTGACAGATTCGACAGCATCATTCCCATCGCAACGGTAACTGCATTGTTTTACGTTGCAATGTCTATCATCTCTATGCTTTGAGGTGCTAAATGCAATCCATTTCTTTAATCGGCTCTACCGGCTCAATAGGAACACAAACTCTCGACGTGGCGCGCAATCATTCGATTCGCGTCACTGCGCTTTCTGCCCATTCCAACGCCCGCCTCTTGGCGGAGCAATGCCGCGAATTCAAGCCAAGCGTTGCCTGCATCGGCGAGGAAAAATATCAGGAATTCAAGCTTTTGGTCAACGACCTTGATATAAAGATTCTTTGCGGCGACGAGGGCGTCGTTGAAATCGCATCGGAGGACGAATCCGAAACGATAGTTAACGCGGTGCTCGGCATGAAGGGTCTTTTGCCGACGATCGCGGCTGCCGAAAAGGGCAAGAAAATCGCATTTGCCAACAAGGAAACGCTTGTGGCGGGCGGCAAGCTCGTGACCGATGCCGTAAAGCGCGGTAACGCAACTCTTTTGCCTGTCGACAGCGAGCATTCTGCTATTTTTCAATGTATTCAGGGCAAGAATAAAATAAAGCGCATCTGGCTTACAGGCTCGGGCGGCCCCTTTTTCGGCAAGGATTATGAATTTTTAAAGACGGTCACCCCCGAAATGGCGGTGAAGCATCCCCGCTGGAGCATGGGCAAGAAGATTTCGGTCGACAGCGCAAGCCTTATGAACAAGGGCTTGGAGCTTATCGAGGCGGTTCACCTCTTCGACGTAACACCCGATCAGGTGCAGGTCGTAATTCATCTCCAAAGCATCGTTCATTCGGCGGTTGAATTCGAGGACAGCGCGGTTCTCGCACAGCTCGGTGTGCCCGATATGCGCGTCTGTATCCAATACGCGCTGACCTATCCGTCGCGTCTGCCTTCTCAAGCGGAAAGCCTTGACCTCTTCGGCAAGAGCCTTGAATTCCATAATTACGACGGAAAAACCTTCCCCTTGCTCGATTTGGCGAAAAGGGCAATCAAGGTCGGCGGAAATCTCCCCGCGATAATGAACGGCGCGAACGAGGAGGCGGTTGCAAGATTTTTGAATCACGAAATCGGCTTTACCGAAATGTTCGACCTTGTCATCGAGACGTGCGGTGCCTTGACGGTTATCAATAACCCGTCCTTGCAGGATATCATCGCGTCCGATGCCGCCGCAAGGGAATATATCGCTGCGGCAATTTAGCTTTATTTTCTACTCCGCAGGTGCGGAAAATTAGGAGTGTTTTTTTGATGATTTCATCGCTTTTCAGTGTAGCAGTTACGATTTTCATCTTCGGTCTGCTCATATTCATTCACGAATTCGGTCATTATATAGTCGCCCGCGCATTCGGCGTCGGGGTTATCGAATTCGCAATCGGTATGGGCCCGACAATTAAGACCTGGAAGGGAAAATATAACGACTTTTCGATACGCGCCATCCCCATCGGCGGCTTTGTCAATATGGTCGGAGAATACGATGACGATATTCCCGAGGAGCATAAATACAAAATTTCGATAAACGAGCGCGCCGTTTGGAAGCGTATGCTTATTGTCGTGATGGGCCCCTTGATGAATATTCTGCTCGCATTTTTGGTAATGCTCGGACTTGTTTTGAGCTCGCCGCTCGTCGGCACGTCGATAGTCGCGGAGTTTGACGAAAACAGCGTTTCCGACGATTACGGCTTGCAGGCTTACGATGAAATCCTTGAGGTGAACGGCAAAAAAATACGCTGTCACACCGATCTTTCCTATAAAATCCTTTCCGACGGCGACCAACCGATAGATATCGTCGTCAACCGCAACGGTGAAATAATCACGCTCGAGGACGTCGCCTTTGGTGTCGCAACCGAGGATGGCGTTGCCTTCGGAACGATGGATTTCAAGGTTTTCGGCGTTGAAAAGACCTTTAAAAACGTAATGAAGGAAACCTTCTGGCAATCGGTATCGACGGTATATATTACCTTCGATTCGCTTATCGATACCTTCTCGGGACGCTACGGAAGCGTCGGCGACGCAGTCGGCGGCCCCGTTGCCGTCGGAAGCGAGGTCGACCAGACCATAAAGGCGAGCGCAAGCATCAAGGAAACTGTCCAAAACCTTTCGATGCTCGTCGTTATGATTTCGGTTTCGCTCGGCGTGTTTAACCTTCTTCCCATACCCGTGCTCGACGGCGGACGGCTTCTCTTTTATATCATCGAGGCGATAAGAGGCAAGCCGATGGACCCCAAATACGAGCGCGCCGTAAGCGCATTTTTTATGACTCTTTTGCTTGCGTTAACCGCGCTTGTTATGCTTAAAGACATTATGAATCTTTTTTAAGGTGATTTTATGAAAACGACCAAGGAAGTAAAAATCGGCAATATCGCTATCGGTAACGGCAATCGAATCGCCATTCAATCGATGACAAACACAAAAACCGCCGATAAGGCCGCTACGCTCGATCAGATCAAGTCGCTAACGGCTGCGGGCTGTGACGTCGTCCGTTTCACCGTCAACGATATGCTCGCGGCGGAGGCGATACCCTATTACGTCGAAAATTCAAGCATTCCCTTGGTTGCCGACATTCATTTCGATT
>JAZRGS010000012.1:0-22761 GCA_045644305.1 Eubacteriales bacterium | reverse complement strand
CTTCGTGGTGAAAGTGGGCTTCTCTGTGCGGTGGAGACACCGTGGGATGCGGCGTTTCTCATCGGGCGTGAAAACGGGCTTCTGCAAACGAAAACGGTTTGGAAGCCGCAGAAAGGTGCGTGGGGATATCTGCGCGTCATGCGTTTTCAGCCTGTAACAGGTGGGATCACCGGAATCTGCAAGGCATACAGGGCACTTGCCAAGAAATATCATCCCGACAGCTACATCGATGACAATCTAAAGGAGCTTGCCACCGAGAAGATGAAGGAAATCAACAACGCCTACGACGCTATCCAAAAGGAGCGTGCAAACGGCGGAAGAAGAGGCACTTCCTTCAACAACGACGGTTCAAATACCTACGGAAATGCAAATACGGGCTTTGCGAGAATCCGCAATCTTATTAATACGGGCCGCGTTAACGAGGCAGAAACGCTTTTGAACGGAATGACCGACAGAAACGCAGAATGGCATTTTCTTATGAGTCTGGTTTTCTATCAAAAGGGCTGGCTTCAGGATGCGCGCACCGAAATCGACACGGCGTGCAATATGGACCCCTACAACCGCGAATACAGAAGCTTCCAGCAGAGAATGAGCAGCGGCGCATATTCGAGCCCTTACGCAGGCAGAAACGTCAACGGTCAAGGCTGTAACGGATGTGCGGGAAGCTGCAGCGGATGCGATATGTGTCAGGCGCTGCTTTGCGCGGATTGCTGCTGTGAATGTATGGGCGGCGACTGTATAGCCTGCTGTTAGTATGAAAAAGAGCAACAAAATCGCCTTATCGGGCATTTTCACGGCGCTGTGTTTTATTTTCCTGTTTATCGGATCGATCTTTCAGACCCTCGATCTTTCCGCCGCGGCACTCGGAAGCATCGTGATAATGGTAGCTTACATCGAGCTCGGGCTCGGCTATTCTTTGGGTGTTTACGCTAGCGCGAGCATACTTTCGCTTCTGCTGTTGCCCTATAAGTCTCCCGCGCTTGTTTTCGCATTATTTGCAGGCTTTTACCCGATTTTAAAGGTTTATCTTAACAAAATCAAATCAATTTATCTATCCTATGCTGTGCGCATTTTATGCTTCAATCTGCTCTTATCGTTAACGGTTTTCATCGCAACGAGGCTTTTAAGCATCGAGGCGGAATATCTTGCTTTCGAAATCATACTTTTCGCACTTTGCAATGTAACCTTTATCGTTTATGATTTAGCGCTTGAAAGATTGGCAATTTACTACATAAATAAGATAAAACCCAAGCTTTTTAAGTAGTTTTCGGTTGACAAATACAACCGCACGTGATATAATTATATGATATTTTTTCCGGAGGTCAGACATGATCAAAAGCATGACAGGCTACGGACGTCACCGTGAGGTGATCGACGGCCGTGATATACTTGTCGAGGTGAAGTCGGTTAATTCCCGTTATCTCGATACCAACATCAAGCTCGGACGTATGTACAATGCGCTTGAGGAGAAGGTAAAGCAATATGCATCGACACGCGTTTCGCGCGGTAAGATGGACATATACGTTACAATCGAAAACATTTCCGGCGACGACAACGGACTTTCGGTAAACGAAAAGTTTCTTGAAAGCTACGTTAATCTTTTGCGCGATATCAAGGAAAGATATTCGCTCGGCGGCGACGTAACCATTCAAACGGTTGCGGGCAGAAACGAGGTCTTCATGACCACCCGCCCCGACGAGGACACCGAAGCCGCAGGCAAGGCCTTGCTTGTGGTTATGGAAAAGGCATTCGACGGCTTCACCGCGATGCGCGAGGCAGAGGGCGAAAAGCTCGAGGCTGACCTTTTGAGTCACCTTTCGGTGCTTGAAGGAATCCGCGCAAGCATTCAAGAGCGCGCTCCCGAATCGGTCAAGGAAAGCAACGAAAAGATGAAGGCTCGCATCAAGGAGCTGTTGGAGGGCGCAAATTACGACGAATCGCGCCTTTTGACCGAATGTGCGGTATTCGCCGACAAGGCTGACATAAGCGAGGAGCTCGCAAGGTTGGATTCGCACTTTGCACAGTTCAGAAAGATTCTTTCCGAAAGCATCCCCGTCGGCAGAAAGCTCGACTTTTTGGTTCAGGAAATGAACCGTGAGGTCAACACCATCGGCTCGAAGTGCAACGACGGCGAAATCGCAAGACAGGTTATCGAGGCGAAGAGCTACGTCGAAAAAATTCGCGAGCAGATTCAGAACATAGAATAGGAGTCCGACATGAAATTAATCGACGCAGGCTTCGGCAATTACGTCAATTCGGATCGAATCATTTCGGTCGTTTCTCCCGAATCGCTCCCCGTACGCAGACTCGTTCAGGACGCAAAGAACGCAGGTCGAATGATCGACGTAAGCTGCGGCAAAAAAACCAAGTCGGTTCTTATCACCGATTCCGACCATATAATCTGCTCGGCAAACGAGCCCGATGAGATCATAAAATCCATCGAAGAATAATTGTTAAAAAATCACTAAAATAAAGAGGTATTTGCATTATGATGCTCTATCCCACCGTTTCTGACCTTACCAACGACAAGATCAACCGTTACAGACTTGTTATCGCAACCGCTAAGTGTGCACGTCACCTTATCGACAAGGCCAACGACGAACGCGAGCTTGAAGAAAGCCGCAGACTCGAAGGCGACCGTTACTCCAAGGATGCGGTTAAGAGCGATTACGAAATCCTTTTGAGCGAAAAGCCGGTTTCGGTTGCTGTTCAGAAGCTTTACGAGGGTCAGTATACCATCGTTGAAAACGACTGATGGACAAAGCTTACGCTTTTGTCCGAATAATCGACATACCCTATGGAGCAGATAAGGAGTACGGATATTATCTTCCCTTCGAAATCCGCTCTCAAGTAAAGGTCGGTTCTGTCGTCGTGGTTCCCTTCGGGGTTAAAAACAAAAAGCTCAGCGCAGTTGTCATTCACCTTGAGGAGGATTTTGATTATCCTCACACAAAAAGCGTTGACAGCGTCATGCTTTATCCCTTTGAGGTTCCCGACGATTTAATAAAAACCTGTTCGTTTATGAGCGAACGCTTTTTCTGCACCTTCGGCGCGGCGTTTCGTGCCGTTATTCCTCCCGGTGTTAATCTCGACACAGAGTTTTATTACCGCGTTGTAGAGGAATACGACGTTAACAAGCTTAACGAAATGGCGAGATTTTTGGTTCGTGAAATCAAGCTCAGAGGCACGATGACCGAACGTGAAATCATTTCGGAATACGGCGAGGAATGTGAGATTTTGCTTAAATCGCTTTGCAAAATCGACGCAATCCGCAAGGAAAGCAGAGTTCTCGAAAAAATTAACGAAAAGAACCTTTTCACCTATACACTTTCGATGACCGCCGAGGAAGCCGAGGACGTTATTGAAAACGAAGCCGGCTTAAGCGAAAAGCAGCGCGGCTTGATCGGCTTTTTGATCAACTATCCCGCCGCTACCATGCGCGAAATCGAGCAGATCGGCGGATTTTCAGCCGCCATCGTCAACGCAGTAGTGAAAAAGGGACTTGTTACCAAGCGTGAAACATCATTTTTCCGCGAGGCTTATGATTTTTCGGGCTATGAACGCGAGGGCGCATATACTCTCAACGTAGAGCAGAGGATTGCGCTTGACGGCATAAACGCATTGTCCTCGAGCGGCGAAGCGAAGGGCGCGTTGCTTTTCGGAGTTACGGGAAGCGGCAAAACGCGCGTTATTACCGAAGCGGCTAAAGAGGTTATAAAATCAGGCAGACAGGTCATTATCCTTTTGCCCGAAATAGGACTTGCATCGCAGGCGGTGAAGGCTTATGCCGCCGCTTTCGGAAGCAGGCTTGCGGTTATTCACTCTATGCTTTCGGTTGGCGAACGAACCGATACCTACCGTAAAATCCAAGCGGGAGATATCGACGTCGTCATCGGCACGAGAAGTGCGGTTTTCGCCCCCTGCCCCAAGCTCGGCATGATTGCAATCGACGAGGAGCAGGCACACACCTACAAAAGCGAGATGCAACCGAAGTACAGCGCTATCGACGTTGCAAGATTCAGATGCACCCAAACGAAGGCTTTGATGCTTCTTGCATCCGCAACCCCTTCGATAGAAAGCTTTTACAAGGCGAAAAAGGGTGTTTATTCGCTTTTCACATTAAAAAACAGATTCGGCGGTGCCGCTTTGCCCGAGGTTGTCATTGAGGATATGCGCGACGACGAAATCCTTTTCAGCGACAAGCTCATCGGCACACGCCTTAAAAACGAATTGCTCTCCGCAAAAACGAATGGAAAGCAGGCGCTTTTGTTCGTAAACCGACGCGGTTACAATTCGCATATTTCCTGCAGGGGATGCGGATACGTATTTTCCTGTCCCAATTGCTCGGTATCGCTTACCCACCACGCCTATGAGGGCAACGGATTAAGGGTAAAGCGAATGTCGTGTCATTATTGCGGATTTACCGCAAGGCTGCCTGAAATCTGCCCCGTTTGCGGAGGCACGAAGATTGTATATTCGGGCTTTGGCACGCAAAAGCTTCAGGAAGAGCTTCAAAACGATTTTCCCGACCTTAAGATCACACGAATGGATTCGGACACGACCGGCGGAAAGTTTTCGCACGATAAGCTGTTAAGCGAGTTTGCGTCAGGCGAAACCGACGTGCTTATCGGAACACAGATGATTTCTAAGGGTCTTGACTTTAAGGGCGTCGTGCTTGCGGGCGCGGTAAGCGTCGACAGCTCGCTTTATATGGACGATTTCAGAGCGGGCGAGCGCACGTTTTCGCTTATTACCCAGCTTGTCGGACGCGCAGGTCGCGCTGGCAAGGGCGGCAAGGCGATTTTGCAGACCTACAATCCCGACAATGAAACGCTTTGTCTTGCCGCTACTCAGGATTATGAAGCGTTTTACGAAAGCGAAATCATGCTTAGAAAGGCTGTCGTTTTCCCTCCGTTTTGCTCGGTTGCGGTATTTACCGTCACTTCTGCAAATGAGGAAGAGTGCGATTCATTCTCGCACAGATTCGAAGCGACCTTTCTTTCTATGCATCAGAAAAGCTTTTCCGACGTAAAGGTTATAAAATTCGGACCGCACAGAAGCGGCATATACAAAATAATGGGCAAGTTCCGCCAAAAAATGATTATCAAGTATAAGGACTGCGCGCGTACGCGCGAATTCCTTTCAAAGGTTTACGTCGAGGGGCTTGCTTCTACACCGAGAGGCGTTAAGCTCGACCTTGACGCTAACCCCACCTTGATTTAGGAGAACATTATGGCAATCCTTAACATTTTAAAAGAGGGCGACGCTACCCTTCGTAAAAAATGCAGACCTGTTGAAGAAATCACTCCGAGAATTCTTCAGCTTTTAGACGACATGCACGACACGCTCGAGGTTGCTCAGGGCGTTGGTCTTGCGGCACCTCAGGTCGGTGTATTGCGCAGAATCGTTATCGTTGAAATCGACGATAAGAAATACGAAATGATAAACCCCGAAATCATCGAAACCAAGGGCAAGCAGGAGGAGATCGAAGCCTGCTTATCGGTTCCCGAGCAATATGGGCTCGTCAAGCGCCCCGCTTGGGTCAAGGTGCGCGCTATGGACAGAAACGGCAACATTTTCGAAGCTGAGGGCACGGGTCTTATGGCTCGTTGCTTCTGCCATGAGCTCGACCATCTCGACGGCACGTTGTACATCGACAGAGCTATCGAAATGTACGGCCCCGATGATATTGAGGACGCAGAATGAGAGTAGTTTTTATGGGCACGCCCGATTTCGCGGTTGCTTCGCTCGAGGCTTTGTGCGAAACCGACGTTGAAATCGCGCTTGTCGTTACACAACCCGACAGACCCAAAGGACGCGGATATACGCTCACCCCTTCTCCTGTTAAGCAGTTTGCCCTTGACAAGGGCTTTGAGGTAATTTCGCCCGACACGCTTAAGGACGAAGGCGTTATCGAAAAGCTCGAAAGCGTCAATGCAGATATGTTCGTCGTTACCGCATACGGAAGAATTCTTTCCGAACGCATTTTGAACATCCCGAAAATCGGATGCTTTAATATCCACGCATCGCTTCTTCCCTACTTGCGCGGTGCGGCTCCCATTAACCGCGCCATCATGAACGGTGATAAGGTCGGCGGCGTTACCGTTATGTATATGGCAAACGGCGTCGATACCGGCGACATGGTTATTAAAAAGGAAATCGAGATAAGGGATGATTGGTGTGCCGGTGACTACCACGATGCGCTTGCCGAAATCAGCAAGGACGCGTTGAAGGAGTTTATCGAAATCGCAAAGAGCGGATCTATTCCCCGCACAGAGCAGAATCATTCGATCGCTACGCACGCCGCAAAGATCGGCAACGACGATGCATTTTTAACCTTTAACGAAGATGCGACCTGCGTCAGAAACAGAATACGCGGTCTTTCGCCCTTCCCCGGCTCGTTTTTCTTCCTTAACGGCAAAAGAATCAAGGTAAGAAAAGCGGTTTTGGGCAACGAAAACGGTGAATTCGGCACAATTCTTTCGACCGACAAGGGCGGAATTGAAATCGCCTGCGCCGAGGGGTCGGTTATTATCACAGAGCTTTGTCCCGAGGGCAAGGGCTTGTGCGATGCTCAAAGCTATTTAAGAGGAAATAAAATCGAAATCGGAACGAAGGTAAATGGATAAAGCGAGACTCGCCGCTTTCAAAGCGTTCACACGAATCAGAAACGGCGCATATTCCAATTTAATATCCATCGGCGACGGCTTGCAGGGTCTTGACCGTGCATTTGCCGAAAGCATCGCCATCGGCACGCTTGAAAGAGCGAAAACGCTTGAATTTATACTTTCGGATTCGGTTAAAAGCGATACGAACGACGATATTTTCGCGCTTTTAATGACCGGTCTTTATCAGATACTTTATATGGACCGAGTTCCCGACAGCGCCGCGTGCGATGAAACGGTAAACATCGCGAAAACCCTTTTCGGGGTTAAAAACGGCGGCTTTGTAAACGCTGTTTTGCGCAATTCTTGCAGAGGCAAGGATATCATATTTAAAAAAATCGAATCGTCCCCCGCTTATATAAAATATTCGGCAAATCAAGAGCTTTACGAATTAATAGAATCGCAATACGGTCAAGAAACCGAAAGGATTTTCGAAGCATTTTTCGGCAAAGCACCGACTTTTTTGCGAGTTAATACCCTTAAAAGCAACGCAAAAGCGGTCGCGGAGGTTGTCGGCGGCGAGGTTATCGACGATACCTGTGTAACCGTCGATTCGGCTTCTGCCGCGATAGGCTCGATAGAAAACGGTGATTTTTATATTCAAGGCTTTGCTTCGCAAAAGGCGGTTAAATTACTTGGCGCGCAGAAGGGCGACCTTATTGTCGACGTATGCGCCTGCCCCGGCGGAAAAAGCCTCGGCGCCGCTATCGATATGCAAAACGAGGGTAAATTTTACTCATTCGATATACACAAAAACAAGCTTCCGTTGATTCAGAAATCCGCAAAAAGGCTCGGAATCGACATCATCGAAACCGACGTTCACGACGCAAGAATCGCACGTGAATCCTTCATCGGCAAAGCGGACAAGGTCATTTGCGACGTCCCCTGCAGCGGCAGCGGAGTTATGGGCAGCAAGCCCGAAATCAAATATAAATCGCCTAAAGAGTTTTCAAGGCTTTACGAAACGCAGAAAGCTATTTTGGATTCTGCGAGTAAATATTTAAAGGTCGGCGGAGTGCTTATTTATTCCACCTGCTCGATCAACAAGCTTGAAAACGAGGATAATTTAAAGCGTTTTCTTGATGAAAACAAAAGCTTCAAGAAAATCCACGAAGAAACCTGCCTTCCCTTCAACCTTGAACACGAAGGGTTTTATATGGCAAAATTAGTACGGGAGTTTTAGAAATGAAAACCGATTTGCTTTCGATGTTTCCCGAGGAATTGGGCGAGCTTTGTGTTTCGCTCGGACAACCAAAATATAGAGGCAAGCAGATTTTCGAAAGCCTTTACAAGGAAAATCGCGCAATTTCGGAATTTTCTACCCTCCCAAAAGCCTTCCGCGAAATTCTCGAATCGACTGCATTTATTCCGACCGCGAGCATTAAGCGCAAGCTTGTTTCAAAGCTTGACGGCACGGTAAAATATCTTTATTCGTTACACGACGGAAACACGGTTGAAAGCGTTTTTATGCGCTATCACCACGGAAACACAATGTGCATTTCGACACAGGTCGGATGCCGCATGGGCTGTGCTTTCTGCGCAAGCACAAAAGCAGGCCTTGTAAGGTCGCTTATGCCCTCCGAGATGCTTTTGCAGATCATGGAGGCAGAGCGCGATTTAGGCGAGCGAGTTTCGAACATCGTGCTTATGGGCATGGGCGAGCCGCTTGACAATTACGACAACGTCATTAAATTTTTAAGGCTTGTAAACCACGAAAACGGCTTGAATATCGGATTAAGGCATATTTCGTTATCAACCTGCGGGCTTGTCGACAAAATCGATATGCTGGCAAACGAGGAGCTTCCCATTACCCTTTCGATTTCGCTTCACGCTCCCAACGACGAAATCCGCCGCAAGACGATGCCGATTGCAAACAAGTGGAGCATCAAGCAGCTGCTCGATGCATGCAAGCGATATACAGACAAAACGGGAAGACGAATTTCGTTCGAATACGCTCTTATCTCGGGCGTTAACGATTCGGTAAAAGACGCGCATGAGTTAGGCAGATTATTGTCGGGTATGCTCGGGCACGTGAATTTGATTCCCGTAAACCCTATTAAGGAAAAAGATTTTCAACGAAGCGAAAAGAATGCAATTAAGGCATTTGTTGAAACGGTTGAAAAATATAATTTAACCGCAACTGTCAGGCGCAGGCTTGGCTCGGACATAAACGCATCGTGCGGACAATTACGCGCAGAAGACAGCGAAAATAATTAGAAAAAAGGAGGAACGGCTTTGAAATACGGAGGAAAAACCGATGTAGGTAAAAAAAGAAAAAATAATCAGGACAGCTTTGCCGTGTTCTCCAAGGACGGATATTTCTGTGCTATCGTTTGCGACGGAATGGGCGGAGCCAAGGGCGGAAACGTTGCCAGCGGGCTTGCGGTCAAGACCTTTGCTTCTGTTATAAAGCGTGCTTTTTCAGAGGAAAGTGCCGACGATTTCAACGAAACCGCGATCCGTATGCTTTTAAAGGACGCGCTTGACGAAGCGAATTTAGCGGTCTACAACAAATCGCTTACCGACCCCGAGCTTGAAGGCATGGGTACGACTCTTGTCGCGGCTCTGGTTTGCCTTTGCGGCACCTATGCAGTCAACGTAGGCGACAGCAGGATCTACCGTCAGATAGACGGCACGGTCGAGCAGATTTCGAAGGACCATTCCTTTGTTCAATATCTTATCGACAAGGGCGAAATAAAGCCCGAGGAAGCGGTCGACCACCCGAAGAAGAACATTATTCTGCGCGCATTGGGCGTCAACCAACACGTCGACGCAGATTATTACAGAATCGACAATTATCATCGGATATTACTTTGTACCGACGGACTTACCAACCACGTAAGCGACGCTCGAATCGGCGAAATAATGTCGGGTGCTTATATAGCAAAGCGTCCCTCCTACAAAACTCGCGTCGAGCGTCTTATCGACGAAGCGAATGCAGGCGGCGGACTTGACAACATCACAGCAGTTTTGTTTGGCGGAGAATAATCCGCAGATTCGTATTTTACGGATATAAACGAAAGGACATAAACCATGGACAAATACGAAGGATTTGTAGGCAAGGTTTTAGACGGTAGATATAAAATACTCGAGCTTGTAGGCATGGGCGGTATGGCGTGCGTGCTTAAAGCGCAGGACCTTGTTATGAAGCGCATTGTCGCTATTAAGATCCTCAACGACGAATATAACGGAAACGAGCTGGCAGAGGCGCGTTTTATTGATGAATCGAAGGCTGTTGCAATGCTTTCGAACAAAAACATCGTAAACGTTTACGACGTCGCCATTTATCCTGATATCAAATACATCGTTATGGAGTATCTCGACGGTATTACGCTTCGCGAATACCTCGATAACAAGGGTGCTATTTCCTGGAAGGAAGCCTGCATTTACGTGCTACAGATACTCAGAGCACTTGAGCACGCGCACAGCAAGGGCATAATCCACCGCGACATCAAGCCCCAAAACGTCATTCTTATGAAGAATGGCGACATCAAGGTCACCGACTTCGGCATTGCAAAGCTCCCCAATTCGGTTGCCGAGCAGAAGGATGAAAAGGCAGTCGGTACGGTTTATTACATCTCGCCCGAGCAGGCTTGCGGCAAGGACACCGATTATTACTCCGATATTTACTCGGTCGGTATCATGCTTTACGAGGCTGTAACCGGTACGCTTCCCTTCACCGCAGAAACCCCGTTAGAGGTGGCGATGATGCAGGTAAACGAAGAGCCGGTTCATCCCCGTGACATCGTTCTTGACATTCCTGTCGGCGTTTCGCAGATCATACTTAAGGCGATGGAAAAGTCTCCCTCCGAGCGTTTTCAATCGGCACACACCATGGTTAAGGCGATTGAATGGGTATTGCGTTATCCCGACGTAATTTTCGCAATGAGCCCCACCGCATCCGAGGAATCGACGGGCGCAAGCAGCGTTGTTTCGATCGATATGATCGCAACCGCTGAAATCGAGCCTTATGCCGAAGAGGAAATCGGCGAGGTGATCACAAAAGGACCCCTCGGCACCGATACGATGCAGAACGATCCTCAGAAAACGCCTCAAGCCAAGAAAAAGGGCAAGAAAAAGAAGAAAAAGGCTAATCGAACCATGTTCCCGATCATTTCGGGCGTAGCGTTGGCATTTATACTTATTTTTATCGTACTCATCTTGCAGTTGGCAAAGCCGATTTTGGAATGGTCTCCCGTAAGGATTCCGCTTCTTTCGGATTGGTTCAACGTTGAGGACAATACCGATCCCGAAATTCGCGTAACCTATCCCGATATCGTGGGCATGACCTACAACACCGACCTCGAAAACGAGCTCAAAAACGGCAATTACCGTTTTGACATCAACAAAAAGAACGTTGAGGTCATTTACGAGTATCACGAGGGCTACGATGACGGTGTTATCGTCTCTACCATACCCGAGGGCGGCAGCGAAATCAAGCTCGCCGACGACTTTAACAAGAACCGCGACTTTATCAGATACAAGCAGATCATCGTTAACAGAAAAGACAGCTTTGAGGTTCCCGACCTTATGGGCTTCCCCAAAACCGCGGCGCTTACAAAGCTTAAGAACCTTGGTCTGAAGGTAGAATTCGTCGAGACCGACTTAGCTCCCAGCACATACTTCCACGACGATCAGGTTTTAAAGACCGAGCCTGTTGCGGGTACCGAGCTTAACGTTGGCGACACGGTCGTCATTTACATCTATAACAAGCCCGAATCCACCAACACCGCAAAGCTTCCCAACCTTTTCGGCATGACCGAGCAAGAGGCTTTGAAATACGCTCAGACCTATTCGGGATACACCCTTATCGTTCAGTACGTAGAGCAGATCGGCGGTAACAACCGCGTAATTTCTCAAAGCGTTCCCGCGGGCACTGTCAGCCCCAAGAACACTCCCGTAACCGTATTTATTGCTGTTGAGCCGCAGGGCACACCCAGCTTCCTCGGTTTAACTCCCGACGAGGCTATTGCCATGGTGACTGCCGCATCGCCTGACAAGCAACTGAACATCAACTTCATCTATTACAACTGTGACGTCATCAAGAAGGATTACGTTGAAATGGCCGCTGATGAATTTGACGACGATATGCTTTTGTTTATCGATTCGCTCTTGAAGCTCGGCTGCACGCAGACCGGCACCTACGACGGAACAAGCACGATTATTTATCAAAGCGTTCCCGCGGGCGACCCGATATCTAACGCAACTTACGGAATCGACCTTATTGTTGTTCAATATTCAACCTATTTCCCCGATGTCGGCGGAAACGGATTTGGGGGTTAAGCCTTGAGCATCGTTGAAAAGGAAGGCTTGATCCTTTCGGGCAAAAACGGTAGATACACAGTCGAAGCTGACGGAAGCATCGTTATCTGCCGTTCAGGCACGCGCGTTCGCAAGAACGACGGCAAAATTTTAGCGGGCGACAAGGTGATATTCCGCGACAACGGCGACGGAAACGGATTTATCACTTCCCTGCTTCCACGAAAAAATTCCCTGATCCGCCCACCCGTAGCAAACATCGATTTGCTGGCAATGGTGGTAGCTCCTAAGGATCCCGCACCATATCTTTACAACATCGATCTTTTAACAGTAATTGCTCAAAAGAACGATATTGAATGTGCGGTGATTATTTCAAAGAGCGACCTCGCCGACTGCGCGAATATACGCGAGGTTTATCGAAAAACGCCGTTTAAGGTCTTAGAAACAAGCTCTACCGACAAAAAAGGCATCGAAGAGGTGCGCGAGCTTCTTAAAGGAAAGATTTGCGTGCTTTGCGGTGCTTCGGGAGTCGGAAAATCCACACTTATCAATTCGCTTTATCCGCACCTTGAGCTGGAAACCGGCGAGCTTTCCGAAAAAATTTCGCGAGGTAAAAACACGACGCGAACCACCGAGCTGTTCCCGCTCGGTAACGGTACCTATCTTGCCGATACCCCCGGTTTCACGGCGGTCAACACCGAATTATACTGTGCGATTGACCACAAGGAGCTTCATACCCTTTTTCCTGAGTTTTCAAGCTACAAAAGCAATTGCAGATACAACGATTGCACCCACACTAAAGAGATTGAATGCGGCATAAACGAAGCCGTAAAGAAGAATCTCATTGCCGAATCAAGGCACGAAAGCTATAACAAATTATACGTCGAGCTTAAATCTATCGACAGGTATAAATAATTTGGAGGAAACTATGTTTATTGGTTATTTTTCAATGGCAAACGCCGTCACCCTTACAGGACTGATATTTTCCGCAACATCCTGCTTCTTGGCAGTTAACGGAAACTACAAATTTGCAATATGGATGCTTTTCCTTACCTGCTTCTGCGATTTCCTCGACGGCAAGATTGCACGTGCACAGAAGAACCGCACACCTGCAGAAAAGTATTACGGTGTTCAGCTCGACAGCCTTTGTGACGCAATAAGCTTTGGCGTGACCCCTTGCGTAATTGCTTTTTCGTTAGGATTTAAGGGCTGGTTCGACGTACTTGTTTACTGCTTCTTCATCGTTTGCGGTGTAATAAGACTTGCTTATTTCAACACACTTGCAAACGAAAATCCCGGTAAAACCATGAAGACCTATCGCGGACTTCCCATCCCGATGTCCACCATGATGATCACCTTCTTGCTTTTGCTTACAACCTTTATTCCCGCAACCGTAACGCTTTGGTTGTTCAGAATCGCGTTTATAGCTACTGCGCTTTTGTTCGTTATGAACATCAAGATCAGCAAGCCGAATCTCCGCAAGAGCTTGATCATTTTAGGTATCGAATCGCTATTACTTATTCTCCTTCTCATCGGCGAGATCAACCTTCCCGCATAATATCAGCAAACGTAAAAAAGAGCAGCTCAAGCTGCTCTTTTCTTTATATATATACAAAGGAAAAGAAAACTGCGATTATACGAGCGTATATCGCAGTTCTTAATATGCATTATTCAGTCTTAAACTATGAGGCAAATCCTATTAAGGTGTTAGTCCTCGTAATCAACAAAAATAAGAGGATTTACGATTTCGCCGTCAACGTGTACCTCGAAGTGGAGGTGGGGACCTGTCGAGTTACCGGTAGAACCGATTTTACCAACCTCATCACCGGCAGCAACAATATCGCCGACCTGAACGCTATGTGCGCTGAGGTGTGCATACAAGGTTTGAACACCGTTGCCGTGATCGATGATTACGCAATTACCGTAACCGCCGTACCAATCGGCTCTTACTACCACGCCGTCGCAAGCTGCAACAGCGGGCTTGCCGTTACATTTATCGCCTGCAATATCGATACCGTTGTGGGTTCTGCCCCATCTGGGACCGGTGTAAGAAGTAACAACGCCGTCGTAAGGCTTAATAAAGGTACCGAGCGAGGCAACGGTTTGTCCGTTGGACTGAGTACCGATTCTGATCACTTCATCGGAGGGTGCAACGGTTATGTCGAGCGAAAGAGTATTGCGTTCGCTTGTAACACCGTCGATAGAAACGATTTCAAAGGTTTCTTCGCCTTCGCCGTTAAAGCCCTTGGAAAGAACCTTTTCGGCGCCGTCCTTCATGGTATCGGTGTAAACCTTTTTGGTTTCATACTCAAGAGTAACGGTTTCGGTATAAGTAAGAACAGAACGAACAGAAAGCTTAACGGGAAGTGCGCTACCGTTATAGGAAAGAATCTTATCGGTTACGCTGTAAGCGTTCTTTTTGCCGAGAAGTTCAGAAATTCTTGCGGAATCAGCAAATGCTTCAGCGGGATACTCGCCTGCGATAACCTCGATTTTGTTATTGAAGCTTACGTCCGCCTCCGAGGAGATACCAAGGGAGGAAACGCGAATTGCAAGAACTTCATCGAGAGCTTCGTTTGCGATCGCTTCGTTTTCGACCGCTGCGATGAGGTTGCCGTCCACGTAAAGACCAAAGCCATTTGCGTTGCCCGCTTCCGAAACGTAAGCTTCGGAGGATGCGTCTTCTACGATCGAAGAAACAAGCTCTTCGCCGTTTTTGCCCGCAAATGCGAAAATGCAGCACAGTGCGACAACAAACGCCAAAATCGAAATGATTGTTATTTTATTTTTGGGGGTATTGAACTTGTTCGCGATTTCGTTCAAATCAAGGCCTCCAAATCAAATTTCTAAATATCATTATACAATAACATTATGAACACGATATTGCATAATCATAAACTTTTATGCGTGCCTATTTCAAGCCCACATTCGAAATGATTTTACTACATTTTTATCGATTTGTCAAGAGCTAATTTTTAACCCCATTTTTATAAAAGGTATTGAAAAATCAAACTAATCGATGTATAATAGCGTGAAAAGGTTTTATGTTTGAAAGGATACACAAAAATGCAGATCACAAAAACACTTACTACCGCACCCAAGGCTAAGCCCGAAGGCGCACTTGGTTTCGGCAAAATATTTACCGACCACATGTTCATTATGGATTACAGCACCGAAAAGGGCTGGCACGACGCAAGAATCGTTCCGTTTGGCGAAATCTCGCTTTCTCCCGCAAGCATGGTTTTCCATTACGGTCAGGAAATGTTCGAGGGCATGAAGGCTTACAAGGCTAAAGACGGCAGACTCCTTCTTTTCCGTCCCGAAAAGAACATCGAAAGAATGAACAACACTAACGTAAGAATGTGCATCCCCGAGGTTGACGAAAAGGACGTTCTTCAGGCAATTGAAGAGCTCGTGCTTGTTGATCAGGATTGGATCCCCACTCAGGAAGGCACCTCGCTTTACATTCGTCCCTTCATCATCGCTACCGACCCCTTCTTGGGCGTTCATCCCTCGCACACCTACAAATTTATGATTATCCTCTCCCCTGTCGGCGCATACTATGCAAGCGGTCTCGCACCCGTAAAGATCTGTGTTGAGGACGAATACGTTCGCGCAGTTAAGGGCGGTACCGGCTATGCTAAGGTTGGCGGTAACTATGCTGCTTCTCTTAAGGGTCAAGAAAAGGCTGAAAAGCTCGGCTACGCACAGGTTCTTTGGCTCGACGGTATCGAGCACAAGTACATCGACGAAGTAGGCGCAATGAACGTATTCTTCGTTATCGGCGATAAAGTTGTTACTCCCAAGCTCGAGGGCAACATTCTTCCCGGCGTTACCAGAGACTCGGTTATCAACTTCCTCAAGGCGAAGGGCTATTCTGTTGAAGAACGCAGAATTTCCATCGACGAGGTTTATGAAGCAGGTCAGAAGGGCGAATTGAAGGAAATGTTCGGTACAGGTACCGCGGCGGTTATTTCGCCTGTTGGTCTTTTGGATTGGAACGGCAAGAAGCTCGTTATCAATAACAACGAAATCGGCGAAATTTCGCAGATGCTTTACGATGAAATCACCGGTATTCAGTTCGGCAACAAGAAAGATGATTTTGGATGGAGCTACGAAATAAAGAAATAATCCCCGAAAATCAAATAATCGACGAGGCAGGCGCAGAATCAACATCTGCGCCTGTTGAGTGTGAAGAAACCAAACGAGGCTTAATCTCTCGATTCTTAAAATCGGGCTTTTTCAGCAAGCCGATTATTGTTTTACTGATAATCTTTGCGGCATCGTTATTGATTTACCTTGTTTCGCGTTTTGTTCCCGCGTTTGCCGAGTTTTGGACGCGATATCCCGCACAAGGATTGCGCTTTATTCTCGCCAAGCTCACGGGTTGGATTCCCTTTTCGCTTGCCGAATGCCTTATTGTGGCGCTTCCCTTTCTTGCGATCGGATATATAATCGCTTCATCGGTCTCGACAAAGCGCGACGAAAGCATGGAGAATTTTTTCAAGTGGATACGCCCCTTGGTTGCATTCATTTTAGTGATCGGAATTCTCTTTTTTTCGGCGTTTGGCGCGGCATACGGAAGATTCAAGCTTACAAAAAATCTCGGAATTGAGCAAAAGGCGGTCTCTGCCGAACAGCTGCACGCAACCGCGACCATTGTAACCGACGAATTGAAAAGCTTGCTCGAAACCGTCAGCTTTGACTACGAGGGCGCATCTGTTATGCCCTACGATTACAAAACGCTTGTTAAAAGGATGAACGATTCCTTCGATAAATACGCCGAAGGTGCAGATTACATTTCGCATTTCAAGTCATCACCTAAAGCGATAGCTTTATCGAGCGTGATGACCTACACGCACATTTCGGGTGTTTACACCTTCATGACGGGCGAATCGAACATCAACACAAATTATCCCGATTTCCTCATCCCCTACACCATGGCGCACGAAATGGCGCACCAACGCGGCATCGCGCGTGAGGACGAGGCAAACTTCGTTGCATTTTTGGTTTGCATCGGCAGCGACGACGAATATATTCGTTATTGCGGATACGCGAATATGCTTAATTATTTGAATTCTGCGCTTGCCAAGGCAGATTCCGAGCTTTACAAGAGCTTTCTTTACGGATACGTGCCGAGAGAAATGTTGCTTGAGTTTGTCGCTTATTCGAAATTTTTCGATAAATACCGCGACAGCGTTGCAAGCGAAGTGACGGGCGCGGTCAACGACGCTTTCCTGCAATCGCAGGGACAAAAGGCGGGAACTCAAAGCTATGGGCTCGTTGTCGACCTTGCGGTAGCTTACTATCTTGCGGAGTAAAATCAATAATTATAAGGACTTTCATAAAAGAAATTCCTCTTTTATTGTACTTAATTTTTCACACCTTCAAATAAAACAAAAAACCGTGCAAAGCACGGCTTTTTTGTTTTGGAGCTGGTGGAGGGATTTTTTGCGAACTTCGTCGCTTGCCGTGCGGTTCCACCGCACTCTCGCTTCCTCCGTTTCGCAAACCTGTGGCTGGAAAAACAGTCCACCGGACTGTTTTTCTTCAGCCCTTCAAATCCCTTCATATAAAACAAAAAACCGTGCAAAGCACGGCTTTTTGTTTTGGAGCTGGTGGAGGGATTTGAACCCTCGGCCTATTGATTACGAATCAATTGCGCTACCCCTGCGCCACACCAGCACAGCACCCACGATTGCAGGCGCAAAATGGATTATAACACTTTTTCAATTGCTTGTCAATACAAATATCAAATAAATTCCCTGCAACGACGCGCGAAGAAGCCCTCGATATTTTTGTTTTTCATGGGCAATAGTACGATAATACCAATCAAAAATACAATCGTAACCGCAAGCCCACCCTCGGGCCCGAAATCCCCTCCGCTTATGAGATTTTTCGTATTTTGCGTCGTGAAGAAAAGCGTCTCATCAAGCGCATTTCCGCTTACGTTCAAGCCGTAAATATTCCCCTGCGCGAAGTTCCAAACCGAATGAATCGCACAGATGCCCCAGACGCTTCCGCGCCTTAGGAAGTAAAGCGAAGCGAGAACTCCGAAAAGGAAAAGATTGATAAATGCAAGAAGCGAAATGCCCGAGTTACCTAAATGGAGCCAGGCAAACAAAAACGAGTTGATCAAGATTCCCGTCGGTGTGCCGAGATTTGCCGAAATGGTTGTAAAAACAAAGCCGCGAAGCATAATTTCCTCGCTTGCGCCTTGAATTAAAAACGCCAAAAGGAAAAGCAAAAGCGTTTTCACCGAAATGCTTTGGTTGATACCATCAAAGCTTATTTCGCGACTTATTAGCCCGATTCCGTAAACCAACGAAAACATCAAAAAGCCTATTAAAAGACCCGAGGCATACTCGGCAAGCGCGCCTTTTTTTGCGAACCCGAGTGTGAACAAACGGCGCTTTTCCACCATCACGCAAAAGCAGAATACGACGATGATTACACCGATTGTCGAAAAGAGATTTACAAGCCTGAACCAGGTCGGATTATCGTTGGCAACCCTATTCAAAGCCGCGTCGAGCGCCTCGCTGACAGCCTGTCTGTCGACGTTTTCCTGCGAAAGCACAGACATAGCCTCTTCATCCTCGAGAATAGCCGAATAGGTCGGTATGGTAGCTATAAATGACGAGGCGATTGAGCCAAGCATATAAACAAGCAAGCAGACGATTGCGATCGCGAAAAGGTTGCGTTTTTTGGTTGTCGCTTGAGTTTCATCGATAGCCGAATTGGGGCGAAAGAGACGATTCATTGAAATTTCCCCTTAAATTATACTGCTTTGATTTTATCATAGAATATTTTATTCGTCAACCTTTAAAAAACACTTGCAAAATGAAAAAGTATGTGATATAATACACCTTGCGCGATGAAGTGCGCACAATAATTGCCGGAATGATGGAATTGGCAGACGTGCTGGACTCAAAATCCAGTGGTAGCGATACCGTGCGGGTTCGACCCCCGCTTCCGGCACCAAAAAACAAGAGATGGATTTTCCGTTTCTTGTTTTTTTATTATCTACGAATACGGGCATCTATTCGATGTCTTTTTAACATGGAAATTATTATATTGATTTTTTTGGTTTCGTATGTTATAATACCGCGAAAATTAATTCTCGAGGGAACTAAATGGACACCTACGAAATTGTTGCACAAGGTATAGGCATTGTTGCAATGTCAATAAATATACTTTCGTTTCAGCAAAAAGAACAGCGTAACATTATATTTATGCAGATATTCGGATCTGCTCTTTTCTCTGTTAATATGTTTATGCTTAACGCTGTCGCAGGCGGTATAATGAACCTCATCGGTGCTTTTCGTGCGGTTGTTTATTCAAATAAAAAGAAATTCCGTGCCGACAGTAAATGGTGGATAGTCGGGTTTACCTGCCTTTGTATGATATTTTACGCGCTTACGTTTATCGTGTTTGGTAAGGATCCGACTCCAAAAAACTTAGTCATTGAATTCCTTCCTATGATTTCCATGTTTGTAACCAATATTGGATTTGCTTGCAAGGATGGCAAAATGGTGCGCTTGCTCGGGCTTATAAGCTGTCCGCCTTGGCTTATATATAATATGGTTAATTTCGTAATCGGCGGAATGATTTGCGACGTGCTTAATATGGTATCAATTATTATAGGTATGATACGTCACGATATAAAGAGAACGGGAAATAACGCCTAACTCAAAGTTACCAATGCTTGGTAGGGGCGAAGGACGTGTGTTGAATGACAGTCCGTGTTATGTTGCAAAACACGCGGTATTGTGATATAATTTCACTATATTCTATTTTCCCATCCTATAATCTGAGGAAAACATAATGTCAAAAATTCAAATAAGGTCACCTTTAAAAATCGTTATTTGCGCTATCTGTATGATCGTTTCTGTTTTGATAATAATTATTGGTTTAAGGCGAATTGATTCGTTATATCCGAAAAAGTACAACTTATCGGAGCTTTCAAGCGTTGAAGCAACTGTAATCGATTCCGAATACGTACATTTAACGACTTCCAAGTGGCCTTATATTTTCATTTTGGATAATGGTACCGAATTATATATTCCGTCAGAAATGATCGCAAATCACTTTGATTTTGCCGAATTCGAAGAAAAAAATCACAATCAAGCTGTTATATATTACGACACAAACAACTCCAAAAGTATCGAATATAACGGAAGCATAATAGAAGCACACCGCGCTATTTCGATCACAGAAAACGACTACACATGGGTTTCGGTTTCTGACAATGAACTTGTCAATAAAAGTTACCGTGGCGGTGAGCTCGGCGGTCTGATTGCTTGTGCGCTTTATATATCATTTGTAGGCGTTTTAATTTTACTTCAACCAGAAAAGCAGAATACAAAAAAGAATAAAAAGAAAAAAGGATGAGCAATCGGCTCATCCTTTTTCACATATTTGCGATTTTGCTTTATTGAGAAGTGCTTCTTTTGAATTTTCGGTTTCGTTTTCTATGACCGAATTCAAAAGCGTTGCAAGCGTTTTTCCGATATTATTAGCTGCGACACCTATTCCGAGCAGGTCGTTACCGTTAACGGCAAGGTCGCCAAGAAAAAGCGGTGTGCCTGATTTGAGCAAGTAGGTCGACTTCCCTTCCGCGTCTTCATCATAGACTGCGCGACGATAGGTTGTTACTATTTCCGCGTTCGCCTTGCCGAGCGAGGATAGATATTTTTTCAGTTCGATTTCATTTTCGGGTATCGGTTTTGAAGCCGACAAAATCTTGCAAACGCTTTTAGCATTATTATCGGCGCGCACAGCCGACAACGCGTCCTGCGTTTTATCTCCGCAAAGGCAATAAAAGCGCATAGCAACGTCATTAGGACATTTATAAACCGATCGATAATCGCCGTTCATCGGGATGATTTTTGACAGCGAAGAATGAAATTGATTTAAGACCGCTTGGCAATTTTTACCGAGAAGAAGCTTTTTAAGCTCGGTATAAACACGCTCGGGCGATATGGATTTTACGGTATCTGCGAGCGAATTGATTGCGTCTTTAGTGTTTTTTTCGATTTCAAAGCCCAAAGTCGATGAAAATCTTAATGCGCGGAGTATGCGCAATGCATCCTCCGAAAAGCGCTTATATGGGTCGCCGACAGCACGGATTTGTTTATTTTTTATATCCTCGATGCCGTTAAACGGGTCGACGACTCCACGCGTGTGGGAGTATGCGATGGCATTGACGGTAAAATCGCGGCGTGCAAGGTCGGATTCAATATCTCGGACGAATTTGACAGAATCGGGATGCCGTGAATCGGTATAATCCGATTCAACGCGGAAGGTGGTTATTTCATAGGGGCTCTTATCGATAATAACGGCGACCGTTCCGTGCCTAATCCCTATTTCGATAGTTGTAAAATCGGAAAATACGCTTTTTGTTTCGTTTGGAAGCGCGGAGGTTGTTATATCGAAATCATCGGCTATACGACCCATAATCAGGTCGCGGATGCATCCGCCGACAGCGAAGGCATCGTAGCCGTTTTCCTCGAGTCGCTCGATTATTAATTCGGTATTTTTCGTTAATTCGAGACGCATTGAATCACCTCCCTTTTTGAAATTATACTACACTATTCTGTTTTTTGCAAGGGTGTGCTTTATCATCGCCTTGCAAAGAAAACGAGAGAACCTTTTAAGGGTTCTCTCGATAAATATTATTTTTTCTTCTTACGCTTAATCAAAATTGCGGCAACCGCGCCAACGGCGACGGCTATACCTGCTGCGATTGCGATTATTGCGCCCTTTGAGGATTTTTCGGTTACGGGTTCGGTCGAGGGCTCGTCGGTTAACTCCGAGGATTCATCCGAGCTGCCGTAAACGATTTCGGAAATCTCATTATAATAGTATTCGACGTTCGTGAGGAATACTTCGTCCTGTTCGATTTCACCCTGAAGCTTATTGATAAAGTTGCGAAGCGGCTTCTTGTTGGGGTCTTCGGAATCGAGCGTCATGAGATACTCGGTAGCTTCGCCGATAAGCTTGGAATAGCGCTTCGAATCGTAACTGAAAATGCGAAGCTCTGCGATGCCTCCGCTGTAATAGGTATCCCATTCGGGTGCATACCAGCGCTTGAGCTGAACGTATTTAACGTAACGGGCATCAACAGCGTCCTCAAGCTTGATAACGTCGGTCTGCATTTGTCTTTCGATGTCGTCGCTTACGCTGTATACGGTCACAAAATCGGTTCCGTTTTCGGATACTTGGATTTCATATTGAGAAACGCGCTCGTAAAATGCGATTTCAAGGCCCGAAATTTTGTAGCTGTCGCCAAGGTCGATAAGAAGCCATTGCTCGTCCTTTTCATTCGCGAGCGAAAGACGGGTTGCTTCGTTGCCGTCAACTGCGAGGTCGGATGTAAAGCGTCCGTCGCTTACCTCCAAGCCCGAAACAGAGGTTTTTGCGTTGAGCGCAAGGTTATAGTTGGACAAAAGTCTTGCACGGTCAAATTCCTTGGGGGAAAGCTTGATGTTATCGATTTTGCCGTATATACCCTTACCGATCTCGGTCAAGGGCGCGGTCAAGGTCGTAAGAACCGTTTCGTTCGCGTTAAGGCTGTTATAGGGCGCGTAGGTGAACGCGTCGTTAACCGTCAAATATGTCGTCTTAAGGTCGCTCGAAAGACGGATTTTAATCTTTTCTCCGACAGGGAGCTTGTAATTGTAGGTGAAGGTATAAGCTTCGGTTTTGAAGCCGAAGTTGCCCTTTCCGTCTGCGTTAGCGAGGATTTCGACACCGTCGCCCGCAAATAAAGGAGCGGTCGCTTCCTTATCCAAGGTGATTTCGAATTCGAGAGAGTTCGGGAATCCGAGACCGACTG
>JAZRGS010000011.1:0-12622 GCA_045644305.1 Eubacteriales bacterium | reverse complement strand
TGAAAATGGAGGGGAGCGGTGCGAAAGTAAGGGGGGAGCGGTGCGTGAAAGTGTGGTTATGGGGTGAAAATGAGGAAAAACAGCGTAAAAAAAGAAGGCGCACCTGAGTGCGCCTTCTGAAAGCTTTTAATTAATTAACTTTTATGGTTAATTATGCCTTCTTCTTCTTGAGGAGAAGAACTACAACAACTGCTGCGATAACTACAACACCTGCGATTATGCCGATGATGAGACCTGCGTTGCCGCCCTTTTCTTCTTCGGAAGTAGCGGAGGAATCAGCCTTGGAGTCGGTCTTGGAGGACTCGGTTTCGGAAGATTCAACGTCAGAAGATTCAACGTCGGAGGACTCAACGTCAGAGGATTCAACGTCAGAGGATTCAACGTCGGAAGATTCGCCGGGAACTTCAGAGGAAGCTGCTTCTACAACGTAGAGCATGGAGTTGGTGTAAAGGGTGTCCTTCTTGTCGAGGTCAACGCCGAAGAGAGCAACCTTGGTGCCAGCGGTGAGGTTAGCAGCGTTGGTCTTACGTTCAGCGCCTGCGCCTTCGCCGTCAGAGTGAACGGAGAGGCAGAGCATACCGTCGGTGATTTCAGAGGTGAATACAACGTCTTCGCCTGCGCCCTGAATGTTTTCTACTACGGTGTAGTAGCCTGCTTCGCCTTCAACGGGAGCGAGGAGTACGTTGGAAGCCCACTTGGTGTTCTTGCCAACGAGGTTTGCAGGGTTGGTCATGAGGTAAGCCATTTCGGAAGTGATGGTCTTGTCAACGCCGTCGATAACGAGCTGGATCTTGTCAGCTGCTTCTGCGGGGAGTTCGCCAGCTTCCTTGGTGGGTTCAATGGGAAGGGGTTCCTTGTCGATTTCGTGACCAACAAGTGCGATAGCTGCTGCGCTGTCTGCATCCTTCTTGGTGAGCATACCGTTCTGCCATTCGATCATACCGGGCTTAGCGTTGTAATCCTGTGCTGCAACAGCATAGGTGAAACCGAACTTGGAATCGTTGCTAACCTTAGAAAGGCCGGTCTTTTCCCAAGGAATACGTACTTCGTAAGTGGTGGTCTTCTTAGCGTCGTCTCTTACGATAACTGCGGTCCAGTCGTTAACTTCGAGAGAAGAAGCGTTAACGGGCTTGTTCCAAGCGATACGGATCTGTTCGCCTTCAGCGGTGAGTGCGAGACCTGCTTCGAGGTAGTCACCGGAGTAGTCGCCGGTCTGGAAGGTGGTGGTGCCCTTTACGGGTTCAGCGGGGGTGAGGATGAACTGTACGCAAGAATACTGCCACATGTAGCCGTAGTCGTTGCTGTCCCAAACGCCGTCGCCGTTATAGTCGGTTTCGGGAATAGCGATGTGGGTTTCGGTGTTGATAACCCATGCCAAGTAGAGATAATCCATATCCCATGCGCCATAGAATTCGAAATCCCAGTCGGATTCAGCGTACTGGTTGTGTTCGTTATCTACGAACTGGCTCTTATCTTCGGGATAAGTGTGGATGGGAGCCTTGCCATATTCGCCGGTCTTAACTTCACCGTTGATCGTAGGTGCCTTTTCAATGTAGTTGAATTCTTCCTGGTAGTTGACGTTGTCAGCTGCTGCAGAAGGAATTGCGAACATTGCGCAAAGCATAGTTGCTGCGAGAAGAAACGCGAGTAACTTCTTCATAATGTTTTTCTCCTTACTAAATTTTCGGGCTTTTGCCCTTTTATGGTGAATACATTATAAACGATTTCTTTCGAAAAAGCAATAGGGAAAATTGCCATTTTTACAAATTTGTTAAATTTGGCATTTTTTGCCGCCATAGACGCTCTATAAGTGTGAAAAATCAAAATAGCTCTTGAAATTCTGTTCCTTTTATATTATAATGAATTGATTATGCTTACGGAGAAAAAGCCGATGTCTCTTGAAACCGAATTTTTCGAGCTCAAACGGGCTCTTTTCGATAAATATTTCGCCTTTTTGAACCCCGAGCAAAGGGAAGCGGTTTACACGACCGAGGGTCCGCTGCTTGTGCTTGCGGGGGCGGGAAGCGGTAAAACGACGGTTATCGTCAACAGAATAGCGAACATTTTGCTTTTCGGCCGCTCGGTCAACGATAAAAGCCTGCCCGAAAACGCGGTAACGCTCATCGACGAGATGAAAAGCGTACTATCTTTCGGAAAAAGCGACGAAATACGCGAGGTTTTGGCGAAAACCGCCGTCGATGCACCCTATCCCTTCCGCGTGCTTTGCATCACCTTTACCAACAAGGCGGCGAAGGAATTTAAGGAAAGGCTTGAAAAAACGCTCGGCGAGTCCGCGCGCGACATCTGGGCGGGCACCTTCCATTCGATCTGCGTACGCATACTTCGCAGGTACATCGACCGCTTGGGTTACAGCAACGATTTCACTATTTACGACACAGACGACAGCAAAAAGCTGATAACCGCAATATTAAAGGAGCAAAGCATCCCCGAATCGACGCTTCCCGTAAAGCTTGTGCTTTCGAGCATTTCGAAGGCGAAGGAAAGCGACCGAACCCCGCACGACGAGCTTTTGGAGGCGGGCAGGGATGTGATGCAGCTGAAGATCGCACGGGTTTACGGCGAATACCAGCAAAGGCTGAAGGCGGCGAACGCGCTCGACTTTGACGACATAATCATGCTCACGAATCGGCTTTTCGAATCGCATATCGACGTTTTGGAGCGATATCGAGAGCAATTCAGATACATTCTCGTCGACGAATATCAGGACACCAACCCATCGCAAAGCAGGCTTGTTGCGCTTTTGGCGGGAAACAGGCGCAACGTTTGCGTTGTCGGCGACGACGACCAGTCGATCTACTCGTTCAGAGGTGCGACGGTCGAAAATATTTTGGGCTTCGACAGGGAATACGACAAATCGAAGGTCATAAGGCTTGAACAAAACTACCGTTCCACGGGGAACATATTAAAGGCGGCGAACGGCATCATCGCCAAAAACGAGGACAGGCTCGGCAAAAAGCTTTGGACCGCCTCGGGCGAGGGCGAAAAGGTGCACGCCAAGCGGGTTTACACCCAAGCCGAAGAAGCCGATTTTATCTGCGAAACGATTGCCGAAAGGGTTGCAAGCGGCGCGAAATATTCCGATTTCGCCGTGCTTTACCGAGTAAACGCGCTTTCGAACTCGCTTGAAACGGCGTTCGTGAAAAAGCGGATACCTTACAAGATATTCGGCGGTCTTCGATTTTACGAAAGGCGCGAGATAAAGGACGTTTTGGCGTATCTTTCGCTCATCGCGAACAAAAACGACGATCTGCGGCTTCGCAGGATAATCAACGTTCCCAAGCGCTCTATCGGAGACACTACGGTCGACAGAATCGCGTCGATAGCCTACGATTTGAATGTTCCGATGATGACGATTATCGAAAACGCGAAATCTTATCCCGAGCTCTCGAGGGTTTCACAAAAGCTTATCGATTTCGCGAAGCTTATCAACGAGCTTTCGGATTATGCAAGCACCCACCCGCTTGACGAGGTGGTATCGCGGGTTATCGAAAGAAGCGGATACCGCGTGATGCTTGCCGATGAGGAAAACGGGGAAGAGCGTGAGCAAAACGTGCTTGAATTGGTTTCCTCGGCGGCGCTGTTTAGAGAAACGAGCGAAAATCCGACGCTTGCAGAGTTCTTGAACGAGATATCGTTAGTGAGCGACCTCGATTCCTACGA
Organism: Eubacteriales bacterium; assembly: GCA_045644305.1. Classification (GTDB taxonomy): domain Bacteria; phylum Bacillota; class Clostridia; order Oscillospirales; family CAG-382; genus Coliplasma. The sequence continues at coordinate 8,941 of JAZRGS010000011.1, read as the reverse complement.
AAGCGGGAACGACTCGGTATCTTTAATGACGGTGCATTCGGCGAAGGGGCTTGAATTCCCGACCGTTTTCATAGCGGGATTCGAGGAACGGCTTTTCCCGAATGAACGCTGTACAACCGAAAAAGAACTTCAGGAAGAACGAAGGCTCGCATATGTCGCTGTAACCCGCGCTAAAAATGCTCTCCATTTGCTAAACACAGAGCAAAGAACCAAATTCGGCAAAACAGAGCATAACAGGATATCGCGGTTTTTCAACGATATACCGCTTGATTGCGTCGACAGCTCAACCCACCAATCGACCACTCGCGCAGGATATGAGGGCGCGCGTCAGGCAAACGAAAGCAGCCGCGCAGGCTACTTAAACAACGTGAGGAGCGCCGTGAAATCCGTTCAGCCGCAAGCGAAATGCTTCAACGCGGGCGATGTCGTCGTGCACGCATTGTTCGGGCGGGGAGAGGTGCTTAGCGCCCAGCCGATGGGCGGCGACGTGCTTTACGAAATCGAGTTCGAAAAGTCGGGCACCAAGCGCCTTATGGGCAATTTCGCAAATCTAAAGAAGGCTTGATTTTTAGGAATTGTTTTCGAGAAAAACCCTTTTATAAAAGGGTCTTTCTCGAGCTCTTTTCCCAAAAAGTGGATAATCCACCATTTAATTCCCGCGGTAAAGGCAAAACAAGTGAAAGCCTTCCACCCGCGTGGACGATGGTTCTACTCTTCGTGGCGAAGAAAAAGAACTTATAAAGTGAATTCTTACAAATAATAGAACCCAATTGAGGGTAACAAATATAGAAAGGACTCGCGGGGAGAGCATAACGGATTTATTGTATGATAAATCGCGAAACTGCTTGGCGCGTCACGCGCCCGCGAAACTGAAAAAAATGGGAATTAAGGGTATTAAAGCATTAAGATTTACCGAAAAGGCGGGCAATATTGCAGATTGCGTCTGCCCTCCTTACGACATCATCTCGGAAAGCGAAAGGGAAGCGCTTATCGCGAAAAACGCGAATAACGTCGTTAGATTGGAGCTTCCCGTCGGCGAGGACAGATACAACGAAGCCGGCAGAATCCTTAACGAATGGATGAACAACGGCATCCTCGAAAGAGACGAAAAGGAAGGCATCTTCGTTTACCGCGAGGAATTCAACGTAAACGGCAAGGATTATTGCCTCACCGGCATGATCTGCCTTGTTGAATTGAAGGAATTCTCTGAAAAGGTCGTGCTTCCTCACGAGGAAACGCTCACCAAGGCTAAGCAGGACAGACTTAACCTTATGAAAGCGACCGGCTGCAACTTCTCGTCGATCTACTCGCTTTATTCCGACGAAAGCGGCAAAATCGAAGCGATTCTCAACGAAAAAACAACAGAAGCCCCCATCTGCCGCTTCACCGACGAGGAAGAGGTTACCCACACCTTGTGGAAAATCGATGAGGAAGACAGCGTCGCTTGTATCGTGAACACGCTTGCAGACAAGCAGCTCTTCATCGCGGACGGTCACCACAGATACGAAACTGCGCTTAATTACAGAAACGGGCTCACCAACCCGCCCGAAGGCGCAGACGCAAGCCACGTAATGATGACGCTTGTCGATATGGACGACAAGGGCTTGGTCGTTTTCCCGACTCACCGACTCATCGTCGATAAGGAGCTTGACAGAAACGACATCATCGCGAAGTGCCAAAACGACTTCGACGCGTCGGTGCTTCCTCTTGCAGAGGTTAAAAAAGCGCTTGAAAACGGCGAAAGCAATCCCACCTACGCCTTTTATGACGGCGGCGACGATTTCGTGCTTCTCACCCTTAAGGACGGCGCAAAGCGCAATATCGACGGCAGAAGCGACGCTTACAGCGAGCTCGACGTAAGTATTCTCCACTCGTTTATCCTTGAAAATGCGCTCGGTATCGACAAGGAAAACATGGCAAACCAGATAAATCTCCGCTATACTCGCTCGATGGACGAGGCTATCGAATCGGTCAAGTCGGGCAAGGCGAGCGGCGCGTTCCTTATCAACGCGACCAAGGTCAGCCAGATTAAGGCTGTCGCTCTCGCGGGCGACAAAATGCCCCAGAAGAGCACCTATTTCTATCCCAAGCTCAAAACCGGCTTGGTTATGAACGTGCTTAAGAAGTAATTTTTTGAAATTCAAGCTTTTGGAGAAGCTTTTGAAAAAGCTCCCCCAAACCCCCGCAAAACTTTTTAAAATAAAAAAATTATTACTGTTGCTTTCTCCTCTTCGTTTCAATAAAGTTCGAAGTTGGAGAGTGAATTGCAACAAATAGTAGAACCACGTAGAGGTTAACAAAATATAGAAAGGTCTCGCGGAGAGAGCGCGACAAATTTGTTGCATGGACTACCGCGAAATTGAAAAAGATGGAGAAAAGATATAATCCTGCGGATTTTGAGGAACGACTTTATAACGAATGGGACAGTAAGGGCTATTTCAAGCCCAACGCAAAAGAGGGAAGCGAGGCATTTTCCATTGTAATGCCGCCCCCCAACATCACGGGGCAGCTTCACATGGGCCACGCGCTCGATAACACGCTTCAGGACATTCTTGTCAGATACAAGAGAATGTGCGGCTATGAAACTCTTTGGCTCCCCGGCACCGACCACGCGTCGATCGCAACCGAGGCAAAGATCGTTGAAGCGATGAGAAAAGAGGGAATCACCAAGGAAGACCTCGGCAGAGAGGGCTTTTTGGAGCGCGCTTGGGAGTGGAATAACACCTACGGCGGCAGAATCTGCGAGCAGTTGAAGAAGCTCGGCTCGTCGTGCGACTGGACGAAGCGCCGTTTCACGCTTGACGACGGCTGCAGCGAAGCTGTCAAGGAGGTTTTCGTAAAGCTTTATAACGAGGGCCTTATCTATCGCGGAAACCGTATGGTCAACTGGTGTACGACCTGTATGACCTCTATTTCGGACGCAGAGGTAGAGTACGAGGACCAGAATGGCAACTTCTACCACCTTCTTTACCCCGTAAAGGAAACGGGCGAGATGCTTGAGCTTGCTACCACCCGTCCCGAAACCATGCTTGGCGATACCGCCGTTGCAATCAACGCTGACGACCCCCGTTATGCGCATCTTCACGGCTGCCACGTATTGCTTCCCTTGATTAATAAGGAAATTCCGATAGTTTGCGACGAGCACGCAGACATGACAAAGGGTACGGGCGTGGTTAAGATCACCCCTGCTCACGACCCCAACGACTACGAGGTAGGCGAGCGCCACAACCTCCCCTTGGTTCGCGTGTTCACCTACGACGGCAAAATGACCGGCGCTGCCGAAAAGGCAGAATACGAGGAAAGCCTCGCACGCGGAACCGCCGCTGTTGGCGAGCCCGAGGTGCTCGATTGCGGTAAATACGCGGGTATGACCACCGTTGAAGCGCGCAAGGCTATTCTTGCAGACCTTCAGGAATTGGGACTTTTGAAGTCGGTCGAGCCGCTTACCCACAACGTCGGCACCTGCTATCGCTGCCACCACGTTATCGAGCCTATGGTATCGAAGCAGTGGTTCGTTTCGATGAAGCCGCTTGCAGAGCCGGCTATCGACGCTGTCAAGGACGGCGATATCCGCTTTATCCCCGACAGATTCTCGAAAAACTACCTCCACTGGATGGAAAATATCCGCGACTGGTGCATTTCGCGTCAGCTTTGGTGGGGTCACAGAATCCCCGCGTTCTACTGCGACGATTGCGGCGAGCTCGTCGTAACCAAGGAAGATTCTGCAACCTGCCCGAAGTGCGGCAAGGCGATGCGTCAGGACCCCGATACGCTTGATACCTGGTTCTCGAGCGCGCTTTGGCCCTTCTCGACAATGGGCTGGCCGAACGAGGACGCAGAGGATCTCAAGCGCTTCTACCCGACCAACACGCTTGTTACCGGCTATGATATCATCACCTTCTGGGTATCGAGAATGATCTTCTCGGGCCTTGCTCACACCGGCAAAAAGCCGTTTACCGACGTGTTTATCCACGGTCTCGTGCGTGACGCGCTCGGCAGAAAGATGTCGAAGTCCTTGGGCAACGGTATCGACCCGCTTGAGGTCATCAAGACTTACGGCGCAGACGCGTTGAGATTCTCCTTGGCGACCGGCAACAGCCCCGGAAATGATATGCGTATCTCCGACGAAAGATTCGAAGCGTCGCGTAACTTCGCGAACAAGATCTGGAACGCGGCAAGATTCGTAATTATGAACCTCGATAGCGACTGCGACACCGAAAGCATCGATATTCAAACGCTTGCAGAGGAAGATAAGTGGGTGCTTTCGCTTTATAACCGCTTGATCGGCGAGGTTCGCGAAAATATCGACAGATATGAGCTCGGCATCGCTGTTTCGAAGCTTTACGACTTCATTTGGGACGTATTCTGCGACTGGTACATCGAGCTTGTTAAGCCGAGATTGCAGGAAAAGGGAAGTGCAACCAACCTCGCTGCACAGAACACCCTCACCTACGTGCTTTCCAACACCTTGAAGCTCCTGCATCCCTTCATGCCCTTCATTACCGAAGAAATCTGGCTTGCGCTTCCTCACAAGGGCGAAAGCATTATGATATCCGATTACCCCGTAGTGAAGAACGAGCTCAACTTCCCTGAAGCAGAGCGCAATATGGAGGTTATGCTCACCGCTATCCGCGCTATCCGTAACCGCCGCGCTGAAATGAACGTACCCCCCAAGAGACTTGCAAACGTAATCATTGCAACCTCTGAAAAGGAGCTTTTTGCAGATAAAGAGCCCTTCTTCACCCGCCTTGCGTCGGCTTCCGGCATAACTATCGTCGATAAATGCGACGACGAGGGAACCGTTCGCATCGTAACAAACGCCTGCGAGATCTTCCTCCCGCTTGCCGACATTGTCGACACCGAGGCAGAGCGCGACCGCCTTACCAAGGAGCTCGCAAACGCAGAAAACGAAATCAAGCGTGCACAGGGCAAGCTCAATAATGCCGAATTCGTAAGCAAGGCGCCCGAAAAGGTCGTCAACGCCGAAAAGGAAAAGCTTGTCAAGTTCGAAGAGCTCGCGGCAAAGCTCCGCGCCTCCATCGAAAGCCTTTAATATTAAGTGTTTATTATGCGAGAGAAAGACTTTTTGCAAAAAGTCTTTCTCTCGCGCTCTTTTTCCAAAAACCTTTAAAATAATATAAATCCCGAGTCTGTTAAAGGGGTTCAGAGTAGATGCAGACTGTGCAAACACAGCCCGCCGCTGTAGAAATCTACTGCAAGCGGCTGTGTTTGTGCAGAATGAAATGATCTGCACTGCTATGGACCCCTTTGCAACATATATAATATTTAACAAATTTCCCTTGACAGAGAAATATATATGCGTTAAAATTAAGATGAATATATATAATATAAAGGAAGCGAAAATGATGGAAAACCGAACAAGCACACAAAACATTGTCTTCGATGCCTTCCCGAAGAAGGTATTGGAGCAATCAAAGGCGGCAACCAAGCTAAAGCCCTCGTCACAGCTCGCGCGCAGGTACGACCTCCGCGGCAGAACCGTGCTGACCTTCGGCGAAACCGCGCAAAGCACCGCCGAAACCGCAATTTCGCTTTATAAGGACTCAAACGGCTGGCACCTCGGCTTGCATATCGCAGACGTCGCGGAATACGTTTGTGTCGGCTCTCCCCTCGATATCGAGGCGGTAAGACGCAACGCCGCTATAAACAACGGTTATCTTAAGTCGGATATGCTCCCCGACGACATAACAAAGGATATCTGCAACCTCGTTTCGGGCTCGGATAGGCTTTGTGTGTCCGTTTTATTGGACATTGACCACGAAGGTAACCTGAATTCGGTTAAATTTGATGAAAGCGTTATTCGCGTAGCGGAAAAATGCATCTTCGACGAAATCGACCAGATCGGCTTTGTAAACGAAGCTTCCTCGATTATCGCGCTTCGCGAGAAATACCGCCCCTATACCGCTATTCTTGCCGATATGTACGAGCTTGCGGCGCTTTTCTGCAACAGAAGGCGCAAAAACGGCGCACTCGATTGCTCGGTCTACCGCAAAATATATAATCGCGACGAAAACGGCAAAATCGTCTCGTTCCGCTTCGAAACCGAGCCCGATTCCCGCGCAATGGTTCGCGAAATCGGTTATTTCGCCGCAGAAGCGATCGGAAACTATATGTTTCAAAAGAAAATGCCCTGCATTTATATCGGTCAATCGGGATTGCCCAACGACGAGCTCGATTATCTTGAAAACCTGCTTAAAATCGAATCGAAGAGTAGAAGCAACGACGAAAGAACCGTCGAAATCGCCGAAATCGCAAAGGGCTCGGAATATTATGAGTTCGTTTGCGACCTTATGAGAAATCGACTTCCTCGCGCAACTTACAGCGATAATCCCGTGTTTAACCTGCATTGTGCATCGGACAAGGTTGTTTCATTTGTCCGCCCCGCGACGCGTTATACCGATATTTTAACTCAGCGTGCGATGAAGCTCTTTATCGCTGCATCGGGCGACCCCAAAAACCTCAACATAAACCGTGTACGTCAGCAGATTGCAGAATCGGTCGAATCGGCAAACACCGCCGAGGGATTCATTCACAAGGCGCTCAACAATTTCTATAAAATGGCGGCTGCCGAATATATCGAATCGAGCGGGGATACAATTTACTACGGATTTCCGCTGAAAAAAGAGGAAAACGGCAGTATTTTAATCGTTTTACTTTGCGGCGCATTCGCTTATCTGCCCGCCGAGCATATAAATGATTCGCTTGAAACCGGCAAGATGCTCGCGTTCGAAATAATTTCGGCAGGCAACGAGGAAACCCCCTGTATCGTAAAACCGGCTGTCGAAGCTTAAATTGTTTCACGTGAAACCTTTTTAAAAGGCGTTTGATTTTGTTTCACGTGAAACATAACAGGAGAAATTATATTGAAAAGAATCATATCGATAATTATGCTTGCGGTGCTCGCTTTCTTCACCGTAGGCTGTGAAAACGTTGAATATATCGAGTCTTCACAAACCGAGAGCAAAGAAGAATCGAAAAACATCTATGAACAGCTCGAATCTGCAATGCCCGACCTCGAGCCCGACGAAAACGGCGAGGTGATCGATCGCCCCTTCGTAATAGCAACCGACGATAAAAAGGTATTTTATAACGAAGAGGGTGTTGCGAGCTCGATTTCGCGCGCAGTTGAGGAGCGAACCACCTTTTTAAAGGATAAATACGGCGCAAAGCTCACCGTAAAGCAGATCAGCGCAAAAAATCTCACCAACGAATTAAAGGCGGCTGTTGAATCCGGCGTAGATTATTGCGATCTTATCGCCATTTCTGCAAAGGAGACGGTAAAGCTTCAAACCGCTGGTCTTTTGGGCGATATGAATAAGCTGCCCGAATTCGATATTAACAGCGCGTATTTCGACGAATACAACGCAAAAAGCCTCGCGGTGAATAGCTCGCTTTATATGCTGCCCGATGCGACAGCGCAGATTTACGACGAGACCTACGTTATGTTTTTCAACCGCGACCTTGTCAACACACAGGCAGGTCAGGACCCCGAAACCCTTGTAATGCAAGGGAAATGGACTTGGGACAGCTTCCACGAGGTTGCTAAAGCCTCGGCTCCGAAGGTTTATAATAAATCGACCGCCGACATAAATACCGATATATTCGGCTTCTCGGCATACGAGTCGGAAAGCTCGTTCCCGCTCGCGATGTGGAACTCCTGCGGCATCCATATCGTCGACAACAGTTACAAAAACCCCGTCGAAATCTCCTATACCCCCGATGAAATACTCGGCTTTGCCGAAAAGCTGAGAAGCAGATACAATTCGCGCGGTAGGCTTCCGCTCGAGGGGGGAGACGCATCGAACGCGTTTAAGCAGGGAAGGCTTGCCTTTTTCTGTAACAAGCTCGAATATTTTTACTCGCTTCGCGACGGAAATAACGGCGGAAATAACTACGGTATGGTTCCGATGCCGAAGTTTGACGAAAACCAAGCCCGCTATTGCTCGCCCGTAAGCACCGATGCGCGCGTATTTTCTATCCCGAAAAACATCGAAAACAGCAATGATACGCACAAAAAGTTCGTTTCCGTCGTAATTCAGGCAACCTGCGCCTCGGGACGCGATACCATTAAAAAGGCATATTTGAACCAGCTCATCGCGACGTATTTGAATAACAACAAGGAAACGGTTATGTTCCAAACCGTTCTCGACACTGTCTATTTCGATTTTGCAACGGTTTACGGAAGCAATATTTCGGTTATCCGCCGTGCTACGATCGGCGCGGTTTCGGATTATATCGAATTCGGCTCGGGCCTTAAAAACTCGATGTCGTCGGCAAAGCCCAATTTCGAAAATTATGTCAACGAGAATTTCTCATAAAAGGGCTAAAATATTAGAAAAACTCTTGATTTAAGGGGATTTTTGGTATATAATAGCCTTGATTGGAAATTTGTTCCGATTTCAAAATAAGAAAATAAAAAAATTAATACAAACGAGGAGAAACTCAAAATGAACGCAAAAAAATCGGTTGAAGATCTCAGAGTAGCCGGCAAGCGCGTGCTTGTTCGCTGCGACTTTAACGTGCCCCTCAAGAACGGCGTCATCACCGACGAAAACCGTATCGTTGCGGCACTCCCCACTATCGAATTCTTACTTGATCAGGGCGCAAAGGTTATCCTCTGCTCGCACCTCGGCAAGCCCAAGGGCGAACCCAAGCCCGAATTTTCTCTCGCTCCCGTTGCTGTACGCCTTGCTGAAAAGCTCGAAAGAGAAGTTGTTTTCGCTGCAGACGACTGCGTAGTAGGCGAAAACGCTAAGAAGGCTGTTGCTGCAATGGAAAACGGCGACGTTGTTCTTCTTCAGAACACCCGTTACCGCCCCGAAGAAACCAAGAACGGCGAAGTATTCTCCAAAGAACTCGCTTCTCTTTGCGATCTCTTCGTTAACGACGCTTTCGGCGCGGCTCACAGAGCTCACTGCTC
>JAZRGS010000010.1:0-6255 GCA_045644305.1 Eubacteriales bacterium | reverse complement strand
ACACGGCTCCGGAGGTTACGCCCGAACCCGATGACGAAACCGAAGAAAACACATATGATTATCCCGTTTACGAATACACCGTAGGCGACCCGAGAAATATCTATGTGGGCGGCGGCGAAGGCAGCGAAGACGTAAGCAAGGGTGTTGTTATCGATATTTACTCACACAAGGACGGCAAACTTGTAGGTCAGCTCTCGTTCACCTCCGGCGACATCTGCAGCTATATCAGCCAGCTTATGCGCGATGAGTTCAAACCCGAAAACGAACTTTGGATCGACGAAGACAGCTGTCAGCCGCTCCCGATGGGCGATTACAGAATCGAAGTTTATGCAGGCACTTGGTTTTCTTATACCTATGGAGTAAGCGGCATTTTTGAGCTTACCCAGTGCACGCTTACCTTCTCGGGCGGCGAACAGCTTACAGGTTATATCGATTTTCTCATAGCAGATCTTATCGCCGATATTGAAGCTGGCAACGTTGAAGCGCCCGCACCCGAAATGGCGGTTTCCAAGCTTATTTACGAAGGCATCGAAGGCTATTGGGAAGGCTACTACAACGAAGTATGCGATATGTATATCCCCGCTGCGGGCCGTTTATGCGAACGCTTCCCTTACGCTGAATAAAGTAAAACGAAGAAACACATAAAAAAGACAGAGGTTGCTCTGTCTTTTTTATTATCCGTCTTTTTATTGTTTAAAGATATTGTCGCATTTCGATGCATAAGTCGTCCTCGAGCTTGATCAATCGGTTGGCGATGCCCTTCGAATCGCTGTCCGCCGCCTTATACTGATTCACATAGCGGTGAAGCGACTTCACCCCCATATTACAGCCGTCGGTGATAAGATCGGCGATGGTTTTGTCGGAATCGTCAAGCGCCATTTTAACGTTGGTCTTGATCCAGCTCATGCTCTTTGCCGCGGGCGCGGGCTCCTTCCCCTTGTCACAATGCGCCGAAAGCCTTTCCTTAATGTCAGAAAGCAGGGTTTCGTGCTGATTTCTGCAGTCGGCGAGATAGTCTCTCATCTTTTGCGATTTTACGTCGGGAAGCACGTCGTTTATCGATGCAACCCCCATTTTTACGCCCGCGTCACACTCGCGAAGCAATTTCAAAGTATCGTTTTCCTGCATAATATCCTCCTGTTTTTTATTTTTAGTATTGACCGATTTTTTCGCTTGATACATCAGGTTGACTTTTTTGGGATAAAAGTGTAAGATAAATACAGAAAATTCACGAGGTGCAATCATGAAAAAGAAATTTCTTCCCATATTTCTTTCGGTTTTAATGCCTTTTTCGGCGTTTTTAACCGCCTGCGGCGGTAATGTATCCGAAAGCTCGCAGAAGGGCGATTCGGAATATTCGGAATTATCCGACACAAGCTCGGACAACAGCTTCGAAGACACTTCGAATACGTCGAACGAGTCCGTAAGCGGTTCTGAAAGCGGTTCTGAAAGCAGCTCGGATACCTCGAACGAATCGGACAACAGCACAGACAACGACTCGGACGCTTCGAACAAAGGCGAAAACGATACTATCGCACGACCCGACGGATATCCTACGCTTTGCGGCAGCTTTATGCAACCGGGCGCATTTAAGGGATATTCGGCAAAGCAGATGGAATCGCATTTGCAGACGATGTACGACGTCGGAATAGATATTCTTATTCTTCAATGGTCGTTCACCACGGAGGACGGCAAGGTGACCGACGCATATTTCGATTCGGATTTCGGTGATAATCGCGCAGACATCTTTGACGCAAGCGGCGCCGCCCTTGTAGAAAATATACTTTCCGCCGCAGAAAAGGTGGGAGTAAAGGTGTTTATCGGTCTTAACGACAGCTCCGAATGGTGGCAAATGGGCGTGTTGGATAGAAATTGGATCGACACGCAGGCGAACCTTGGCTTAAACGGCGCCAAACAGCTTCACGATAAATATGCCGCGAAATATCCCAACGCATTTTACGGATGGTACTTTGTTTTTGAATTTTACAACATGGTGGCGCCCGATGCGGTCATCAATAACGCGTCTTATCTTTTAAACCTTTACCGCGACGGACTTTACGAAATTGCGCCCTCGATGCCGATGATGCTTTCGCCCTATATCTCCGAAGCGGGCGCAGATCCTAAAGAAACGGGTGTACTTTGGCAAAAGGTCTTTGCGGGGACGAATTTTAAAAACGGCGATATTTATTGCTGTCAGGACTCGGTCGGCGCGGGGCATATCTCTATCGACCGTCTCGACGCATACTATGCGGAAATCAAAAAGGCGGTCGACACCAAGGACGGACTTTTGTTCTGGGCAAACAACGAGGATTTCACGCTCTCCACCTCGAGCACGGCACCGCTTGACAGATTTATCGAGCAGCTTAATATCACCGACAAATACGTGTCTGCGCACGTCACATTTGCTTATTCACATTATCAGCACCCCGATATGCAAAAATTCGGCGAGCACGAGGCTTATAAATATTACTATGAAAACGGAATGATTCCCGAATCTACGCTGACAAAACCGGAGGCGGAATTTACCTCTGAGCCGAACGGAAACGTAATCATCGTCGGCACCCTGAAGAACCCCGACAAAACCGCACAAGGTGTGAACGTTTACAAAAACGGACTTTTGATTAAGCAATTCGACCTGTCGGGCGATTACGGCAAGGACGAGCTTGAATTCAGATTCACCGAAATGAACGTGGGCGGAAACGGAGTGGCGGAATATTCGGTCTGTGGCGTCGATTACTTCGGTAACGAGGGCGAGAGCCTTGTGAAAACCATCGAATACAAGGCTCGAAACGGCAAAAACGTCGCACTCGGAAAAGATTATACGTTATTGCTTGCACCCGAGGAAAATTATCCCGATGAAACCGGCAAAACGCTTACAGACGGAAACGAAGGCCTTGAAATGTACTTCGACAGAGCGTGGGTCGGCTTCCTCGGCGCGCCTTCGGTAGTTATCGACCTCGGAGCAAAAACCGACGGCATTTACAGCCTCAAGGTCAATACTCTCGGCGGCGGAAGCGCAGCGGTTTTCGCACCCACCGGCATTAAGGTTTACGTTTCCGACGACGGAAGCAGCTTTAAAGAGGTGAAGAACCAAGAATTCGACCCCGATAACGGAACCGATTCCTCCTATTCGGTAAAGCGTGTTCTCACGCTTGATGAGGATGTTTCGGCACGCTTTGTCAAGGTCGAGGTCACAACCAATCAAAGCTGGATATTTATCGACGAAATCGCTGTTTACGCAGAATAAAATCAAAGGCATACACGCTTTGTGTATGCCTTTAAATTTATCTCTTCTTGCACACCAAATCAACATATCCCCCAACGAAAAAACCTCGAAATATAATTTTCAATTTATTAGAACCGTAAAACGTCCATAATGGATGCAGAATGAAAAAACAGCACCTGCAGCTGTAGTAACCTACTGCAAACGGTGCTGTTTTTTTATAACGCAGTGTTCTGCGCCATTATGGGCGTTTTACTAATCGTCGTCTTCTTCGCCGAGGTTAATAACCTTTCTGGGAACGATATCGCCTGCCTTGGTAAGAGCGATCTTGGTGAGCATAGGACCGACAAGCTCGTAAATAAGAACCGCGAAGAGAGTGATGTTACGGATCATAGCGCCTGCTTCGCCAAGCTTTTCTGCCGCGATAAGCGACATACCGAGCGCAACGCCTGCCTGAGGAAGAAGCGTGACACCGAGGTATTTAACGATGTTGGGCTCGCACTTGCTAGCCTTTGCACTGAGAGATGCGCCGACAATCTTACCGATCGAGCGGGTGATGATGTAAACAACACCGACAAGAACTACCAAGAGGTTGCTGAACATATCGAACTTCAATTCTGCGCCCGAAAGCACGAAGAAGAGAATGAACAAGGGTGCCGTCCATTTGTCGGTCTTGCCCATAATTTCTTCCGAAAAGTCGCACATGTTGCAGAAGACGGTGCCGAGCATCATACAAACGAGAAGCGACGAGAACTTGATGTGGATAGAACCGATATGGGTTTCGAAGAGCGAAAGCGCAACCGCCATTATAACGAAGGTGATGGAAAGTGCAAGGCGCTTACTGTTGGACTTAAAGTATTTTTCGGCAAGGCTGAAGAGCACACCGAGCACAAGACCGAGAAGGAGCGAGAGGATTACCTCGAGCAACGGCTCAACAAGAACCGAAATTGCGCTGAGTGCAACGCCGCTCTGAATCGACTGTGCGATGCCGAACGAAACCGCGAAAACGACCAAGCCGACCGCGTCGTCGATTGCAACGACGGGAAGAAGCATATCGGTCAATTTACCCTTTGCCTTGTACTGACGAACGACCATAAGCGTCGCCGCGGGTGCCGTTGCGGTTGCAACTGCGCCGAGAACAATGGCTGCGGGGGTGTTGATAACGTCTTCGGGCAAGAACCGACAGAGGAAGATCAATGCCGCGTCAACGACCAAGGTTGCAACGAGTGCCTGGAAAATACCCACGACAGTTGCCTGCTTGCCTATCTTTTTAAGCTGAGAAAGGCGGAATTCGTCACCGATTGCAAAGGCGATAAAGCCCAACGCAACCTTCGAAAGAACGCTGTTTGCCTCAACAGCCTCTTCGGTCGCAAAGCCCAAGCCGTATTCTGCAAGGCCGAGCAAATTCACAAGTGCGCCGAGGCAGTAGGGGCCGATAAGCACGCCCGCAATAAGATAACCGGTAACTGCGGGAAGCTTGAATTTTTTAACCAAACGCGAAAGCAAAAGACCTGCGGTCAGCGCAATCGCGATCGGCATAAGTTTTGCCATTTCTTCCATATTTTCACCTGACTTTTTTGTTTCATCAAGCGAAGATGATACCACAATCTGCGCCTTTTTTCAATAGTTTTCACCATTTGGTTATTTTTTCTAAATTCGCCACATTTACGTATTATCAAAACACAATAAAGGCTACAAAATAAACAAAAAACGGCTAAGAAACACAAAAGAAAAGAGGCTTCGCGCGAAGCCTCTTTTAATATTAAGGAATATCCTCGACGATTTTTTCGGGTCGGGCATCCAAAAGTGCGGGGTTGCGGATGAGCGAATTGAAGTAGCGCAGAGCAACCGAATAGGCGTGTCCGTCGGCGATTCGTTCGTCGCACGAGATGCGATAATCCATGTAGGTGTGCTTTTCGGGGTTGCCCTCCTTGGTAATTTCGTATTCGTTGTATCGCTTACCGAAGGCAAAGAATATGGGAATGTTGCCGAAGTTGTAAAGATGGTGGTATATCGGCGGAATACCGAGCGACGCAAGCGAGGTGACAACCATGCTTCCGTGGAAGGGCGAAATCTTGGTCAAAGACCTCGGCATCATGCCGTAATAATCCATCACGTTCAGCGCGCTTGCGAAAAAGCGCATAACGAAGCGGGGCATTTTTGACAAAAGCTTTGCGACACCGTCGAAATCGCTTTCCTCGTTCAAGGCGTCGGAGATGGTTTTGCAGACAATTTCATAAACCTCTTCGGCGGTTGCATCGGGCTTGAAATTCATCTTTATGACCGTATCGTCGGAATTGAGCTTCATTTCCTTTTTTATGGTCATCGCGATTTCGATATCGTTGCGTGCGTATATCCGCGAGCCCCTTATAAATCGGTTCATTTCGGGATGCTGCGAATACATACGGACAAAGCTTGCAATGAAAACGTGCATCATGCTGAATTCCTTCAAGCCCTGCTCGCGCTTTTGCTTTATGTACGCCTCCGCGGTGGCGATGTCGACCTTGCCGGGAAAATAATTCGTCGCGTCGTTGCGCGTTTTCATTAAATAAATGCCGACGTAGTGCATCGGGTCGAGCGAGCGGACGCGTCTGCCCTCTTTGTCTTTATTTTTAATTTTGGTTTTCTTTTCTTCGTTGCTCATGCATTTTCTCCTTGTCAGAAGAATTTTCCATAATACGTCATTTTTCGACGTACTTATTTAGGGATTGCTTATTTTATATTAATATCATCTTTTTGTTAAACCAAGGTTAATAATTGACTGCGACCTCTTGAAATTACGACGGATATATGTTATGATAGGATGAATCAAAATTGGAGGAACAATATGAAATTAAGATTTTTTGCATTGTTATTGGTCCTTTGTCTTATTGCACTTCCCTGCTTTGCCGCTTGTGATACCGACACAGACGACAAATCGGGCGAGGGCGAGGGCATGCAGGGCGAATATCAGGACGCAGACGGCAGATACGTCGGCTCTTACGGCGTAAGCGACTGGAAGGGCGCAACCATCACCTTCCTTACCTGCAGCG
>JAZRGS010000009.1:0-2490 GCA_045644305.1 Eubacteriales bacterium | reverse complement strand
AAAGCGGATTCCCCACTTTGCACAGCCAAAAAACGCCATAGTACGGCTATACCACAGGCAATTATTGACCGAGCAAGACTTTTTCCGCAGGGTGAGAGCTTGCGCTCTTCTTCTTTGTACCGGTAAATATTATCATATATTTCGCCGTTTGTCAATACTTTTTTACGAAAATTCTTCTTATTTTTGCGTCAAACGAGCGCAAAAATGCATACCCTTTTAGGGAAGGAGGAAATTTTTATGCCAATGTTATTTTTAAGTCCCTCAACGCAGGAATACAACCGCTATTACGACAATTCGGGCTCGGAGGAATATTATATGAACCTCATCGCCGATTATATGGAGCCCTATTTGACGGCGAGCGGAATCACCTTCACCCGCAACAACCCACAAGGCTCGGTCGGCGATTCGGTCAGGCTTTCAAATTCGGGCGATTACGCGCTTCACGTCGCGCTTCATTCCAACGCATCGGGCAGCGCCAACTACGGCAGGCAAACGGGAAGCGACGTCTATTATTACCCGACGAGCGTGAACGGACTGCGCGCCGCCGACATCTTCGTGGCGAACCTCAAGAAAATCTACCCCAACCCGTCGCTCGTGCGTGCGCTCCCCACGACTAAGCTTTACGAGCTGAACAACACCCGCGCGCCCTCTATCCTCATCGAGCTCGCCTACCACGACAACCAACAAGACGCAGAATGGATAAAAAACAACCTTATGCAGATCGCGGAAAACCTTGCGCAATCGGTTGCCGACTACTTCGGAATGACGCTTGTAGACCCTAACCCGACGCAAACCGGCGTTGTCGTGACCGAGGGCGGACGTTTAAACATAAGAAATTCTCCCAATCTTCAAGGCACAATCATCGGTCAGGCACCCAACGGCGCAACAATGCAAATCAAAGGTCAAAGCGGCGAATGGTACCTCGTCACCTACAACGGCATTGAAGGATATTCTTACTCAAAATACGTCAGACTGAAATGATTTTTTTGCGAGAAAAGCCATTTTTTAAGGCGATGCGGAAAAGCATAACGCGTTCTTTCGACTGCATCGAGCTTGGAAAAGCGGTTTTTCTCGCAATTTTTTCGAAAAATCGCTTCATTTAATAAATAATATAAATAAAAGCATCTTTTTTCTTGACAAGCACGCGCGATATGTTATAATGGTAATAAATTAAAACAAAGGAGCTTGATTATGAAAAGAACGTTAGTATATTTCCTCGCGGTGTTGCTTCTTTTTGCGGTGATGCCTTTATCGCTTTTCGGATGTGAAAAGCCCGAGGATGCAGAAAGCTCAAGTGCTTCATCAGAGGAGGAATCTATTCCCGTGATTATCATTAAGGACGACCCCAACTACCAAAACGTCGCACTCAACAAATCCTACAAGACCTCGGGACTTCATCCCGACAACGCAAACCCCTCTTACCCTGACGACGGCAACGTCAGCTTCACCGACGGCATCCGTCCTGCAGACACCGCGTCTTACAGCGACAAGACCTTCGCAGGCTTTAACAAGACCTCGTCGACCTACGTCGACCGCGGTTATTCGGCTGTAACCGTCGACCTCGGCGGTCTTTACTACGTCGATAAATTCGTCGCAAACGTCGCATCGTCCTACCACATAAGCGTCGGCATCAGCGCGCCTGAATTTGTTTTCGTTTATATCTCCAACAACGGCACCGATTATGCGCCCGCAGGCGTTATCGAGGTGGCTGACAAAGAGCAAGCATCCTCGCTCGACCTCACGCTTACGCTCGATTCGGCGGTAAGTGCGCGATTTGTCGAATTCCGATTCGTCGGCAACAGCAACTGGATAATGGTTTCCGAAATCGAGGCATACGGCATCGCCGCAGAAGAAGAGCTTCCCCTTCCCTCGCAGGAGGATGCTATCAACATTCTCTTCATCGGCAACAGCTCGACCTATTTCTACAACATACCCCACAAGCTCCAAGCGATCTGCAAGGAAAAGGGCGTCAACATCGAGGTTGAATATTGCTGTATCGGCGGCGCATATTTGAAGGAATACGCAGACGCGTCGAACAAAAGGCACGGCACGCTCTTGCGCTCGAAGCTCGCGAAGAAAAAGTACGACTACGTCGTGGTTCAGGACAACTCCAACGCGGTTTACGAGGATTCGAAGCCTGCGATGGACATCATCGTTCCGCTTATCGAGGCAAACGGCGCCGAGCTTCTTATCTACAAGCGCTATTCCTCGAACGACGACCCCAAGCAGCGCCCCGCGAGTGCGGCAAAGCACCACAACAACTACACAAAGCTTGCGAGCGACTTTAACGTCGACCGTGTAGCCGCAGGTGCCGACGCATTCCTTATCGCGACCGAAACTCACCCCGAAATCAACCTTTACCACACCGACAACTCGCACCACGGCAACGCGGGTGCATACCTCCTTGCCTCGACTATGGCGATCGAGTTCTTCGATCTCGACATCGCGGACCTCAACTATACCGCAGGCGTCGACGCGGATACCGCCCGC
>JAZRGS010000008.1:0-17908 GCA_045644305.1 Eubacteriales bacterium | reverse complement strand
TTCCACTTTGTTTGCGTTTACAGGAACCTTGAAAGTGTATTTCTTATCCTGCATATTCTTGATAGAGGCTTCGGTGATAACCGGCTCTCTGATGATGTCGTAAACCGATTTCATTATGCGTATACCTCCTCAAGCTTTGCAAGTGCATCCTTAGCGATGACCATTTTGTCATACTTAAGAATGTCGTAAACGTTAATAGTGTTAACGGGAGCGGTGATTACACCGGGGATGTTTGCTGCAGAACCGACTACGTATTCGTTAACGTTGAGAGTAACGATCATAGCCTTGCCGTTAGCATCGATTGCGTTAAGGAAGTTGACCATGCTCTTGGTCTTGTAGCTGTCGAGCGCGATATTGTCAACGACAATCAATTCGTTCGAAGCAACCTTGGAAGTAAGAGCAGAGAAAAGTGCAACCTGCTTAAGTTTCTTGTTGATGCTTACGCGGTAGGTTCTGGGCTTAGGACCAAGTGCGATACCGCCGTGGGTCCACTGAGGAGCACGGGTCGAACCCTGTCTCGCTCTACCGGTACCCTTCTGACGCCAAGGCTTTCTACCGCCGCCGCGAACTTCGCTTCTGGTGAGAGTAGACTGAGTACCCTGACGCTGATTGAGCAAATATGCTCTAACTACGGAATGGACTGCTGCGTTGTTGATTTCAGCAGCGAAAATCTTATCGGAAAGAGTGACTTCGCCACAAACCTTTCCTTCCATGTTCAAAACATTAATTGTAGGCATTTCTTTTCCTCCTTCCGCTTATTTCACAGTGCTGCGGAGGTAAACGATACCATTCTTTGCACCGGGAACCGCACCCTTGACAGCAATGAGATTGTTGTCAGCGTCGATCTTCACGATTTCAAGGTTGAGCATCGTTACCTGCTCGTTACCGTACTGACCGGCCATCTTCTTATTCTTGAAGATACGCGAGGGGTCGCTGTTTGCGCCCATCGAACCTGCCTGACGGTGAACAGGACCTGTACCGTGGGTCATTCTGAGTCTGTGGCAGCCCCATCTCTTGATGACGCCGCTGAAGCCGTGACCCTTGGTCATACCGGTGACGTCGATCTTTTCGCCGACTTCAAAGGTATCTGCGGTAACTACGTCACCGACGTTAAGGGAAGCACAATCTTCAAGACGGAATTCCTTGAGGTACTTCTTAAAACCAACCTCAGCCTTAGCGAAAACGCCCTTCTGAGGCTTGTTGAGCTTTCTCTCGGCGATGTCCGAGAAGCCAAGCTGTACGGCTTCGTAGCCGTTCTTTTCGTTCGTTCTCTTCTGAACGACAACGCAGGGACCTGCGCTGATGACAGTAACAGGGATGACCTTGCCCTTTTCGTCGAAGAGCTGAGTCATACCGAGCTTTCTGCCGATGATGCCTTTTTTCATTTGTTATCCTCCTTAGGTTATTGGTTGAAGCACCAAACGCACTTCAACGTGACCTTAATTTGACAATGTAACTTAGATTTCGATGTTGAAATCTACGCCGGCGGGGAGATCGGTGCTCATAAGAGCTTCTACGCAAGCCTTAGAGGGCTTGATGATGTCGATAAGGCGCTTGTGAGTTCTGTATTCGAACTGTTCGCGGCTATCCTTGTACTTGTGAACTGCACGAAGGATGGTGATGATTTCCTTATCGGTAGGAAGGGGAATGGGACCGGAAACGGTAGCGCCGTTGCGCTTTGCGGTTTCAACGATCTTTTCAGCTGCACGATCGATGAGAGTGTGATCGTAGCTCTTAAGACGGATTCTGATCTTGTCTTTCTTTGCCATGGGTTTGCCTCCAAATATAAAATAATGAAAATAATTTGACGGCAGAGCCTGAACACCGCGCCGGGCGTTTCGTGTAACACCCTTAAAAAATGCTCGAAGCCTGCGCCCGATTGTCGGACATACTCTGCCATAGTTACCTGCCATTTGACAGCAATCTATAGCTTCATCGCACACCAAGCGAAGTCGATTGTACCACATTCAATAGCAAAAAGCAATATATGTTGACGAATCTATTTGTAAACATTTTGTGAACAAAAGTTAAGAGAAAAACATAACAAAATCGTCCAAAAAAATATCGCAAAACTATTTACAAAGATGATATTTTTGATATAATGTTTTCGAGCATATATTATATATAATAAAAAGGAAGAAAAAACGATGAAAATCGAAAGAACAAACAAGGGTGTTTGCTCGAGAAGCGTGTCGTTTGACATCGACGACGCACACAGAGTAACCAACGTCACCTTCGTCGGCGGTTGCAACGGCAACCTCAAGGGCGTCGCCGCTCTTTGCGAGGGCATGACCGCGGAAGAAATAATTTCGAGATGCAAGGGCATTAAATGCGGCTTTAAGTCCACCTCCTGCCCCGATCAGCTGGCAGAGGCTATGGAAGAAGCGCTTGCGAATCTTTAATTCACATTAAGAATCAGGAGCATCGATATGTACAAGGAATTCGAAAAATGGCTCTACTCCGACAAGGTAGACGCCGATACCAAAAAGAATTTATTGTTGATCAAGAATGACGAAAACGCGATTGCCGAAAGGTTCGCAATTCCGATGAGCTTCGGCACAGCAGGACTCAGAAGCACCATGGACGTCGGTATTTCGAAGATAAACGTCTATACCGTCGCACAGACCACGCAGGGTCTTGCAGAGCTTATCATATCCGCCAACGGTCAGGAACGCGGTGTTGCGGTTTGCTATGACTCAAGAAATAATTCCGAGCTTTTTGCTCGTACAGCGGCTGAGGTTCTTTGTGCCAACGGCATCAAGGTTTATCTTTTCGACGGAATCCGTCCCACGCCCGAGCTTTCGTTCGCAATACTTTACTACAACTGCATCGCAGGCATCAACGTAACCGCGTCCCACAACCCCAAGGAATACAACGGATACAAGGTTTATTGGGACGACGGCGCACAGCTCCCGCCCGAGCACGCAAGCGTCGTTTCGAAGACGGCAGAGGCTACCGACATCTTCGAGGGCGTCAAGAAAATGTGCTTAAAGGAAGCCGAAAAGGCAGGTCTTTTGGTTATGATCGGCGAGGAATGTGACGAAGCCTTCCTTAAGGCGGTGCTCGATTGCAGACTCGACGCAGAAAATACCGCAAAATACGGCAACGAGGTAGGACTCGCCTACACCGCGCTTCACGGAACCGGCTACAAGCTCGTTCCCGAGGCATTGAAGCGTTGCGGCATCGATAAGCTTGTCACTATCGACAGCCAGATGATTCCCGACGGCGACTTCCCCACCGTCGCATCGCCCAACCCCGAAAACCGCGAATGCTTCGAGGAAGCGGTTAAGAAGATTAACGAGCTCGGCATCAACTGCGGCGCAATCATCGCGACCGACCCCGACGCCGACAGAATCGGACTTGCAATTAAGGACGACAAGGGCGAATTCTTTGCGCTCAACGGCAACCAGATCGGCGCTTTGCTTATCGACCACATCATAAAGATTCGCAAAAAGAACGGCAATATGCCCGAAAACGCGTGCGCTATCAAATCGGTTGTTTCCTCGAACCTTTTCGATGCGATTTGCGAAAAGAACGGCGTGCGCCACATCAGCGTGCTTACCGGCTTCAAGTACATCGGCGAAAAAATCAAGCTTTGGGCGGCTGACGGAAGCAACGCCTTTATTTTCGGCTATGAGGAAAGCCAAGGATATCTTTCCGCAGGCTACGCACGCGACAAGGATGCTATCGGCGCGAGCGTTTTGGCTGCTGAAATGGTTTGCCGTCATTATGCCGAGGGCAGAACCGTTTATCAGGCATTGCAGGACATTTACGCCGAATACGGCATTTACAGAGAAAGCGTTTTGAACGTCAAGATCACCGGCATCGACCCGATGGGTCTTATGGGCGAGATTATGGCGGACATCAGAGGCAAGACCATCGATTCGATCGGCAGCATGAAGGTGACTGCGACCCGCGATTACTCCACCGGCATCATCAAAAAGCTCGACGGAACCACCTCTGAAACCGGATTACCCGCAAGCAATATGCTTTATTACGAGCTCGAGGGCGGTTCTGCGGTTATCGTACGCCCCTCGGGTACCGAGCCCAAGATCAAGGCATACATCCTCATCCGTGCAGAAAGCGACGCAGATGCAACCGCGAAGATTTCCGCCTGCACAGAGGATTGCAAGCAGCTTTTGAACAAATAAACCTATACAAGGGTTATAATTAAAACGTTTAAGTTTTCCCGAGGCGATAAGTCTCGGGAAATTTCAAAAAGAGGTAATTATGGAAGAAAGACTCAGCAGACTCTTCGACGAAATATATACTCCGATATCCACCCTTTCTGTCACAGCCTTTATTACCGACGAGCCGCTCCCCTATCAAGAGCGCGAAAACGGCAGAAGGCTTGAGCTTAAGGCGGGCGACCGTTGGGGTAAGCTTTGGGACTGTGCCTGGATGAACATGAAGGGCGAAATTCCCGAAGGCACCGATTTCTCCAAGGTAGCGTTCCTTTTGGACGTCGGCGGCGAGGGCTGTGTTTTCGATAAAAACGGCGTTCCCTTTAAGGGTATCACGAACAAGGACAGCTTTTTTTCATTCCATCTCGGCTATCCCGGAAAGGTCGTGGTTTATCCCGACGACGCGATGAAAAACGGCGGAAGCATCGACATTTGGGTCGATTGCGGCGCTAACGACCTCTTCGGTGAGGACGAGCATTGTCCGCTCGACAAGATCGGCGTGCTTCACAGAGCCGAAATCGCTTTGGTTGACGAGGAAAAGCGCTCGCTTTATTACGATTTGGAGGTTATTTGGCATCTTGCCGAGGCTACAAAGGATGAATCCCTTAAGGCTGAAGCTCAAAAATGCTATGAGGACGCGATAAGCGCTTATCCCGAATGCATCGAAAGGGCAAAAGAGATCACAAAGGCATTTTTGGCAAGAAGAAGCGAATCCGACTTCGAAATAACCGCGCTCGGACACGCTCACATCGACCTTGCGTGGCTTTGGCCGTTGCGCGAAACCAAGCGTAAGGCGGTGCGAACCTTTGCTACCGTGCTTCGCAACAGCGAGCGTTACAAGGATTATCTTTTCGGGGTAAGCCAGCCCCAGATGCTCGAATGGATCCGCGAAGATCACCCAGAGCTTTTCAAGCAGATGAAAAGACTCTATGACAACGGCAAGCTCGAGCTTCAAGGCGGTTTTTGGGTCGAAAGCGACACCAACATCCCCTCGGGCGAAAGCTTGGTGCGTCAGATGCTTTACGGCAAAAAATATTTCAAGGAGCATTTCGGCTACGATCAGGAAATCCTTTGGATTCCCGACGTTTTCGGCTATTCCGCACAGCTTCCCCAGATTATGGCGAAGAGCGGTGTGAAATACTTCCTTACCATAAAAATGAGCTGGAATGCGGTCAACCTCTTCCCTCACAGTACATTTAATTGGGTGGGGCTCGACGGCTCGACAATTCTTACGCACATGCCTCCCGAGGGCAACTATAACAGCGCGGCTCGCGCAGAATCGATGATTCAGACCGAGGACAAGTTCTTGGAACGCGAAATCGATAACCGCTCGATGCTTCTTTACGGCATCGGCGACGGCGGCGGCGGTCCCGGCATGGAGCATTTGGAACGACTCGCGCGCGAATACGACCTTGTCGGTATTCCGAAGGTGAAGCAGGGATTTGCGATCGACTTTTTCAACGACCTTGCCAAGGAGCAGGAAAAATTCCCGAGCTACAAGGGCGAGCTTTATCTTGAAAAGCACCAAGGCACCTACACCACGCAATCACGCAATAAAAGAAGCAACAGAAAATGCGAGGTTGGCTTCCACGATGCGGAAATTATGTCAACCATATCAAGCCTTGTTTCGGGCAAAAAATACCCTAAGGAAGAGCTCGAAACGCTTTGGAAAGAGGTTCTTCTTTATCAGTTCCACGACATAATCCCCGGCACCGCGATCAAGCGCGTTTATGACGAAACCGACGTAAGATACGCCTACATCGATAACGAAATCAAGAAAATCGAGCGCGAAGCTTTTGAAGCGGTATCCGACAAAAACGGAGAATGCTACTTCAACCCCTCCCCCTTTAAATTTGACGGATACGTCAAAAACGGCGACGGCTACGACTATGTTTCGGCGCTTCCGATGAGCTTTACCACGGCTAAAAAGAGCGATCGCGACGACGTCGTTTTGGGCGATAACTTCATCGAAAACAGCAAAATTAAGGTTGTTTTCACCGAAGAAGGCGGCATCGGCTCGGTTATCGGAAAGGCGGATAATTTTGAATACCTCCGCGGCGAGGGCAACGTTTTGAACGCTTATTCCGACACCCTGAACGCTTGGGAGGTCCCCGCGGACTTCGCGGTCAACCCGCGAGAAAGGCTTACGCTGCAATCGGTTTCACAGAAAATCGTCGACGGCGTTGCCGAACGCGTTTCGGTTTATACCGTGGGTGAAAGCCGATTGACCCAAACCGTTTGCATCTACCCCGATTCGGCAAGAATCGATTTCAAAACCCTTGTCGACTGGCAGGAGACTCACAAGATGCTCCGCGCGGCGTTCCCGCTTACCGCAGTAAGCGACGAGGCGAGATGCGATATTCAATACGGCAGCATAATGCGCCCGACCCACAAGCGCGACAGCTTCGCGGCGGCGAAGAAGGAGGTTTGCGCACACAAGTTCATCGACATTTCCGACGATACACACGGCGCGGCACTTCTTAACGACTGCAAGTACGGTTACAGGGTTTGGGACAGCGTGCTCGACATCGACCTCTTAAGAAGCAGTATGTACCCCGGCAAGGATGCCGACAAGGGCAGACAGGAGTTCACCTATTCCTTCTATCCGCACATCGGTAATTATGTAAACCCGATTCTTTCCGAGGGCTATGCGCTTAACAATCCTCCTAAGGCGTTCGACGGATGCGCACCCGAAGCCTTTATCGACGCCAGCGTCGCCAACTGCAGCGCCGACAACGTCGCTATCGATTGGGTCAAGAATTCCGAGGACGGCGAAGGAATCGTCGTTCGCGCTTATGAATTCGAGGGCGTCAGCGCAGTCGCCGAGATTTCGCTCAACAAGGCGTTCGGTGAAAGAAAAGCATACCTTTGCGATCTTATGGAAAACATAATTTGCGAAATCGACGGAAGCGTTCAATTCAAGCCGTTCGAAATCCAAACCATCAAGTTCATTTAACCGAAAAGACCGCACAAGCGGTCTTTTCTTGACATTTTTCCGAAAATATGGTACAATTGTTTTAGAAAGGAGAGATGATAATGAGCTTCAAAACAAAATCGATAATCAAGCTAATATCCCTTAACCTGATAATTTTGGCAATAGGTGTGCTTCTCTTTTCGTCACTGTTCGGGCTCGCCGCCCGTGTCTCATATAACTCCCCTGCCGCATCGATTTCTCTATATTGCTTTGCATCTATCGGCTCGCTTGTCTTCACTATTCTCTTTGTGTGCACGGTTAAAGCGACATTTTATACCAACTGTATCGAATATAACGACAACGGAATAATGCTGTACCGTCCGAAGTTCGGAGAGGATTTCATACCTTGGAAAAGCGTCACGAGTATTGAAATATGGCGTCTGCCGATCGGCTTCAAAAAGGCCTATATTTTCACCGAAAAGTATTGCAATGCATATACTTCTCCGCGCGAGCGCGGAATATTCGCAAATATCACGTTAAAAAACGATGCGTTAAAGCTCACCTGCACTGAAAGGCTGTTGATGACGATCGAATCTCGGTGTCCCGATATCGAAATCAAGCGTTTCACTGACGTTCCGTATATTTAATAACCAAGAGGGCCTCGCCCCTCTTTTTTTGTGCAAAAAAATTTATATAACGTGTTTAAATGTTTACAAAATATTGCATATTTATTATTGACAAAACATTCTGGTGCTGTTTTAATATATACTGTATAGAATTGTTTATTTTGCAGAAAGAGGAATTTAAATGCTTGAGCTTCGCGACATAAAAAAATCGTATATTGTCGGCGATACCGTTACACAGGCGTTAAAGGGAATTTCCGTAAGCTTCCGAGAAAGCGAATTCGTCGCTATTTTGGGTCAGTCGGGCTGCGGTAAAACCACGTTATTGAACGTCATCGGCGGTCTTGACAAGTACGATTCGGGCGACCTTCTTATCAACGGCAGGTCGACGAAGGAATACAAGGACGCAGATTGGGATAAATACAGAAACCATTCTATCGGCTTTGTTTTTCAGTCCTATAACCTTATCCCCCACCAAACCGTTCTTGCGAACGTCGAAATGGCGCTATCTCTCTGCGGCGTTTCGAAATCCGAGCGTAAAAAGCGCGCAACCGAGGCGTTAACCGCTGTCGGACTCGGAAATCAGCTTTACAAAAAGCCCGCTGAAATGTCGGGCGGTCAGATGCAGAGAGTTGCTATTGCGCGTGCGCTTGTAAACAACCCCGACATCATCCTTGCCGACGAGCCCACAGGCGCGCTTGACTCCGAAACCAGCGTTCAGGTAATGGAGATCTTAAAAGAGGTCGCAAAGGACCGCTTGGTCATTATGGTTACCCACAACCCCGAGCTTGCTGATACCTATGCGACAAGAACCATAAAAATGCTCGACGGCGAAATCCTTTCCGACTCGATGCCCCTGACCGAGGATGAAATCGCGCTTGAAGCAAAGCGCAACGCCGAAAAGAGCGAAGAAGAAAAGAAGGCAAAGAAGCCCTCGATGTCGCTTCGCACCTCGTTCGGGCTTTCGCTTAAGAACCTTATCACCAAGAAGGCACGCACGATGCTCACAAGCTTTGCAGGAAGCATCGGTATCATCGGTATCGCCTTGATTTTCGCGGTTTCGCACGGTATGACGACCTATATAAACGTCCTTCAGGAGGATACGCTTTCCTCTTACCCGCTTACGCTTGAGGCTCAGCATATGGATATCGGCTCGCTTCT
Source organism: Eubacteriales bacterium (assembly GCA_045644305.1). Classification (GTDB taxonomy): domain Bacteria; phylum Bacillota; class Clostridia; order Oscillospirales; family CAG-382; genus Coliplasma. The sequence goes on along the minus strand of JAZRGS010000008.1, from coordinate 9,026 downwards.
CAGCGCGTTTGTCGAGCAGGCTGAATCCAATGCCGACCACGAAAAGGACGCGGTTTATCAAAAGGCGATGTTCTACAACCTTGTAAACTCGCTTAACGCGATGGAAACCACCGAAAACGACCTCAAGTCGTTCAAGGAATACCTCGAAGCCGAGCGATACAACGAAAACGGCACCTCGGGGTTATATAACGCAGTCAACGGTGTTCAATACACCTACGATATCGATATGAAGGTTTATACCGAAAGCGTCGACGGAACCATAATCCATTCCGATTCTCAGGCGTTGATGCAGGATCTTCTTATCGAATATTTCGGACTTGACCTTTCGGCTTACCTTGATATGAGCGAAAGCATGATGGGCGGCTCTTCTATGATGATGTCAAGTCCTCCTCTTTGGCAGGAAATGCTTCCCGGCGACAACGGAAAGCTCATCAACCCGCTTCTTGAAAAGCAGTACGACGTCATTTACGGCTCTTGGCCGAATTCTTACGATGAAATCGTGCTTGTCGTCGACGAAAACAACGAAATCGACGATATGACGCTTTACGGGCTCGGTCTTATGTCCAAGGAGGAAATCGACGCACTTGCAAAGGCGGCGTTCAACAAGGAATCGATCGAAATCGATTACAAGCACTTCTCCTATGAAGAAATCTGCAGTATGGAATTCCGCACCATCCTTTCGGCGGACAGCTACGCGCACGATAAGGCGACCGACACATTTATCGATATGCGCGAAACTCAGGCGGGCTTGAAGCTTCTTTATGCGAACGGCTTGAGCCTTAAGGTTTCGGGCATCATCCGTCCGAGCGAGGACGCGGTTTCGACCATGCTTTCGGGCGGTATCGGCTACACCCACAAGCTTACCGAATACGCGATTGAAAAATCGAAGGAATCCGCCGCTATTACCGCACAGCTCGCAAGCGAGGACAGAGATATCTTCACCGGTCTTCCCTTCCGCGAAAACACCAGCAACCTCACCGGAGCAGAAAAAACCAACGAATTCACCAAATATATCGCGAGCCTTAACGACGAAAAGAAGGCTGAACTTTACGTTAAAATCAAGGGCACCCTTTCGAAGGAGGCTATCGACGCCGCTGTCAACGCAGAAATAAGCGGTAAGAGCATCGACGAAATGAAGGTAGTCCTTACCCAGATTCTTTCGCAGTATATGGGTATGTCGGAAGCCGACACCAAGGAATATCTCGACATGATGAAGGACGAGGACGTTATCGCACTTTATACTCAATCCTTCATCGAGCAGCTTAAGGCGCAGGCGGCATATATGGCAAGCCTCGAGCACGGCGCAAAGCCTGTCGAGGTGAGAATTGCCGAGCTTGAAGCGGAAATGGCGTCCTACACCGAAGCGCAATTCTCGCTTTACTACGACGAATGTCTTGAATTTTCGGAATCGACCTACAAGGACAACCTCAAAACGCTCGGATACGTCGACCTCGACTCCCCCGCAAGCATCAACATTTACGCTTCCTCCTTTGAAGAAAAGGACGTAATCGAAGAGGCTATCCTTAAATACAACGAAAACGTTGACGAGCTTGAAAAGATCACCTACACCGACTACGTCGGCATAATGATGTCGTCGGTAACCACGATCATCAACGCAATCACCTACGTTTTGATCGCGTTCGTTGCAATTTCGCTTATCGTTTCTTCGATAATGATCGGCGTTATCACACTTATTTCGGTACAGGAACGCACCAAGGAAATCGGTATTCTTCGCGCTCTCGGTGCTTCGAAGAAGAACGTATCCTCGATGTTTAACGCAGAAACGGTTATGATCGGCTTTGCGTCAGGCGCGTTGGGTGTTATCATCACCTATCTGCTTTGTATTCCCATCAACGCGATCCTTCACCACCTCACCGAAATCCCCAACCTCAACGCGATCCTTCCCGTCCCCGTCGCACTTCTCCTTATCGGCATCAGCGTGCTTCTCACGCTTATCGCAGGTATTATCCCCTCGAGAAGCGCAGCTAAAAAGGATCCCGTTGTGGCACTTCGAACCGAATAATTAATATAAACGAAAAAGGAAGTCGCAGGGCTTCCTTTTTTTGTATCAAAGTACAAACAGAAATTATAAGAAGCTATTGACAAAGCCTTGCGCTTTTTGGTAATATATATTTGAGGGAAAATGCGAATTCGACGCGAATTTTAGCGGTTTTTGCAGAATATCCCACAGCTGTGACAGGTTTTTTCGACAGCCGTATTTTTTGCTTTGAAGAAATCAAGAAGCGAGCAAAACATAGGAGTAAAAATGGACATCATTGCAATCATCACTCTCATCGGTGGCGTAGCTTTCTTCCTTTACGGTATGACTATCATGTCGAACGGATTGGAAAAGCTTTCAGGCGGTAAGCTTGAAGCAACGCTTAAAAAAATGACCTCCAACCCCTTTAAAGGACTCGCGCTCGGCGCAGGTATTACCATCGCGATACAGTCGTCGTCGGCTATGACGGTTATGCTTGTCGGTTTGGTAAACTCGGGGATAATGCAGTTGAACCAGACGGTCGGACTTATTATGGGTTCGAACATCGGTACAACCCTTACCGCGTTCCTCACCTCGCTTATCGGTGTCGAAAGCGACGGAAACGTGCTTACCGACCTTTTGAAGCCTGCGAACTTCTCGCTCATTTTCGCGCTCGTCGGCGTTCTGCTTTCGATGGGCAAGAATAAGAAGAAAAAGGATATAGGCAACATTTTAGTCGGCTTCGCTATCCTTATGTGCGGTATGGGCCTTATGGGCGATTCGATGAGCGGCCTTAAGGACAACCAAGAGTTCACAAACCTTCTTACATACTTCAACAACCCGATCCTCGGCGTGCTCGTCGGTGCGCTTGTAACCGGCGTTATTCAAAGCTCCGCCGCATCGGTGCTTATTCTTCAGGGTATCGCCGCGGGTGATGCGGGCCTTACGTTCGGTATGGCAATTCCCATTATTATGGGTCAGAACATCGGTACCTGCGTAACCGCTCTTATTTCGAGCTTCGGTGTAAACCGCAACGCAAAACGAGTTGCAGTCGTCCATATTCTCTTTAACGTCATCGGTACGGTAGTCTGCTTGATAGCCTTCTATGCGCTGCACGCGGTATTCGATTTCCCGATAGTCGCGCAGAATATCAACTCTCTCGGAATCGCGATTTGCCACCTCACCTTTAACCTCGTTACGACGGTTATGCTCCTCCCCTTCTCGAAGCTTTTGGTTTCTCTTGCGAACAAGATCATCAAGGGCGACGACGAAAAGAAGCAGGAGGTGCTCCTCGACGAAAGATTGCTTGCTACTCCCGCAATCGCTATTTCGGAATGCCGTAACATCACCGTTAGAATGAGCGGAATCGTTAAAGAGGCAATCGTTGATTCGCTCACGGTGCTTAATAATTACGATCAACAGCTTGCAAACAAGGTTGTCGACGACGAAGGTATCGTCGATAAATACGAGGACAAGCTCGGCACTTATCTTGTAAAGCTTTCGAGTGATGATATCACCGAAAAGGACTCTCAGAACGTTTCTACGATGCTTCACTCGATCGGTAACTTCGAACGTATTTCCGACCACGCGGTTGAAATCGTCAAGACCGCCGAGGAGCTGAGCGAAAAGAAGCTGAACTTCTCGGAGGATGCGCGCAAGGAAATCGCAATTGCCGAAAGCGCACTTCGCGAAATTCTTGAAATCACCTTTACCGCGTTCGAAAACGGCGACACGATTCTTGCACGCAAGGTTGAACCGCTTGAACAGGTTATCGACCGCATCACCGCCGAAATGAGAAGCAACCACATTCAAAGACTCAAGGCAGGCAGCTGCACGATCGAATTGGGCTTCATTCTCAACGACCTTATCAACTGCTTCGAGCGCGTTTCCGACCACTGCTCGAACATCGCGGTTGCACTTATCGAGGTCGCAGAGGGCGAATTTGCTACTCACAAGTATCTTAACAACGTAAAGAGCGGTAACGACGAGCAGTTCAAGGCAGATTACGAGCTTTACTCGAACGCTTACAGCATCGCTTCCGTGAAATAAACCGCTTTAAAGCAACATAAAAAAAGGTTTACCGCTTGGTAAACCTTTTTGTTTTAGTGATTTATTTGTCGGCTATATTTATATCAAACGTCGCTTCGAAGGAGCGGTTCCAAGGATAACGGAAGTTAGAAACGCTAACCGTTCCATGCTCGGAAGCTACGCCGTTCTTAACCAGAATCTTCGAGGAATTGATGCGGGATACGATGGTTTTCGGGCCGTATGCCGAGGAATCCGAAAGGTTCGAAATGCCCTTGCGCTTATAGGAAATATCCTTGATGAGCGCGAAGGTTACCGTCTTTAAAAAGGCTTCGTTCGATTCTTCGGTCACTTCCTGACAGTTGTAAATATACATATACCTCGCAACGGCGTTCGAAAGCGAAATGCCGAGCGCGTTTGCGGCGGTGTTCCAGTTGCTGTAACCCAAAATGAGCGCGATATCGAACTTATTGTTAAGCATCGCTTCGGCAAGAGATTGAGTGCCGGAGGCATCGATTATGCAGGTAGGAACGCCGTTTTCGACGTTTTTGATCGCCTGCTTGATCAAATTGTCGGCGTCCTTTTTCGAATTGCTTGTGCGGGTAAGGATAAGCACCTGAAGCGCGTTGGGAGAATCGCTTTTAAGGGTCGCATTGATAGACGCGCAATGTTTTTCAACGCTCTTTGCGAGTGTATCGGTATCGAATTCATCCGCCGCAAGATTTTCTCCGCCGCCGAAATAGGTTACGTTACATTCGGCTTGACCGTATACGTCGGTCGCGACAGCCGCGATGCCCATAAGTCCCAATTCGTCCGCACCTGCGAACAGAGTCATATTTTCGCCTGCGATGGAGGAGATATAGTTGATTTCGTTGGTCTGAATGGTTATCTTCGGCGACGAATCGTCAACGCCGATATATATCTTTTCGATGTCCTCGCTTGCCTGAGTAAGCAGATAATCGATAACCCTCAATTTACGCTCACGCGAGGCGAGATATCTGTCAAGCACGTCGTCGGACACCGCAACCGAGATTTCTTCGCCCTTATCGTTTTCGCGATAGCCCGCAATGATATTTTCAACCGTAAGCTCGTCGCCCGCAAGCTGCTTTCTTGCAACCTGACCGTAAGACCTAAGCTTGTTATAGGTGTTCAGGTCATAGCCCTTATAATCCACCGTCGACGCAAGTCGCATTACAGTATCGAAGAGGATAACGTGCTTGCTTGCGGCAAGCTCGATAATATAATCGGCAACCTCGGTTTCGAAGGTCAAATCGGTATTCGAAAGATAGCGCGAGCCGACCAAGCCGCCCGAGATAAGCTGGTCGAGCGAGATAACGAAGTAATCGCAATCATTTTCGACCGATTTAAGCCACTTCAAAAGCTCTTCTCGGTTACCTATCGTCGAGCCGTCCTCATTCGGCGTCATATTATCAAGCGCCGTGCGGTAAAGGTTCTCGTCGGGGATAAGCAATTCAAATCCGGCAGCCGCCGCGAGATATTCGACCCTATCCTTGTTTACGGGGCGGTTGTCAAGCGGGATATAGGCGATCTTAACGCCGTTTCCGTCGATTTTTTCACCGATTTCTATTTGTAGCCCCTCGCCCTCTCGGTGGGTCAGCGTGGTTATATCAAAGGTCGATAAAACCTGACGCTTAACGTAGATATAGTCGTAAGGTGTGACCTCCTCGCCGAGTGCGCAGGCAAGCGCAAACGGTTCGTCAAGCGTTACGGTGTTCATATAAAGGCGTCTTACGAGGATATAGTCGTAAACCGTGATTTCACCGTCGCCGTCTGCGTCGCCGTAAATGACCGCAACGTAGGTTTTTCCGTTTACGTCGGTCAGAACATCGCCCGTAGCTATATATTCGCCCTTGCTTGAAGCAATTTCGAATTCGGGATATTCCTCAAGCAACGCCTCGGTTTTTGTGCTGTGAGGCAGATTAAAAAGATATCCGTCTATTTCAACAAGCTTTATTCTTTCGGATTCGGCAGATACGGGTATCGTTTCTCGATCACCCGAAGCACAGGACGGAAGAATAGAAAATACCATCGTCAGCGCCATTAAAAGCGCAAAAATTCTTTTCAAAGCAGAACCTCCGAATTTTGATGCTTCATTATAACATTTTTCCGCTTTGTCGTCAAGAAATAAAATAATATGTTATAGTTATTTAACAATATAAATCATTGACATTTTTTGATAAAAGAGGTAGAATGAATTGATTATATATTGTTTGGAGATTTACTTCTATGACGGCTGTAACCGCTTTAAGAAATAAATTCAAGTTCGACCCAAACAGCCCTTGGTTTTTCTACCGTAAGGTGCTTTTGTGGTCATTCATCGTTTCCGCCTGCATAACAGTCCCCTTCGTTATCGTCGAATGGGTCAAAACCGGCTCGCCGATCTTTCTTTACTACGGCGACTATAACGCACAGCAGATATGCTTTTACGAAAACTGCGTAAGAATGGTGCGTGCAGGAGATTTTGGCTGGGACTGGGTCACCGATATGGGCTCGAACTTTATCGGCAGCTATTCATACTATATGCTCGGAAGCCCCTTCTTCTGGATCATGTGCATCTTCCCCTCGAGCTGGACGCCCTACCTTATGGCACCGATGTATATGGTCAAGTATATCGTTGCGGCGCTGCTTGCCTACGCTTATTTACAGCGCTTTGTCAAGAACAAGAATTACGCGGTCATCGGCGCGCTTCTTTATTCCTTCTCGGGATTCCAGATCTACAACACCTTCTTCAATCAGTTCCACGATTGCGTCGCATTCTTCCCGCTTCTGCTTATCGGACTTGAGGAGCTCGTTCAGAATGACAGGAAGGGTCTGTTCGCGCTTGCGGTTATGATAAACGCCATGATAAACTACTTTATGTTTGTCGGTCAGGTGGCGTTCTGCATAATCTATTTTATGTTCCGACTCCCCGAGCGCTCGTTTAAGATCACCTTCCAAAAGCTTTTTGCAATAATCATCGAAGCCGTCATCGGTGTTTTGATGGCGATGTTCATACTACTCCCCGCCGCCTCGGCGCTTATGGGTAACAGCCGAATCGAAGCCAACTTCACCGGCAAGATCGCGACCTACTTTGAGCAGTTGAACGCAGGCAAGGACGAGGCGGCTAAAAAGACGCTTAAATCCTTCTTTGTCTGGACGTCGAGCGATAAATTCTATTGGCAGAGATACGGACAGATATTCGAATCCTATTTCTTCCCGCCCGACATCCCCTCGCGCGTTAACTTCTTCTACGGTCACGGCACGAGATGGGCATCGATTTCGATGTATCTGCCGATGTTCTCGCTTTCGGGCGTATTCGCATTTTTCACGGTTAAAAAGCGCACATGGCTTAAAAGCCTGATGATCGCGCTTACGATATTCTCATTCGTTCCCGTTTTGAACAGCGTATTTTTCGGCTTCAGCACAGCCTATTACGGACGCTGGCTTTATATGATGATCCTTATGTTCGTTCTTGCGACGGTGATAAGCCTTGACGACGAACGGACAAAATGGAAGGTTCCGACCGCGATTATGACCTTCTTCTGCACGGCGGTCGTGCTTCCCTTGGGTCTTATTTGGCACGAGCACGAAAACGAAGCGAAGGATGCGGTGACCGAATTTATTATGAAGCTCGGCTTCCCGCCCTTCCCTGCAAGATTTTGGCTCTATTCCGCCATCGCGTTTTTGGGAATCTTCCTCACCGCGTGGCTTATCCGCAGATACCGCGGAACCAAGCAATTCGAGCGCATGGTGCTTATATGCGTCTGCTCGGTGACGGTTTTATATTCCTGCATCCACATAACCAACGGCAAGCAGCATTCACATTCGAGCAAATTCATGGTCGATCAGGTAGTCGAGGGCGAGGTTGTATTGCCCGACCCGCACGAGGAATTTTACAGAATCGACTTCTTCAGAACGAGCTCGATTTCGACGATCGACAATCTGGGCATTTTCTGGAACTACCCGACTATCGAATGCTTCCACACGGTTGTGCCTCCCTCTATAATGGACTTTTACCCGATTATCGGCGTTACGAGAAACGTCGCTTCGCGTTCCGAAAGCACGCTTTACGGTCTGCGCGCGTTCACCTCGACGAAATATTCCTTTATCGAAAGCTCGAAAAACAAGCGCAAGCTTGAATCGAACGGAACCTATTCGCAAAAGCACAACGCGATGGGCTTTGTTTACCTCGATGAAACCCAGCAATCCGAATATATCCCCACCCAAAACGGATACGATATCTACGAAAACCAAAATTACATCCCGATGGGCTTTGCATACACCGAATTTATGACGCAGAGCGACTTCGAAACCTATTCCAAGACCGAGCGCGACAAGATGCTTTGTAAATATCTCGTCGTTCCCGACGATATGACAAGCTATTATTCGCAATTTATGACCCGAGTCACCGCTGACGAAAAAGAGGTTGCGAATTACCAAAGCTTCCAGGAATCGGTTGCCGAAAGACGCAAAATGTGCTGTTACGAATTCAACTATTCGAGTCAGGGCTTTGATGCCAAGATCAAGCTCGACAAGCCGAGAATCGTTTATTTCAGCGTTCCTTACGAGGAAAACGGCTGGAGCGCGACGGTTAACGGAAAGCCCGTTGACGTCTTGAAGGTCACCTACGGCTTCGTAGCGGTCGAATGTGAGGAGGGCGAAAACGAAATCGTATTCGAATACAGCACCCCCGGCTTATTCGTTCCCGCGAAGATAACCCTTTCGGAAACCTCCATCAACCTCCCCGGCGGCGTATGGATATCGCTTGCAGGCTTGGCCGCGTTCATCATTTATATGCTCTACTACAAGCTTATAAAGAAGCACAAGGCGGCAACCAAATTCTTCTCGTTTGAATATTACGACGATTGCGGTGCATTTCCCTTGCCCGACAAATCGGAGGAAAGCGAAAAAGACGAACCTATTGACGAGACGGAGAACGAAGATAACAAACCCAAATTCACCGTTTCCTCGATAGAAACCGAATAAAAAAAGAAATCGAGTCTCAAGGGCGATTGACCCAATC
>JAZRGS010000007.1:0-6480 GCA_045644305.1 Eubacteriales bacterium | reverse complement strand
TGAGAGCGTCGAAGGAAACTGCGTCGCCCATACCGTACATAGCGTAGAGTTCGGTCTGGTTACAGCCGTTCATCATGCTCGAAACCTCGGAAACGTCGAAGGTACGGAGCACGCGGAGATTCTTAAAGAGAAGAATATCCTCAACGCTTGCGATGGGGTAATTTACAACGGTGAAGGAATCCTGCGCGGGTTCGGTTTCGTTGTCGTTTGCAATAATGCTGTCGGTCATTTCCTTGTAGCCGAGCATTACAACGGGAGTAGCGTAGGTCTGGTAGTTGTTCTGTGCGTTATTACCTACTTCCCAGTAGTAAACGAGAGATTCGACCTTATCAAGGTCTTCCTGAGTAATGTCGCGCACGCTTTCCTTGCCGAGCGCGGTAGCGAATGCAGACGCGAAGTTTACATCCTCAAACTGATTATAGGGTTCGTTAACACGGACGAGACCGTCGATAATAACAAACAGGGAGCCCGCAAGAAGAAGTACGCTGAGAACGATGCAGGTGATGATCGTCTTCTTCTGCTTCGCAATAACTTTGTTGCTCATTTTGTAAAAATCCTCCGGATATTATAACGATTAGAGTTATTGTATCACAAAATATTCCATTTTGCAATAGTTAATTTCGGTTTATTCTGCGTCGTATTGCACAAGTTTTATGAAGGTTTTGCGGTTTCCGTTCCAAATATCCATAGTTCTGCCCGGATATTTCACCTCATCCTTGTCAGGCGAGCGTCTTAAGCAAAGGATAGCGTCCTTCGAAACGCTCGACAAGCCGTCCAATTCGAACGCGTCAAGCTCGGAGACGTAAATGCCGTAGCCGTCGACGGTTTTTGCGGGGATATCGGCATCGTCAAGGATTTCGGAAAGCGGGGTCAAAAGATTTTCCGCCATGCAAAGGTCGAAATAGCGCTTATCGAGCAGATAAATAACGCTGTCGCCCGCGCGGATTTCGGTTTGAAACCTCTGAAGCGCGTTATTTCCCTGGTCGTAATTAAGCATATCGCCCGAGGACATTTCCGAGCCGCTTGCAACGACGGTGATGTCCAAAAGCTCAACTCTTACCTTTCCGTCCTCGTTGTAGTCGCTTGATAGCTTGCCCACGTTCCCCTTAAGCTCTTCGGTCGTTTCGGGCGCGAGATACATCGGACCTACGTGCAAAATGTTTACGTCGGGGTCCTTCGTACCCATACATTGAGTAAGGCTGATGACCAGCATCATCACGATAAGTCCGCCGAAAATTATCAACCATTTATAATGATACCAAATGTTTTCAAGCCATTCGGCAAATGAAAGCCTTTTGTTTTCTTCCATAATATCCTCCTATAAATCATACCGAATTATTTTACCACAAACAAGTCGATTGTGCAAGTATTGTTTGCATTTATTGCAGTTTATTTACAATTATCGGCATTTTACCCCCGAAAATCGACCGCTTACCCCAAAAGCTTTGACAAACAAAGCGATTTGTTTTATAATAGTTGTCGAAAGGAGGAAACGCGTATGAGCTTCAAGGTGAAAATCGAGATCGACGAAAACGCAGATGACGAAATCGTCATAAAATGCAAGGCGCTGACCGATGAAGTGCGCAAGCTTCAATCGATGCTTACGAATTTAAAGTCGGACGAAATCGAGCTCACTTTAGGCGATGAGGTTCATTTCATCGCGGTCAACGAGATCCTCTTTTTCGAAACCTGCGGCAATAAAACCGCCGCCCACACAAAAACAAGGATGTATTACAGCGATTTAAAGCTTTACGAAATAAGCGAGCAAATGCCATCCTACTTTATGCGCATTTCAAAATCCTGTATCCTAAACACAAAGGCGATCTCCTCGATAAGGAAAGAGATCACGGGAGTCTGCGAGGCATTCTTCACCGACACCCCCAAAAAGGTTTACGTATCGCGTTCCTATTACAAGGCATTTCGAGAAAAAATAAATGAAACGAGGTTGAAATAATGAAAGGCAGAGCTTACAAGGTTTATTGGGGCATTTTGATGCTCATTTTCGCCGCGGCGCTTATCGTATACGGCACGGTCGGCGGCGGAAATATCGCAGGTATCCCCTTCTTTACCATGCTTATCGGCATCGTTTTGGTCGGCTGGATAATCGCAAAGGTAGCATTTTCGCGTGAGCTGCGCGAAAAGCTTAAGTGTTTCCTTCCGCTTGCGTTGCTTGTCATGTGCTTTGAAAAGCAAATCGCTTCACTTTGCGGCTTGGAAAACGACAATTTTATCAATAATTGGCTGTTGCTCCTCGCGGCTATAATCGCGGATATCGCAATCGGGTTCATCATCCCGAAGAACTCAAAAAGGGGTCATTGCAACCGTTTTGCCGATTCTACACATTACGTCGACGCGGTCACCACGAAAAAAAGCTGGATAAACAACCGTATGGGCGATTCCACCGTTTATTACACAAACACCGACGGCATCGAGGGCGAAATCTTCGAGCTTAATCTTACCAACGCTATGGGCGACATCACCGTCCACGTCCCTGCCGATTGGATGGTCGATAACCAGCTTTTAAACCGTATGGGCGACGTTTCGATTCGCCAAAACCAAGGCTCGCGCTGTACCCTTAAGCTTATGGGCGATAATAAAATGGGCGACATCAACGTCGTTTCACCGTAATCCGCGACCCTTAAGCACTAAAACGACATAAAAGAAATCAAGCTTCACAGCCAAATGAAGCTTGATTTTTTCTATATAACCTGTGAAAGCGTTTCTCCGACGCGGTCGCGAATAACCAAATCGGCGCGGTCATCGTAAGGGGTGGCATCGCGGTTGATAAGCACGATATACTTCCCGTTGAAATAATCGATAAGCCCCGCCGCGGGATAAACCGTAAGCGAGGTGCCCGCAACGATAAGCATATCCGCGCTTGCGATTGCATTCACGGCATTTTCAATGGTTTTTCCGTCGAGCGGCTCCTCGTAAAGCACAACGTCGGGCTTGACAATGCCGCCGCAAGGGCAATAAGGAACCTCGCTGTTCTCGACGTAATCGACCGAAAAGGATTTGCCGCAACGGTGGCAATAGTTCCTGAGCGTGCTTCCGTGAAGCTCAAAAACCGTCTTGCTTCCCGCCGCCTGATGCAAGCCGTCGATATTTTGCGTGATAACCGCCTTTAATTTTCCTCTGCGCTCAAGCTCGGCAAGCGCATAATGGGCGGCGTTCGGCTCAACACCCTTGCAAAGCATCATCGTGCGGTAAAAATCGTAAAACTCCTTCGGGTGCGAAACAAAAAAGCTGTGCGAGAGCATATATTCGGGCGGATAATCGAACTTCATGTTGTAAATTCCGTCCTCCGAACGGAAGTCTTTAATTCCACTTTCGGTCGAAACCCCCGCGCCCCCGAAAAAGACAATGCTGTGTGATTCGTTTATCATTTGGGAAAGCCTTGAGATCTTGTCCAATTTACACACTCCCTTCTGCTTTGATTATATCACAAGAAACCACTTTTTTCAAGCAAAACAAAAAACACTTGACAAAAAACGCCGCTACGATATAATATTTTTGATACCTACATTAAGGAATACAAAAAATGCACGAATTCATACACGCTTTAAAGCACGCAGGCATCGATTCGCTCAAGATGCTTCCTTTTTTGCTCGTTGCCTTCCTTGTGCTTGAATATATCGAGGCAAAGCTGGAAGAAAAAAGCAGCGACGTCATCCAAAAAGCGGGCAAAACCGGCCCTGTCGCAGGTGCTTTGTTCGGTCTTATACCCCAATGCGGCTTTTCGGTCATAGGCTCGAATTTTTACGCAAAAAGAGTAATTACCCTCGGCACGCTCATCGCGATATACCTTTCCACGTCGGACGAGGCGTTGCTGATTATGCTCACTCAGCCCGACAGAATCCTCGATATTCTGCTCGTTATGAGCTTGAAAACCGCGATAGCTATATTCGCAGGCTACGTAATCGACCTCCTTCTCCGCTCGCGGGTGAATGAACACGAGGAGGAATGTCACCACCGTCACCACAGCGAAGACGGATGCGAGGACGAGGAGCTTATCGGCGAAGAGCATTGCTGCAGCCACACCGATTGGGCGGCGATAATCAAATGCACGCTCAAGCGTACCATATCGGTTTTCTCGTTTTTATTGATAGCAAACTTTATCTTCACTTACGCGATAGAATTGATCGGCGAAGCAAGGCTTCAGGAATTTATGCTGACAAACAGCATCTTCCAGCCCTTCCTCACCGCATTGATCGGGCTTATCCCCAACTGTGCCCCCTCGGTCGTGCTTGCGCAGATGTTTCTCGACGGCGCCGTCAGCCTCGGCTCGGTAATCGCAGGGCTTTGCACGGGTGCGGGCGCAGGGTTGCTCGTTTTGTTCCGTGTTAACCGCGGATTGCGCCACAATATCGCGATAACCGCTCTGCTTTACCTCATCGGCTCGACTTTCGGCGTTCTTATTCAGTTAATATCGTCGATTATTTAAAGTCAAGCCTTGACATTGCTCTTTAATTGATGTATAATCACTCTGTATAGTACCAATTCATGTATATGAAAGGAATCCCAAAATGAAAATTTTCAAGAGCTTCCTCGCGGTTATCTTGGTAATCGCTTCCCTTTTGACCCTCGCTGCTTGTGGCGGCGGTTCGGGCACCACCACGTCCGATACCTCTTCTGCCGAAACCAGCTCCGGCGCATCCGCAGACTCGGGCAGAGTTTACACCAAGGGTTCTGTCATCGACGGTGTTTACGTTAACAATTGGGCAGGTCTCCAGTTCGTCACCAACGATGAATGGGTTGCTTGCGAAAAGGATATCATAAAATCTTACGAAGTAACCAACGTTTCCTGCGGCTTTGTTGCAGGTGAAGCTTCCACCGGCAAGCAGCTTGCAATCTGCTTCGAAAAGCTCCCCGCTGAAGAAGAGGTTGAAGAAGCTTCCGACGCAAGCTCTGACGCAAGCGAAGAAGTAAGCAAGGTTGAATTCACCCTCGACGGCTACCTCGATTCCCTCGTGACCGGCTATTCCTCTACCGTTGCTGAATCCACCTTCGGCGAATACAGAGATATCACCGTTGCAGGCGAAAAGTATCGCGCTGTTGATATCGTCCTCGGCGAATCTGTTTACCAGACCATCTGCGCAAGAAGAAACGGCAACTACTGCATCGTTCTCATCGCAACCGGTAACGAAAAGGATATTCCCGAGCAGGCACTTGCACTTCTCACCGTTCCTACAGAAGAATAATTAATAAAACGTCAAAAGAAAGCTTCGGCTTTCTTTTGTTTTAGGAGAAATTATGAACCAAATCATTACAAAAAGAATCAAAGCGGTAAAAGCTTTTAAAACCGCGCTGATAATAGGCGCTATAATTGACCTGTGCCTCGTTTTTGCGATGCAATTTGCAGCGATGTCGATTCTTTTCGTTGCTTTGTTCTTGGGCTTTTTGATTTATTTCGGATACTTCGCCCCCTTTAAGCGCGTCATAAAGCTCATCGGCGAAGATAAAATGCGCGATACTTCCAAAGACATTAACCTTCACAAGGCCGACTACAAAAAATCAAAAATCCACTGCGGCAGTCAAGCATTGTACTTTGCGAAAAAGAAGGTAGTCGTTCCTTACGACGAAATCACTTGGGTTTACCTTTTTGTATACAGAATCATGTTCATCCCCGTGCTCAAGCAAACCCATTTCATGTTAAAGAACGGCACCGGAGTTGCGATCAAATGCAACGTCAACGAAGTTAAAGACCTTCTCGATAAAAATATCCTTCCCGCAAACCCCTACGTTATGATAGGCCACACCGACGCCAATTTAAATGCATATAATTCGCGTGTGAAGTCCTATAAAGAAAGCTTGAAGAGATAATAAAAATTCAACCCAAAGACGAACCGTCCTTGGGTTGTTTTTATATTTCGGTTTGTGAGGACATAAAGTAGGCGCCCGCATCGACAAGCTGTTTTTCGCTCTCCTCGTTGCTTTTGCCCTCTTGCTTTAGCGACATTATCGCGCCGATAACGCTCCCGTCGCTAACGATCGGCGAAAGATAGCTGACTACTCCTCCGCCGTCGGTGACGGTGATGTCCTTGCCCGAGCCGCTTGTATATTTTTTTCTGTTCGAAAGCACGCTCGAAAGCCCGCCCGAAATCGGCTTTTGCAGATACTCCTTGCGAGAAACGCCCGCAACTGCGATAACGTTGTCTCTGTCACAAATCGCGATCGGAATCCCGCTTGTTCGATTTATCGCCTCGGCATACTCCTCCGAAACGCGGCTCATTTCACCCACGGGCGAATATTTTCGAAACACCACGCTCCCGTCAGCCTCGGTGTAAATCTCCAATGGGTCGCCCTCGCGCAAGCGCATAACCCGCCGTATCTCCTTCGGTATCACCACGCGCCCAAGGTCGTCGATTCGGCGCACAATTCCTGTTGCTTTCATATATAAATTTCTCCTTGTTTTTACATTTGTGGTGTTATTATTTGTAAAAATGAGGAGAGTTATACGATGTGTTTACTTTTTAGAAT
>JAZRGS010000006.1:0-3490 GCA_045644305.1 Eubacteriales bacterium | reverse complement strand
ATAAGGGGTGAGTCTGCTTGAACGTGGGCGAGTTTGTAAAAAAGCATTTCGATAAAATCGTGTGCGTGCTTGCGGCGCCTGCGCTTTCGGCGCTGACGGCGGCGTTTGTGATCGCCTTTGGCGAGGGAAAGCTCCCTCACGCCGAGGATGGGAACGCGTTCGACACGGTTTATGCGTTCGCCGACGATAAGAATTAAAAACGCGCTTGCGCTTTAATTGTTTATAATTTCTAAAATAAAAAAACTTATAGAAAGGATTTGCGAAAAGAACCTAACGAGTTGGTTGCGATGCTTGTCGCGCCAAGCCTGCCGAACCTTGTGAGAGGGAATCGCGGGGAGAGATAATCAAATCCGTAGAACCTTTGAAAAGGTCTCGCGGGGAAAGATAATCAAGTCCGTAGAACCTTGTAGAGGGCTTCAAGAGGAGAAGAAGCTTGAAAAAGCAACTACCCCTCCGACTTTCTGAAGGGTCTCGCGGGGAAAGATAATCAAGTCCGTAGAACCTTGTAGAGGGATTCAAGAGGAACTGAAGCGTTGTGAATGCTCAACCTTGCGATCTTGTGAAAGGTATCGCGGCGAGAAGGCAACAAGCTCGTTACTCCGTTTATCGCGAAACTGAAAAAATGATTACTAAGAAGGAAACTGTGGCGATGCTGCTTGCGGGCGGACAGGGAAGTAGACTTTACCTGTTGACCGAGCGTATCGCAAAGCCTGCCGTACCGTTCGGCGGAAAGTACCGTATCATCGATTTTCCTCTTTCAAACTGTGTCAATTCGGGTATTGATACCGTCGGCGTGCTGACTCAGTATCAGCCGCTTGCTTTAAACGAGTATATCGGCAACGGTCAGCCGTGGGACCTTGACAGAACCTATGGCGGCGTGTGGACGCTCCCTCCTTATCAGGGACAGAAGCGTGCCGACTGGTATAAGGGCACCGCAAACGCGATCTATCAGAACCTTCAGTTTATAGATAAATACGATCCCGACTACGTCGTTATCCTTTCGGGCGACCATATTTATAAGATGGATTATGCCGAAATGGTCGAGGCGCATAAGAAGACCGGCGCCGATTGTACGATAGCCGTTTTCGAGGTTCCGCTTGCAGAAGCGTCGAGATTCGGTATTATGACCACCGATGATGACCTTCGTATCACCGAATTCGAGGAAAAGCCGAAGAACCCCAAGAGCACCAAGGCGTCGATGGGCGTTTACGTGTTCAGCAGGGATAAGCTTGCAAAATATCTCGAGGCTGACGAGGCTGACGAAAACAGCCAGAAGGACTTCGGTAAGAATATCATCCCCGCGATGCTTAACGCGGGCGAAAAGCTTTATGCGTTCGAGTTTTCGGGTTATTGGAAGGACGTCGGAACCATCGATAGCCTTTGGGAGGCGAATATGGACCTCTTGGGCGATAGACCCGAGCTTCCCATTAAGGACGGCAGCTGGAGAATTTTGTCCCGTAACGACGCGCTTCCTCCCCACTTTGTAGGTCAGGGCGCGGTTATCAATAACTCGGTCATCACCGAGGGCTGTGAAATTTACGGTACCGTAATTAATTCGGTGCTTTCTGCCGGCGTTGTGGTTGAACGCGGCGCGGTCGTTCGCGATAGCGTAATTTTGGGCAACGTAACGGTTAAGGCGGATGCCTGCGTCGATTACTCGATAATCGACTCGGATACAGTCGTAGGCAAGGGCGCCGTTATCGGTAAGGAAATCGTTGCTTCCAAGGGTATCACCTTGGTAGGCGGCGGACTTGATATCCCTGCGGGCGCAGAAATCCCCGACGCAATTATTTGCGGCAAGGAAAAGCTTGCGGAAATCACCAATAAGGAGGTAAAGTAATATGAACGCAGTTGGTATTATTTTTTCGAGCATTAACGAAAAAAGCGTTTACGAGCTTACAAAGCAGCGTACTATGGCATCGGTTCCGTTCGGCTGCCGTTACCGCCTTATCGACTTTGCACTTTCGAATATGGTGAACTCGGGCATCAACCACGTCGGCTTGATTACCCACTATAACTATCAGTCCTTGATGGACCACATCGGCACGGGTAAGGATTGGGACTTGGCGCGCAGACACGGCGGTATCAAGATCCTTCCTCCTTATATCACTGCATTTGCAAACTCGGCTAACTATTTATATAATACCCGCCTTGAGGCACTTATAAGCATCCGCGATTTTATTGCCGACTGTAAGGAGGACGTCGTTGTCCTTTCCGACTGTGACACGGTTTGCAACCTCGACCTTTCGAAGATGATCGAGCAGCATATCGAAACCGGCGCGGACATCACCTTGGGCGTAAAGAGCAGCTATATTTCCTCCGACGCAGGATTTGGCAGCTCGGCTACCATCGTTTATTCCGACGATAACGGCAAGGTTTACGAGGTCGGCGATTATTCGGATATGAAGAACGGCTTTGAGGACGTTTACGTCCGCATTATGGTCATCGGCAGAAAGTACTTAGAGGAGGTTATCTCGGATTCTATCGCTCACGGATTCTCGAGCCTTACCAAGGACATCCTCGTTCGTAACTGCAAGAAGCACGATATCCGCGTTTATAAGTTCGACAGCTATTTCTCGACTATTCGCTCGATTGCCGATTATTACAGAACCAGCATGGACCTTCTCGATAGCGAAATCCGTAATTCGCTCTTCGGCGAAAGAACCCGTCCCGTGTTCACAAAGGTTCGTAACTCCGCGCCTACATCGTATATCGACGGCGCAATCGTTCGTAACTCGCTTATCGCAGACGGCTGTGTGATTCAGGGCACGGTTGAAAACTCTATCCTCTTCCGCGGCGTTAAGGTGGGCAAGAACGCGCATATCAAGAACAGTATAATTATGCAGGATACAATTACCGGCGAAAACGTATATCTCAATTGCGTTATCACCGATAAAAACGTCGTTATCCGCGACGGACGCGTGCTTTCCGGCCACGAAACCAAGCCCTTCTTTATCGATAAGGGTTCGAACGTTTGAGTCGCTTCGCTCTCGCTTGCGCTCGCGACACGAAATGCAAGCATTTCGGTCGATTCTTTGTGAGCGTCGGTCATTCGCATCTCGCGCCTCGCGCTCTGCGCTCGACACTCGCGACGCTCTAAGGTATAAAAATCGAGGCGCATGTCCCCGATTTTTATGGGATTTTTATTGTAAAAATGCGGGTGTTTTGACGGATTACAAAAAATATGTAGGGAAAGGGTAAAGGGGACCCCTTGGGGGAATATCCCTTTCCTCCTACAAATTTTTCGGTAGGTAATCGAAGCAGAACGAAAATATTCATTTTGATTTAAAAGTTTTTGGAAGAGAGCGCGAGAGAGGGCTTTTTGCAAAAAGCTCTCTCTCGCAAAAAATTACAAAAAAGGAACATAATATGAAAATACTTTACGTAGCAGGTGAAGCGCTTCCTTTTGCATCGTCGGGCGGACTCGGCGACGTAATCGGCTCGCTCCCCGCGGCATTAAACGATCAGGGCGACAACGACATCCGCGTCG
>JAZRGS010000005.1:0-5587 GCA_045644305.1 Eubacteriales bacterium | reverse complement strand
ACGAGGAAACCGAATACAAGATCGTTTCCACCACCGAAGCAGACCCGATCATGGGCTTGATCTCCGACGATTCTCCCCTCGGCAAGGCGCTTATCGGCCAGAGAAAGGGCGATTCCATCAACGTCGAAACCCCGATGGGCGTTGTAAAGTACACCATCACCGAAATTTCTAAGTAAAAAAGGTATAGAAAAATGAATCAGGAAAACAACAATAACCGTCCTGCCGAAGAGGTTAACCTCGGCGACCTTTTGGCGGTCAGACGTCAAAAGCTTTCCGACCTTCAGGCAGAAGGCAAGGACCCGTTTGTTATCACAAAATACGACGTGACCCACCACAGCGCCGACGTTAAGGAAAATTATTCCGAGCTCGAGGGCAAAACCGTTTCGATCGCGGGCAGACTTATGTCCAAGCGCGTTATGGGTAAGGCTTCGTTCTGCAACGTGCAGGACCTCAAGGGCACGATTCAGTGCTACGTCGCACGCGACGATATCGGCGTCGAGGAATATCAGGGCTTCAAGAAGTTCGACATCGGCGACCTTGTAGGCGTAAAGGGTACCGTTTTCACCACGAAAACCGGCGAAATTTCGATCCACGCGACCGAAATCACCCTTCTTTCCAAGTCCTTGCAGATCCTTCCCGAAAAATACCACGGTCTCACCAATACCGATACCCGCTACCGTCAGAGATACGTCGACCTCATCATGAATGCCGACGTTAAGGACACCTTTATCAAGCGTTCGAAGATCATCAGCGCAATTCGCCGCTTCCTCGACGCGCAGGGCTTCCTTGAAGTAGAAACCCCGATGCTCGTTTCCAACGCGGGCGGCGCGGCGGCTCGCCCCTTCGAAACCCACTTCAACGCGCTTAACGAGGATCTTAAGCTTCGTATCTCGCTCGAGCTTTACTTGAAGCGCTTGATCGTCGGCGGCTTGGAACGCGTTTACGAAATCGGCAGAGTTTTCAGAAACGAAGGTCTTGACACCCGTCACAACCCCGAATTCACCCTTATGGAGCTCTATCAGGCGTATACCGACTATTACGGTATGATGGACCTCACCGAAAATATGTACCGTCACGTCGCACAGGAGGTGCTCGGTACCACAAAGATCGTTTATAACGGCGTCGAAATGGATCTCGGCAAGCCCTTTGAACGCATCACTATGGTCGACGCGGTCAAGAAGTATTCGGGCGTCGACTTCAACGAGATCAACACTCTTGAAGAGGCTCGCGCAATCGCGAAGGAAAAGGGCGTCGAATTCGAAACCCGTCACAAGAAGGGCGATATTCTCAACCTCTTCTTCGAGGAATTCGTTGAAGAGCACCTCGTTCAGCCCACCTTTGTAATGGACCATCCCGTCGAAATCTCGCCGCTTACCAAGCGCAAGCCCGAAAATCCCGATTATGTAGAACGCTTCGAGTTCTTCATGAACGGCTGGGAAATGGCAAACGCATATTCCGAGCTTAACGACCCGATCGACCAGCGCGAACGCTTTAAGGCTCAGGAGGAACAGCTCGCTCAGGGCGATGCAGAGGCAAACACCACCGACGAGGACTTCCTTAACGCACTTGAAATCGGTATGCCCCCCACAGGCGGTATCGGCTACGGCATCGATAGAATGTGTATGCTCCTTACCGACTCGCAGGCTATCCGCGACGTCTTGCTCTTCCCCACTATGAAGAGCATTGATAAGTAAAATGCCGTAGGGGTTTAAAAGCCCCGCAAACAGCAATTTACGACATTTTTACAAAAAAGCAAAACACCCTATGACCGTAAAAAGTCCTAGGGGGTTTTTTGCATATTCTTATCAAACAGACCGAAAAATTGAAAATTACTTCTTCAGCACCTTTTTGCACCAAGTGCGTTTATTGCATTTCGGGCACATCAAGTGACGGGTAAAGCCTCTGTGCAAAGCCATCATTGCCTCTTTATAGGTCGGCACGATCTCGTGACCGCAATTTTGGCACTTGTAAGCACCCACGCTCACCTCAAGCTTTACCGCATAGAAGCAGGGTATCAAAAATACAACGCAAATGCCAAGAATCGCAACAAGCTGCCAGACGCCTTCGGGTATCAAAAATGCGGCGATAAAGATACCTGCGAGCAAGGCTGTCATGCTTACGATCATAATCGCCCACATGGACGACCAAATCGTTTTGTTTTTCTGCTCTAACTCCTTCGCCATATCAAGCAAAAGCTGCTCATTTTTCCTATCATTGTTTTCCATATCGATTTTCTCCCCACTTAATAATTCATTTACACTGATGCAAAGAATATCGCACAGCTCAAGCATAATCGAAGTGTCGGGCATGGCGATGCCCCTTTCCCACTTGGATATCGCTTTGTCGGTGATACCCAGCTTTTCTGCCAACTGCATCTGTGTCAGGTTCGCTTTCTTTCTGCACTCGGCAATAAATCTTCCGATTTTAATTTGATCCATAATGCGCCTCCCTTGTATTTCAGCATAGATAATCGCGAGCAGGAAAAACACCAACCAACGGTTTAGTGAGGAGAAGTAAACCTATGGTAGAGTGAAAATCCCTCTTGGTTGTTCAACTCGCAGTTCTTTTATTTCTTAACAAGTCTGCCGACCTGCATACCGAGAGTAATTTCGGCAACGGTCCAGCCCGTTTCGACGCTGCAAGGGCCCCAGCCGACGTCGTGAGGGATTCCGTAATATTCAAGCCTGTCGAGGTCGATTCCCCTGCACCACGCGCCGTTTAACAGCCCGTTGGAGCTTACGATTTGGGTCTTTATGAAGAACTCGCAAATCCTTTGCCATTCGTCAATAAATCTTTCCTCATCACAGACGTGATATGCAAATGCAAAGCCGAGCGGCAGCCAATTCAGCGTATAAAGAAGGTCTGCAACGTTATCGCCGTTTTCGGCAAGCAGCGAGCATTCGCCGCCCACGTTATTGAAGCAGGCGGATTTATAGCCTGTATCCCACTCGACAAAGCCGCCGTTTTTGTGGGAATGGGTCATAAGGTCGTTGAAAACGCGATCAAGCATTTCGTAATGCCTTTTATCGTTCGTGACCGAATAAAGCACCGCAAGCGGGAAAATCAGCCTGCAAAGCTCGCTCGTTTCGCTATGCTCGCGCACCGTGTCGGGGTATATCGCCATAAGCGTTTCGAGCCCTCTTATGCCGACCTGCTTGAAGTCCTCTCTGCCCGAAAGCTTGTGCGCCAAAAGAAGCGCGGCGGAGTACCACGCGTTATAATGCGCGCTTTTATAGCCGAAATCGCGTTCTGCCAAGCTTTTAATCGGCTCGCCCGAAGAAATATATTCCAAAACGTCGGTTCTCGCAGGTAAAAGTCCGTCCTTACAGGTGACCTCGCAAAGGAATGAAAGCACGCGCAGAGCTTCGTCGACATATTTATCGGTTATTCCGAAATAGGACGCCAAAAGCGAGGGAATAATCGCGCGGGCGACGTCGTCCTGATAGCAAACGTTCCACGCCTCCTCGGTCCAGCGCATCATGCCCTTAAACTCGCCCTTTTGAACGGTCAGCGGGCCGTAGATAAGCGACAGCATATTGTCGGCGATCTGCGTTTCTCCGCCAAAGAGAAGCACGCCCGCCGCCTCACCCGTGCAATCCGCGCGCACGTTTTTATTTATCGTGCGGACGCCGTCGGGGAGGATATTATGGCTCAGCCCCTCGTGTATTCCCTTTTTTCCGTCGGGCGTGACGAGGTAGCGCTTCAACAATTCGGTAGCGCTGTTTATACATTCGCTCAAATCGTTTTCGAAGTCGTTAATCTCCCCTTTTATCGCCGTTTGGGATCTGGGAAGAATAAAATTATCATCGATTTTCAAGAATCTGCAGATATATTTCAGCAAGGAAATCCAACGCTCACACGGCGCAAAGCACGCCTTTTGAAAATCGCAAAGCCTGAACGCGACGGTCAAAACGTTTTCCGATTCAAACATCGCGATAGTATCGCGCGTGTCATCGCCCGAGATATCCTTTAATCGGTCGTGTGCCGAGGTGTATTTGCGGTAATAAAGCAACGGGCGGGTATTCGGCATAAGGAAATGCGGACGCGTATAGGAATTACTGCGGCTGTCGAGCAGATCGCCGAGCTTGATGTCCTCGCAAAAATCGGCACAGCAAACAAGCCTGTGCGGTGTCATTTCTGTCGGATTTGCAGAATAAACACATCCGAAGCTGTTGACGTATTCAAGAAAAACAGGCTTGCCCGTGCAGGCAAAATCCTCGGCTATCACCCTTAAATATGCGTTCAAAATCAAGGGTCGCTCGCCGCATCCTCCCAAAATCGCAAGTGCCGAATATCGGTCGATATCCTCAACCGTCGTTTCCTCGGTCGAAATTACTTTGACCTCGCTTACCGACGAAAAAAGCGTCAAAAGATCGCTTTCGCGGTTAGTGATAACAAGAAGACTCATAAAAACACCTCGTATGCTTTGATGATTAATTATATCACGTTTTTTTCTCAGAATCAACCGAATTTACCGATATCATCCTTGCTTATAAAAAAAGCAACGCTTCAAAAGAAGCGTTGCTGATCTGTAACGAAACGAATTTTACTTCTTCTTAACGCAAATGACTACAACTGCTGCGATTACGACAGCGGCTGCTGCAACGATAAGAATGATGGTGCCGGTGGAAAGACCGGTCTTCATTTCAGAGGAGTTAAGCGATTCTTCGCTCGATTCGGATTCAACTGCAGAGGAAACAGTTTCAGAGGATTCAACAACCTCGGAGGATTCTACAACCTCAGAGGATTCAACAACCTCGGAGGATTCAGCCTCAGAGGATTCATCGGAGGGAACCGAGGTGTCGGGAATCAAGCCTGCAAGGATATCGTCCTGGGTAACAACGGTCATGGTGCCGTTGGTACCTGCGCCGGTCTTAACGTTGATGCCGTCGAATACCAAGCAGTCGCCAACCTTGATTGCGAGAGCGGCAACCTTATCCTCCCAGTTGGGGTACTGATCGCCCTGATCGGGGTTCGAGGTGGAGGAGTGAACAACTACGATGATCTGACCGTCCTTGAGGTCGATAGCGGGAGCGGTGCCGTTCATTGCGGCGCCGTCGGTGATAGCCTTGTAATATCCGCTGTCTTCAAGCTCTTCTGCAACGAAATAAATTGCCCAAGAGCCGCAATTTGCAAGACCGTCAGCGGTGTTAAGTACGGTTGCGTCTTCGCCGTTGATGGTGCCGTTAACGTCCTCGATGTCGAAAACGTAGCCGATAGCAGTATCATAAACTGCATTGCCGTCGCTGCCAACGGTGTATTCACCCGCGAACGCGGTCACGGAAAGAGTAAGCGCGAGAAGGATTGCAAAGGAAATAGCAATGATCTTTTTCATTATGTGCCTCCTAATTTTTTTCTTTATTATAGCATTTGGAGCCTTATTTGTCAACTACGCCATACGAGCGAGCATTGCCTCGGTAACCTCTGTTTCGAGCTTGCTTTCGGCGATGAAGAGCTCCAATTCCTCGCAAACGTGCTGACCGATCTTCTTAAGACCGTTGTTTGCAAGAGCTGCAAGGTGGGGGGTCATGATGCAGGTCTTAAGAGTGCGTAAGGGGTTGTCAACTGCGGGGGGCTCGGGATCGGG
>JAZRGS010000004.1:0-24468 GCA_045644305.1 Eubacteriales bacterium | reverse complement strand
AAGAACGAGTACAAGATTACAAAGGATTTATTCAAATCTTGGGCGAAGGAATATCATCTGCACGGCGCGGCTAATATCTTTTTATTTAGCCTTTGGTGCGCTTTTGGCATTTTCGGCATTATAGGACTGATTTTTTTGCTTATACTGCAAGCTGATTGGTTAGGCCTTTATATCTATTCCTTGATTTTTGCAATATCTTTATATAAGCTTTTTATTGAACGTATTATTTTTTGCTCCAAACGATACAAAGCGCTCGCAAACGCCTACGGTGTGACAGAATGGATGCATACCACCGAATTTTTAGACGACGAAATTGTAATTTCCGATCATACCACTATCTCTAAAGTGAGATATTGCAACATTAAAAAAATCAAAGAGAAAAATAACGTTATTATCATTTTTCTGAAGGACAATATGGCGTTGAGACTGTATAAGGACGCGTTTGTTGAAGGCTCTTGGGAGGAGTGTGAAAAAATGCTCCTTGAAAAGATGGAATTGAAATAAGATATTCCTCGCTATCACAAAAGCAATAAAAAGGTATAACTCGGTGTGTTTTACGCAAAATGCGCGACTTTTTAGGCGATATATTCATATTTTTCAAGGCTTCGGGGGAAAACCGAAGTCTTTTTTTGTTTTATCTGAGAAATAGGTTGACTTTATCGTGATAATGTGGTACAATCTTACCAATATTTCTCGTCAATAAATTCAAGGAGGATTTTTATGGCCAATTCAGTACAGATTCTTATTGCTATGGTCATTTATATGGCGGCTGTCATATTTATCGGCGTATATTATGCAAAACGCGCAAATAAAAGCTCGGAGGAGTATTATCTCGGCGGCAGATCGTTGGGACCTTGGGTCACGGCGATGAGCGCAGAGGCTTCCGACATGAGCGGCTGGCTTTTGATGGGACTTCCCGGCGTCGCTTATTGGTGCGGACTTGCAGACGCGGCTTGGACCTCGATCGGCTTGGCGGTCGGTACCTATTTTAACTGGCTTATCGTTTCGAAGCGACTTCGTCGTTACAGCGTGCGCGCGAACAACTCGATAACGCTTCCCGAGTTTTTCTCGAACCGTTTCCGCGAAAAGAAAAAGGTCATTATGACTATCGCGGCTGTATTCATTCTTATTTTCTTCACGGTTTACGCATCGAGCTGCTTCGTTACCTGCGGCAAGCTTTTTGCAACGCTCTTCGGTCTTAATTACAAGGCTATGATGATTTTAGGCGCAATATTCGTCCTGCTTTACACTATTCTCGGCGGCTTCCTTGCAGAAAGCGCTTCCGACTTTATGCAGGCGATCGTTATGATCGTTGCGCTTACCGTTATTGTTGTTATCGGCGTTGTCACGGCTGGCGGATTCGGCGCGGTTATCGATAACGCGAACGACGTTCCCGGCTTCTTGGAATTCTTCGGAATTGCTTCTCCCGCGGTTGACGCAGAGGGGGTTCAGCAGGTTGTCGACGGCAAGCCCTTGTTCGGCGAGGCAGGCAAGTATGGATTCATCACCATCTGCTCGACGCTTGCTTGGGGCTTGGGCTACTTCGGTATGCCTCAGGTTCTTCTCCGCTTTATGGCGATCCGCAAGGAAGAGGAGCTTAAGACCTCTCGCCGCATCGCGATGATTTGGGTTGTTATTTCGCTTGCTGTTGCAGTGTTTATCGGTATCATCGGTCGTCAAATATTCCCGATCGAGCACCTCACCAAATCGTCCTCGGAAAGCATCTTTATCACGCTTGCAACAAGCTCGCTTCCCGCAATTCTCGCAGGATTTGTAATGGCGGGCATCCTTGCGGCGACCATCAGCTCGTCCGACTCTTATCTTCTTATCGCGGCTTCGGCATTTGCGAAGAACATTTTCCAGGGAGTTTTGAAGAAGGATGCAAGCGACAAGCAGGTCATGAACGTTTCGCGTATCACGCTTTTGGCGCTCGCGTTTATCGGTGCGTTGATTGCGCTTGACGAAAATTCGGTCATCTTCCAAATCGTTTCCTTCGCGTGGGCGGGCTTCGGCGCGACCTTCGGTCCGATAATGCTCTTCTCGCTCTTCTGGAAGCGCACCAACCGTGCGGGCGCTATCGCAGGTATGGTAAGCGGCGGCGCGATGGTATTTATCTGGAAGCTGCTTATTTCCAAGCTCGGCGGCGTATTTGCGATTTACGAATTGCTTCCCGCGTTCATTATTTCCTGCATCTTTATCGTTGTGGTTTCGCTTCTCACCGAAAAGCCCTCGAAGGCTATTGAAGAGGACTTTGAGGCTGTTAAGAGCGGCAACGTTTATTAAAAAAGTCAACGAAAAAAGCCATCCGTCGGATGGCTTTTTATTTTTATTTTTATTTTTGTTTTTGTTTTTATTGTTTTAACCTAAAATGCCCTTGTCCTGAAATTCGAAGGAATCCTTAACCGACTTCATAACGCCGTCGACTTCGCTTGCGTATTCGTTAGGAACGGTGAGGGTGATATAATAAACCGAGCCGTAACGGCAGCAGATGATTTGCTCGCAAAGATATTCGACAGAGCCGACCGTGCCGACGTATTTGACCTTGAGCGCGGGTGCATCGTCAAGGTAGCTGTCCTTTTCGTTATATTCCTCGACGTCTAAAAGCTTGTAATCGGAATAGACCGACTTGACCTCTTCCTGATAGTTTTCCCAATTCTGCTTTGCGGTTTCGTTGGAATCCTTAAGCGTGAACGAGAGAACACAGAGGTTTGCGTAAACCGCGACTTGGTCGCTCTTGTTGCAGTCGAATTGGATTTCGACAACGCCGTCGTTACGGATGAGCGTCCATTCCTCGGGGTATTGGAAGCTGTATTCGACAGCCTCGTTTCCCGCAGAGCGGCCTGCAAGCTTCATGCCGTCGCCGACGCTTATTTCATCGGTGCGGTTGCAGGAGGCAAGGGTCAAAAGCATGACCGCGATTAAAATCAGGGATAATATTTTCTTCATTTCAATCTCTCTTTCTTAGGTAAGCTCGCGTTCCTTTTCGTTGTCGCGGTAAAAGACCGCTTCGACGTTTTGAAGACCTTCGATTGTTATTTCGGCAAAGCCGTTTTGGTCGATTTCATATTCATCGCCGGTTGGAGGTGCAATAAGAATCGTGATATAGAGGTTATTGTCCTCGACCGTGTATTTGTAGCCGCTGATGGCGCGGTGCGTCTTGTCGCATTTGAACTTGCCGGTGTAGACCCCGTCGATGATCTGATGGTCCTTGCTCATCATATCGGTCATCTGAAGCTCGCTTTCGTGGTTGCGATAGGCGAAAAAGGTCAGCGTGGCGATCATCGCGCAGACAAGCAACAATACCGTAAATATTATAGCGCGTCGCATAAAAATCTCCATAAATTTTATTACATTTTATTATAACGCAGAATTTACAAAAACGCAATACCGAAATAACTAAAATTTCGTAAGTATTTATTGTCGTTTTTTCTTTATTTTCGAAGAGTTTTATGGTATACTGTATTTTGAGGTGATAAAATGCAGAGGTATTCGTTGATTTCCGAAAAGAATAAGCGCGAAATTATCTTGCTTCGCGGAAGCGGCTGTAAATGGCGCAGGTGCACCTTTTGCGATTATCATCTTGATTTTTCGCGCGATGAAGAGGCGAATTTTAACCTGAATCTGCCGATTATCAATCGGGTTGAGGGGAAATATTCAAAGCTTGAGGTTATTAATTCGGGCTCGTTTTGCGACCTTGACGAAAAAACCATTTCGGCAATCGTTGCGAAGTGCGTCGAAAAATCGATAAAAGAGATACATTTCGAATGTCATTGGATGCACAGGGACAAGGTTTTTGAGCTGAGAAAGCGCTTTAACGATTTGGGAATTGACGTGAAGGTCAAAATCGGCGTCGAGACCTTTGATAAGGATTACCGCGAGCGCGTTCTTGTTAAGGGCATCGACGAGGAATCACCCGAAAAGATTTCGGAGCTTTTTGACGAGGTCTGCCTTTTGTTCGGATTGAGCGGGCAAACCGTTGAATCGATGAAGCGCGACGTTGAGCTCGGACTTCTTTATTTTGAACGCGTCTGCATTAACGTGATGTGCGAAAATACTACGAAAATCAAGCCCGATAACGATGTGATTGCCGCTTTTGCGCGTGAGGTTATGCCGATTTACATCGATAACGAGCGGGTTGATATACTTATGGAAAACACAGATTTTGGGGTAGGGGGATAAGATGTCAAACGAATTATTGCTTTTGATAAGCGTTGTCATGATTTATGCCGCGGTTGTGGTTTTCTTCAAGCTGTTCGGAAAAACAGGTCTTTATTGTTGGATGGTTATGGCGACGGTTGCCGCGAATATCGAGGTAACGATGGTCGTCGACGCATTCGGGATGGAGCAGACGCTCGGTAATATCCTCTTCGCTTCGACCTTCCTTGCGACCGACATTCTTTCCGAAACCGCGGGCAGAAAGGCGGCAAACAAGGCGGTTTATATTTCTATCGCGACGAGCGTTTCGTTCATTCTGATTTCGCAAAGCTGGATGCTTTATACCCCCAACGCGAGCGATTTTGCGCACGAGCCGATTTCGAAGGTGTTTGCAAACACACCGCGAATTATGATTGCAAGCCTTGTGGTTTATGCCATCGTTCAGCTTTTCGACGTCTTTGCGTACCATTTCATTTGGGAAAAGACGACAAAGCTTTGCAACGACAGGAAGCGCTTCCTTTGGCTTCGAAACAACCTTGCGACCATGTCCTCGCAGCTTATAAACGCGATTCTTTACACCTATTTTGCGTTCTGGGGAATGTATTCCAACGAAACGCTTATTAACATCATCGTTTCGAGCCTTGTTATCTTTGTGTTTACGAGCCTGCTCGATACGCCCGCCGTTTATTTCGCAAGGCGAATCGCAAAACACGTCCCTGAAGGAGAAAACGATTAATGTCTAACCAAATGGCTGCCGAGAATCCGCTCGGCTTTGAAAAAATACCCAAGCTTTTATCTAAATTTGCGGTTCCGAGCGTCGTTGCGATGCTCGTCAGCGCGCTTTACAACATCGTCGACCAGATATTTATCGGTCAGTACGTGGGTACGCTCGGTAACGCGGCGACGAACGTTGCGTTTCCTGTTACGACTATTTGCATCGCGATTTCGGTGCTGTGCGGTGTCGGCGGCGCTTCCTGCTTTTCGATAGAGCTTGGCAGAAAGCACAACGACGCGGCGAAGGATTGCGTAGGCAACGCGCTTTTCGCGGCGCTTGTTATGAGCGTGGCTTACGCGGTTTTGGCGGGCATATTCGTCCGTCCGATGCTTGCATTCTTCGGCGGCAGCGGCTCGACGCTTGATTATGCCGTTAATTACTGCAATTACGTCGTTTTCGGTATTCCGTTCCTTGTGCTCGGCAACGTTTTGAGCAACTTTATCCGTGCCGACGGCAACCCGAAATTTTCGATGATCTGTATGATATCGGGCGGTATTATCAACATCATCCTCGACGCTGTGCTGGTTCCCTTGGGCGGTGTTGAATGGGGTATGCAGGGCGCGGCGCTGGCTACCGCGATTTCGCAGCTCATTTCCTTTATCGTTGCCGCTTCCTACATCAGACGCTTCAAGACGGTCGATTTTAAATTATCGAAGGTTAAGCTTAGCATAAAGCGTATTTACAAGATTTTTTCGCTCGGACTTTCTAACTGCGTTAACCAGCTTGCGATTCTCGTTGTGCAGATAACGATGACCAACCAGCTTACAAAGTACGGTATTCTTGCTTACGGCGAGGCGCTTGCGCACATTCCGCAGGCGGCGTTCGGCGTCGTTATCAAGGTCAATTCGATGCTGATTTCATTCTTCGTCGGCATGGCGCAGGGCTCGCAGCCGATTGTCGGCTTCAACTACGGCGCGGACAAGCAAAGCCGCTCGAAGCAGACCTTTACGCTTTCGGCGGCGATATGTCTGCTTGTCGCATCGATCGGTTTTCTTATCTTTCAAACCTGCCCCGAGGCGGTTATTTCGATATTTGGCTCGGGCGATGCCGAATACAACGCGTTTGCCGTTAAGACGATGCGAATTTTCCTTTCGATGATAATGCTCAACGGTATTCAAATGACGATTTCCAATTACTTCTCGGCGATAGGTAAGCCGATTAAGGGCGTTATTCTTTCGCTTACAAGGCAGGTTATTTTTATCGTTCCGTTGATGATTATTCTGCCGATTTTCTATGGGCTCGACGGACTTTTGCTTGCGGCACCGATAACCGACTTTATTTCGTTCATCCTTGCGCTGGTTCTTATTCTTGTTGAATTCAGACGTCCGGAGTATATGAATCGCTGATGCGTTCAATGAAAACGCAAGCGTTTTCATTGGATAACCGCGCGGCGGGGTTTGTGAGCGTCGGTCACTCGCGTAGCATTTGTGCGCGCCTTCGGCTTGTCCAAATGCTCGACGCTCATAGGAATAAAAATCCACGCGCATGTCGCGGATTTTTATGTGAATTTAATTATAAAAAAGGCTCTCGTAAAGGAGAGCCTTTTTTGTTTTTATTGTATGTGTGGATTGTTGCGTATATCCTTCGACTCGCTCTGCTCGCTCAGGATGACAGACTCGCGCTCAGGATGACAGACTCGCGTTTTGTTCTTTTTTGTTTTTTATTTTGAAAAATTTTGGGGAGAGAGCGCGAGAGAGGGGCTTTTTTAAAAGCCTCTCTCTCGTAATAAAATCATTAACCTATCTCATAAGTGCCAAAATAATGGCGGCAGATGAGGATGTAGTCGTACTGGTCGACCAAGGTGTCGGTGTTTACGTCGGCGGGAAGCATTTCGGTTTCGGAAAGGATGCGTGTGCCGAAGTAGTGACGCTTAACAAGGATGTAGTCGTACTGGTTGATTGCGCCGTCAGCGTTTACGTCGCCGAGGGTGTATTTGGGATCGGGATCGGGTTTGGGATCGGGAGTGATGGGGGTGTTGTTCTTGGTGCCGTTCATTTTGATTTCGTTCATGAAGGCGAACACGCCGTCGAGCTCAACTTCGATCTTTACGTAGCGCGCAAGCGCGGTTACTTCGCTCTGAACGAGGTATGCAACGCCGGATTGGGTTTCTTCGGGGATCTTGAGGGCGACGGGGTTGCTCCAAGTAGTGCCGTCGGTCGAGAAGTAAGCCTTCATCGACTTTGCCTGTTTGATGCCGGACTCGCCATTAAGGTCGATGGCGTTGATCATGATCTTGGTTACGTCGTAGTTTGCGCCGAGGTCGACGGTGATATCACCGACGCCGTTGGGAGCGTTGATCTTGGTCTGGTCGTCGCCGTTGTTGTAGAAGGTGAACCACTTGTCATCGTAAGCGATGCCGGTGTAAGCCACGCCGTCGGTGAGCTTTGCGTCGTAGGGCGAGTAAGTAGTGCCGCAGCCCGAGATGGTGTAGCTCTTGTTGAGGGCGATGTTTTCCTTTTCTTCAAAATCGGGGTCGGTGTCAACAATGGGGGTGCCGAGTACGCCGTAAACCGAAAGCTCACTCGTCCATGTGCAGACCATGTTTTTGATGTTGAAGCGGACGTATCTCGCCTTGGTGTTTGCGGGAGCGGTGAGGGTGAAATCGGTCTGGGTCCAGCTGTTGTTTTCCGCCGTGTTGGACTTGGACGCGGTGCCCAACGAGGTGTAATTGATGCCGTCGTTGGAGATAGCAACGTTTACTGTTGCGGTGGTGGGGTTAGGTAAGCCCCACGTGTTACCGAATAGGGTGGTCTTGACCGCCTTGATGTCGGAATACGCCTTGAGGTCGATGTCGATGTTTACGTCGTTGCCGTTGTAAGCGCCGATGGTCTTGTCGTTACCGAGGGTAGCGAATTTGCCGTCGGTGAGCTTGCCCAAGGGCTTGCCGTCGGAGCCGGTGTCGGTCCAGGTAGCGGTGCCGTAGGGAGCGCCGTTCGAAACGTAGGACTTGCCGAGCGCGATGTTTTGGTAGGTGGTGCCGTTTGCGGTGTAGGTGTTGTAACGGCCGGGGTAGGGATAGCCCTGCTCAACTGCGAGCTTAGCACATTCCTGAAGTCTTGCGACGGTGGTAGCGTCCATATCAGCGGTGTAGGTGTTGCCGACAGGGTCGATGCCGAGGTAGGAATAGAGCCATACGCAGCCGATAAGATAGGAGCCTTCCTTGGAGTGGTGGCCGCCGTCTTCTGCGTAAAGGGTTATCGAGGGATATTTAGCGTGGCAGAAGATGAATGCGTCTGCCGCGGGGGAAACGCGAAGGTCGAATTCGGTAGCGAGAGCGGTGTAGGTGTCGTAGTGCTTCTTAGCGTTGATGGTGTTCTGCTCAAGCGTGCTTGCGGCAGAATATCTCATGTAAAGAAGCGGTTCGGCGCCGTTCTTGTTGATTTCCGAAACGATGGTGCTTACGTAGTCCTTGACCTTGTAGTAGTTCGCGGATGCTTCACCCTGAATTACGACGTAGTCGTATTCGTTGTTGGTGAGCATATTGCGCATCGTTTGTCCGCGCTCGTGCGTGGAGGATGCGAATTCCCAAAGCATAGCCGAGCCGAAGGTGCAGTAGTCAACGTCGATTTCAACGCCTGCAGCCTGTGCGAGACCCTTGAACTTGATGGGGGTACCGTTGAAGTAGGTCGAGGAGTTGCCGATGAACATAAACTTTTTAGCGTTTGCGGAGGGCGCCTTGGGGTTGTTGTAGTTGATGGTAAGCTTGCCGGAGCTTGTGCTGTAAGAGCCGTAAATATCGTAGATGGTCGACATTGTGGCATTGTAAATAACAGCACCTTCCAAAGCGGTGTTATATACGTTGTTTAAGGCGGTGGAAGCGCTGTTGCCGAAGACGACCATAAAGCCGCCTGCGGGGATTTTTACGACAGATTGGGGAGAACCGGTTACTGTGCTGGAGTTGGCAAAAAGTCCGTTACCGGCTTCGATTAATTTGCCGCTGCCGTTGAAAATGAGAAGCTTCGCATCGCGGAAGCTGTAATTAGCAACGTAGATGGTTTTGGTGGACGAGCCTGTGTTTCTGAACAGGGAGATGCCGTAAGCACCGGGGGAAGAATCGTAGGCAGAGATGGATACGCTTACCGTGTTATCGTATGCGGACGCCGCAAAGGGGAACGCTGCGAAAAGCATGGTCAAGCATAGCAAGACGGCAAAAATTCTTTTCATGTTTTGCTCCTTTCGTTTTCGAAAACAAAAACGTTGTACTTTATTAATATAATAACACAAAAGAGGACGCAATTTGTTTCTAAATTGTGAATTTTTTTGTCGCTGACGCTCTCAATTAAAAGAGGTTTTGTGTTTTTACGAGAAAAACCCTTTTTTAGAAAAAAGATGTTTTTCTCGTGCTCTTTTCCCAAAAAACTTCAATCTGGAATAATAAAAAGTGCCCTACCGAAAGGTTTGACCTGACTTTAGAGCACTTTTTTTATTTTTATTTTGAAAAATTTTGGGGAGAGAGCGCGAGAGAACGCCCTCGGGGTCCCCGAAAATCGAAGATTTTTGGGGTGATTAATAAAAGGGGTTCTCTCGCATAGTCATTAACCTATAACGTAAGTACCAAAATAATGGCGGCAGATGAGGATGTAGTCGTACTGGTCGACCTTGGTATCGGAGTTGACGTCGGCGGGCTTCATTTCGGCGTCATTAAGGATGCGGGTGCCGAAATAATGGCGCTTGACGAGGATGTAGTCGTACTGGTTGATAGCGCCGTCAGCGTTTACGTCACCGAGGGTGTATTCGGGATCGGGATCGGGGTCGGTGGATTGGACTTCCTTGCCGTAAACCTCGATTTCGTTGAAGAAGGCGAAGATGCCGTTGAGCTCAACTTCAAGCTTGACGTATTGAGCTTTTCCGTTGATTGCGCCCTCGATAGCGTAGGAAACGCCCTTTTCGGAGGTGGGAATGGTGAGAGCGATAGCATTGCCCCAGCTTTCGCCGTCATCCGAGAGGTATACCTTCATGGACTTGGGACCTCTGATGCCCGAGTCGCCTTGGAGGTCGATGGTGTTAACCTTGACGCTGGTGATGTCGTAAATATCTTCGAGGTTGATGATGATCGAGCCGATGCCGCCGGGAGCGTTGATGACCGAGTTGTCGCTGCCGTTGTTGTAGAATGTGAACCACTTTTCGTCATAGGAAATGGTGGTAGCCGCGTTTCCGTCGGTGAGGTTTGCGGTGTAGGGCGGGTAAGTAGTGCCGCAGCCAGAAATGGTGTAGTCCTTGTCAAGTGCAAGGTTGACGGGAGCGTCGGGGTCGTATTCCTTGCCGTATGCTTCGATTTCGTTGAGGTACATGAAGCCGCCGTCGAGGGTGAATTTGAAGATCAAGGTGTCGGTAATGACGCCGCTTCCCTCAGCGGTTATCCAATAAGCCTTGACGTCGTCGGAGGGGATGTTGGTGAAATCGCAAATCTTAACCTCTTTGCCGTCTACGATGCCGTAAACTGCGGCTGCCTTGGGAGCCTTAACGCCCATGCCCGCGACGTTGTTGAAGAGATGTGCGCGAAGCTTTTCGATCTTGTGAAGACCGTCGAGCTTGACCGTGACCGAGCCGACCTTGGTCGCGGTGTCGATGTTGGGGAGGTATGCAGAGAAGGCAAACCAGCTGTCATCGGATGCGTTGAAGGTGGTTGCGGCGACGCCGTCGGTGAGATCAGCGAGGTAGGAGGTGTTGTATTCCTTGGAGCCGGGGTTGTCGTTGGTAACCGAAATTTCGTAATCCTTGCCGCTTAAGAGGTTTTCAGCGGGGGACTCTGTGTTTTCGTCGTCTTTAATGGTGGGCTCTCTGCCCTCGGGGTCGTAAACAAACTGCCAAACACATTCGGTGTGAACCTGCTTGCCCGCTTCGTACTTGACGAGGTTGGTGTTGTCGCCCTTCGAGAAATAGAGCTTGTTTTGGGTGGTGTTCATGTCCCAGAACGCGGTGAGGAAGCTGTTGCGCTGGCTTTCGAGCGAGTCCTCGTAGGTGTTTATGTGGATGTCGAACTGATACTGCGAGTCGTTCTTGCCGTAAAGGATTGCGCGGGTAGCCTTGTTGCCGCTGTTCATCGGGCCCGAATAGTCAGCCTTGCCGATTTCTGCGGTTTCGACGGTGCGAACGAATTTGCCGTCCTTGTCGTACATATCCGCGTAAAGACCGTATTTCTTCGCGATGGGGAACATACAGGTGTAGGAAACGCCGTGGTAGACCTCTTTTACGTAATCAAGGTCGACGTTGAGGCGAACCTGAGGGCCTGTTACGGTGTATTTGCGGGTGACGTTGGCGAAAACGTCGTTTGCGGTGTAGGACTGGTTTTTGTTGATGTAGTCGCCGACAGAGTCGCCGTTAGCGTCGGGGAAGTAGAGAAGCTTGGTCTGTTCGATGATGTGGAGCTCGTTCACGGTGACGCTTTGACCGTTGGAAAGGCTGATTTTTGCGCCGGTTTCGCCGTTGTAGAAATTGAGCGATACGAGAGCTTCGTTACCGTGGTTGCCGCCCGTGAAGTAGGTCGTGCCCTTGGGGGTAATCGAGGTTCTGTAAACGTATTCAAGGTCGGTTCCGCCGGGGAGGAAGGTGTGGGTGGTGCCGTTTTTGTCAACGAGGTTCCATTTCCAGAGGTTGAAGGTGCCCCAATTGGTTTCCCAAAGGGTGATGGTCATTTTACCTGCCTCGGTTTCGCTTACCATGCTGTATTCCTTGTCGCTGATTTTGGTAAGCGTGGTGGGGAAGGAGGTGATTTCGTCCGCACCCGGATTTTCAAAGGTGTCGTAATCGTCGTATCCCCAATAGGTCGGCGCCGCAAGGGCGGGGAGACATACCGACAAAAGAAGGGTGGCAAGTATTAATGCCGTAATGCGCTTTAAATGCTTCATTTCGTTGCTCCTTTATTTCTTCTTTTTGGAAATTATGATAGCCGCCGCAACAGCCGCGCCGACTGCGAGTCCGCCGATGACCCAATAGAGCCAAGCGAGCTTTTTGGTTGCGGGCTCGACGAATTGGTCGGCGTTGGAGTCGTTAAGTGCGGGGTCTTGGGGGTCGTCGTTTTCAAAGAATTCGCCGTAAACGCTGATTTCACTCGACCAAATAAAGCCGCCGCCGGTGTAAACAAGCTTGACGTAGCGGGCGTTTACGGGGTTGTCGAGCGAATATTCGTAAACACAGCTCTTCCATTCGTCGCCCGTGATTTTGGATTGAACCGCTTCGACGGGGTCGCTCCAGCTCTTGCCGTCGGGAGAGAAGGAAAGGGTGATCTTCGTGCCCTCGGGTCCCTTGATGCCCCAGCCCTCGTTGCCGTACATATCGGTTTTGAAGGCGCGGACGCTTGCGATTTCGCCGAGGTCGACGGTGACGCTGTGACCGCTTGCGTTTTTGTAGCAGCCGACGTTTTTGTCGCTGCCCGAGGTCGCGTATTTACCGTCGGTGAGCTTGCCCATGCAGCTTCCGTCGGCGAAGTTGTCGGTCCAGTCGCCTGCGTAGATTTGTCCTGTTACAAGGTACTTTTTGCCCTTTGCGATGTTAGCGTATTCGGTGCCGCCCGAAACGAAAACGTCCTTTTCGTCCTCGGGGTAGGTGAATTCCTCAACGCAAGCCTTTTTGGCAACCTCTTGGAGCTGTCTTGCGGTGTCCTCGTCGATTTGTGCGGTGTAGCTGTTACCGACGGGGTCGACGCCCAAGAAGCTGTAAAGCCAGTTGCAGGCGATGATGTAGGAGCCTTCCTTGGAATGGTGTCCGCCGTCGATTGCGTAAAGCGGAACCTGAGGCACCTCGGTGCACGCCATTGCGAACGCGGTTGCGGAGGAGCAGACTCTTAAGCCGAAGGTTTCGGCAAGTCTTGTGTAGTTTTCGTAGTGCTTTTTGGCGTTGATGATTATCTGGGTAGGTGTGCTTGCCGCGGAGTAGCGCATGTAAAGAAGCGCTTCGGCGCCGTTTTCCTCGATGAGAGGGAGAATTACGTCGATAGCGGGCTTGGAGGAGTAATAGGTTGCCGCCGCCGCGTCCTGAAGAACGACGTAATCGTATTTCTTTGCCTTGAGCATATTGCGGAGCGTGATGCCGCGTGCGTGCGACGCATCGGCAAATTCGCCGAGGTTTGCGCTGCCGAAGGTGCAGTAATCGACGTCGATCTCAACGCCTGCCGCCGTTGCCAAGCCCTTGAACTTGATGGGGGTGCCGTTGAAGTAGGTCGAGGAGTTACCGATGAAGAGGAACTTCTTCGCGTTTTCGCTCGGTTCGACGGGGTCGTCATAGCTGATGGTTAAATTGGTGCCGTCGAAGCTACCCTGCATTTCGTAAATAACCGACATGGTCGCGTTATAAAGAACCGCGCCCTCCATTGCGGTGTTGAACGCCTTTGTAAGCTCGGCGTTTCCACCCGTTTTGAAGGCTACGAGGAAGCCGCCCTCGGGGACGATGACTACGTCCTGAGGCGAGCCCGTGACGGTTTCGCTGTTTTCGTAAATTTCGCCGCCTGCTTCGATGAGCATACCGTTTTCGTCAAAAACCATAAGCTTGACGTAACGGAAGGCATAGTCGTTTGCCTCGATTACGCGGTAGCCGTTGCCCTTGGGGTTGGGGTAAACGAAGACACTGCCGCTCGTTGTCGCGCAGTCAACGCCGTCAACCTTGACGGTGAAGCTGTTTATGTAGTCCTTTGCGGACACACTGCTTGACGCGGGCAGAGCCGCACCGAGTGAGGTGAGAAGTGTTAAGATTGCAAGCATTTGAATTAAAATCCTTTTCATTTAATACCTCCGAATTTTCTTTCATTTTATAATAACATATTAAAGCGGCATCCGTCAATCTGCGTTTTGCAGATAATATCCACTTTTCTTTGTGCAGTTTGCACAGTATGCTTTGCTTTACTTGGCGAAGCGGTACGCGTTATGCCGAAAAGTCGGGCGGTATTTTTTCGGGAAAGACAAGAAAAAATCTTTGAAAACACTTGTAATTATTACGGGTTTGAGTTAAAATACAAGAAAAAGCATCAGGAGATTTTTTATGTTTGAAAAGAAATTAAGCACGCTCATTTCGGTCGAGGGAATGCATTGCAACCATTGCAAGGCAAGGGTCGAAGCGGCATTGAAGGCGGTCAAGGGCGTTAAAAAATTCGTCGTTTCGCTTGAAAATGCGTCGGCTTCGGTCATTTATGCCGAGGGAAGGGTTACACCCGAGGAAATTGCGAAGCAGGTGACCGAATCGGGCTTTAAGGCATACGTTAAATGAAGGATATAAAAATCAGGGTCGGCGGTATGTCCTGCGTGCGTTGCTCGGCGGCGGTCGAGAACGCGCTAAATGCGGTCGAGGGGGTTGCTTCCTGCTCGGTTTCTTATGCAAACGGCAGGGCGGATATCTGTTATGACGAAGCTCTTACCGACGAAAAAAAGCTTGAAAGGGCTATAAAAAAAGCGGGTTACGAGGTTATTCCCGACCAACGCGCGGCGAGAAAGCGCGAGTTCAGGGTGACGCTTTTAAGCTTTTGCTTTTCGCTTTTGCTTTCGATGCCCTTTTTCGTGATGATGGGGTATATGCTGTTCGGCGTGCATATCGGATTTATGCACAACGGCATTTTACAGCTGATTTTGGCGTTTCCCGTGCAGTTTGTCGCGGGGTTCCGCTTTTACCGCGGCGCTTTTCACAGCCTTAAAAACAAAAGCCCGAGCATGGACCTTTTGGTCGCGCTCGGTACGACGGCATCGTTTGCATACAGCGTTTACAGCCTGATAATCGGCTCCGGCAGCTTTTATTTCGAAAGCTCGGCGATGATAATTACCCTTGTTTTGCTCGGCAAAATGCTTGAAGCGCGCGCCAGAGCAAAGACGAGCGAGGCGATAGAAAGGCTTATGGACCTGACCCCGAAAAGCGCATGCGTTTTGCGCGACGGTGAAACGGTTATCGTT
This sequence comes from Eubacteriales bacterium, assembly GCA_045644305.1. Lineage (GTDB taxonomy): Bacteria > Bacillota > Clostridia > Oscillospirales > CAG-382 > Coliplasma. Next base: position 9,666 of record JAZRGS010000004.1, on the reverse strand, counting down.
TTGACCTCGCAGATAGCGGTCGGAGATATAGTGATCGTGCGCCCGGGTGAATATATTCCCGTCGACGGAGTCGTTACCGAGGGCGCAAGCTTTATCGATGAATCGATGCTGACGGGCGAAAGCATGCCTGTCGAAAAGCAGGTCGGCAGCCGAGTTTTCGGCGGTACTGTTAACGGTGCGGGCTCGTTTTGCTTCAGGGCAGAGGGGGTTGGCGAGGAAACGGTGCTTTCCTCGATAATCCGCATGGTCGAAGAGGCGCAGTCGTCGAAGGCTCATATACAAAGCACGGCGGACAGGGTTTCGGCGATTTTCGTGCCGACGGTGAGCGCGATATCGTTAGTTACCTTCATCGCGACCTATTTGATAAGCCGAGATTTTCAAAGCGCGCTCGATTCGGCGGTTGCCGTTTTGGTAATAGCCTGCCCATGCTCGTTGGGGCTTGCGACACCGACGGCGCTTATGGTCGGCATCGGCAGGGGCGCTTCGATGGGTATTTTGATTAAAAACGCAGACGCGCTTGAGCTTGCAAGCAAGGTCAAGGCGGTTATTTTGGATAAAACCGGAACCGTGACCGAGGGCAAGCCGAGGGTTTCAAGGATTCTCACGCTTGGCGAAGGCAACGAAAATGCGCTCAAGCTGGCGGCGTCGGCTGAGGCGAGGAGCGAGCACCCGATAGGCAGGATAATCGCATCGGCTTACGATGGCGAGCTTTTAACCTGTACGGATTTTTCGGTAGTCGTCGGCAAGGGTATTCGCGCGCGAGTTGACGGGTATCAGGTTTGCGTCGGCAAGATACAATGGATTGAAGAAATTTGCGACAAACGGCTTGATGAATCGGTTTATGAGCTTCAAGCCAAGGGCGAAACTCTTTCGGTCGTAGCGATTGATTCGACCCCTGCGTTGGCTATCGCCGTTTCCGACCCCGTAAGGGAGGATTCGGCACAGGCGGTAATGGCTTTGCGCGATTTGGGTATCGAGGTCTTTTTGGTGACGGGCGATAACCGCTTCGCCGCAGAGTCGGTTGCCGAAAGGGTAGGCATCAAAAACGTTATTTCCGACGTACTGCCCGAGGGCAAGGTGGATTCGGTCAGGGCGATAAAGGAAAAATACGGCGTCACCGCGATGGTGGGCGACGGCATCAACGATTCCCCCGCATTGAGCGAGGCCGATATCGGGTTCGCTGTCGGAGAGGGAAGCGACGTCGCGCTTGAATCGGGCGACGTTGTGCTTGCGAGAGGCGGTATTTCGTCGGTTTCGGACGCGATATCGCTATCAAGTGCGACGATGAAAAAGATAAGGCAGAATCTGTTTTGGGCGTTCTTCTACAACAGCGTCGGGATTCCGCTTGCGGCGTTCGGGCTGTTGAACCCGATAATCGCGGGGGCGTGTATGGCGTTTTCCTCGGTTTCGGTGGTCACGAATTCGCTTCTTTTGAAAAAGGTGAAAATATAATCTTGCATTTTTCACGTCAGCGTATTATAATGATAAAAAACACCGAAAGGAATTGTTAATATGGATATCAAGGCAAAAATCAACGAAATCGTTGACAAGGTAAAAAACGACGAAAGCATCGCGGAAAGCTTCAAGAACGACCCCATTAAGACTATCGAGGGTCTTATCGGTATGGATCTTCCCGACGATCAGGTAGAGCAGATCGTTTCGGGCGTTAAGGCGAAGGTTTCGCTTGACAAGCTCGGCGGACTCGGCGGCAAGCTCGGCGGACTTTTCAACAAATAAAAAGGTTTTGGAAAAAGACGCTCTTAAAGCTTTTTAAAGAAGAAAAAAGTGCTTAAAATGTTGGATTAACCTGACATTTAAGCACTTTTTATTATTTTGGTTTGGGCTTATTTCTTCTTCTTGAGAAGGAGAACTACGACAACTGCAACCACAACGACAGCGGCAGCGATGATCGCGATGAGTGCGCCGGTGGAAAGTCCGCCTTCATCTGCTTCGCTTGCATCGGAGGATGCTTCGGAGGAAGCTTCGGAGGAAGCGTTGCTCGATTCGGTTACGGTTGCGCTCGATTCAGCGTCAGAGGATTCGACGGTAGATTCAACGTCGCTCGATTCGACATCAGAGGATTCAACCTCGGAGGATTCAACGTTAGATTCATCCTCAACGGGTGCACTTGCTTCGTCGTTGGGAACGAGCTCAAGCTGCTTGATGGTTACGGTTGCGCCCGCAACAGAGTAGACCTGAATACCGGTGATGATGATTTCGTTATCAGCGGTGATCATGCCTGCGGGGAATGCGGTGCTGTTAAGGAAAGCGGTCGACTGAACGAAATCGGAAAGCTTGATAACGCCCTTGTAATCGCCTGCGGCAATATCGCCCGAGCCGGGATCGTAGGAAACGTCGCCGAGGGTGTTATTGCAGAGGGTGTAGGTCGCGCTCGAGCCGAAGCCGTCGGACAAGTAGAGGTTGATGTTGGTGTTACCGGTGGAAACGTTGAAGTCGTAAACAAGAGAATAATCGTCGATCGACGCCTTGATTACCTTGCTGCCGTAGTTGGTTTCAGCAGCGGGCCAGTAGCCGTCAGCCGAGAAAACAGCTTCGTTTTCGGTAACGTTAACGGTGATTTCATAGCCTTCGCAGGGGACGGTGGTCCAATCTGCGTCGGTGGGGATAAGCTTGTAGGTATCAGCCGCACTTACAGAGAAAACACTTACGCAAAGCATAAGAACCAACGCGACGGAAACCGCAAGAAGTCTTTTCATTTTTATTGCCTCCAAATTGTTGATTTGCAGGCATATTTTACCACAATAAGCGGGATTAGTCAAGACAAAGTTATTGACTATCGTGGGAGGTTCTGTTAAAATAAGGAAGAAAATAAACAACGGAGTGTGGTATTTATGAATACGCTTTCGGCTTTTGAATATTTAACCGGCGAAAAGAAGTTCGATCGCTATGCCGCTTATGAAATGTCGCTTCTCGGCGCCTGCGACTGCATCGTTTTGCTTGAAAATAAAAACAAAGCGCTTCCCTTGGCAGAGGGCGAGCGCGCTTGCATGTTCGGCAGAATGCAGAAGCATTATCTTATGCTCGGCACGGGCTCGGGCGGCAAGGTGGTTCCGCTTGAAACGACGAACATTTTCGATTCGCTCAAGGATGAGGGCATAATTCTCGATAGCGAGGCGGAGCGCTTTTACGATGAATTCGTTTCAAAGCACCCGTTTGAGGACGACGGCTGGCAGCAGCCTTGGAGTCAGGTTGAGGCGGAATTGTCGGAAAAATTCGTTAAGAGCCTTTCCGAAAAAAGCGAAACCGCAATTGTGGTCATCACCCGAACCGCGGGTGAGGACAAGGACCTTTTCGGCGGCAGGGGCGGTTATATGCTCACCGAAACCGAGCTTAACAACCTGCGTCTTATCAGAGCGAATTTCAAAAAGATGGTTCTGCTTCTCAACGTCTGCGGCGTCATCGACGTTTCGGAAATTAACGAAATCAACCCCGACGCGCTCCTTCTTTTGTGGCAGGGCGGTATGCTCGGCGGACGCGCGGCGGCGATGGTTTTGACGGGCAAGGTCAACCCCTCGGGCAGACTTCCCGACACTATGGCAAAGACCCGCGAAAGCTATCCCGCATCGAGCAATTGCGGAAAGAAATCTCGCAATATTTACTGCGAGGACATCTACGTCGGCTACCGTCATTTCAACACCTTTGACACTGATTCGATAATCTACCCCTTCGGCTACGGTCTTTCCTACACCGAATTTGATTCATTCTTTATCGACATCCACCGCATCGACGGCGTGACCAAAATCCGCGCGGTTGTGAGCAACCTTGGCAGCGTTGCGGGCAGAGAGGTGCTTCAATGCTACGTGATTCAGCCCTGCGGCAGGCTCGGAAAGCCCAAAAAGGTGCTTGCGGCGTTTGCAAAGACTCCGCTTCTCAAGGGCGGCGAAAGCTGCACGATAAATCTTGAATTTTCGGATTATTCCATCGCGTCCTTTGACGATTCGGGCGCGACGGGCAACAAATATGCCTACATGCTTGAAGCGGGCGAATATATCGTTCAGCTCGGACACGACAGCTTATCCGCGGTCGATGCCTGCAGCTTCGAAATCAAAGAGGATATTGTCTTAAAGTACGTCGAAAGCGCGCTTGCGCCCGTCGTTCCCTTTGACAGAGTCGTTAACCGCTTCGGCGTTAAGACGACCGAGCCCGCACCTCTACGCGTAAGCAAGCCCGAGCCGATTCCGACGACGCTTGAGCAGGTGGAAAAGGACGGCTTGACGCTTGACGACGTTTACGAGGGCAGGGCAACAGTCGACGACCTTATCAGAAGGCTTGACGACAAGGATTTGGTTCACATCGTGCGTGCGGAGGGAATGTCCTCCCCGAAGGTGACCCCCGGCACGGCGGCGGCTTTTGTCGGCGTGACCCCCTCGCTCAAGGCGTTAAAGCTTCCCACGCTTTGCTGTACCGACGGCCCCTCGGGCATCCGCATCATGGGCGACGTTAAATGCGTGGCTTACCCTGCGGCGACCTGCTTGGCGGCTACCTGGGACCTTGATCTGGTACGCGAAATGTATTTGAACTGCGGACACGAGCTTGCAAGCTACAACGTCGACATTCTCTTGGGCCCCGGCACAAACATCCATCGCGATCCCCTCTGCGGACGCAATTTTGAATACTTCTCCGAGGACCCCCTTCTTTCGGGACTTATGGCGGCGGCTGTCTGCGACGGTCTTGACAAGGCGGGCGTAAGCGGTGCGGTTAAGCACTTCCTCGCGAACAATCAGGAAACCGACCGTCACGGTGCCGATTCGGTAATAAGCGAGCGCGCGATCCGCGAAATCTACGCGCGTCCCTTTGAAATCTGCGTGAGCGAATCCGACGTTCGCTCGGTTATGACCTCGTACAACCCGATAAACGGACGCTGGGCGGCTTCGAATTACGACCTTACCGTTCGACTTCTCCGCAACGACTTCGGCTTCGACGGATTCGTTATGTCCGACTGGTGGGCGCGTGTTTCGGCAGATGATTTGAGCGCGTCGGTCACCAATTTAAAGGCGATGGCGCACGCTCAGAACGACGTTTACATGGTTTGCCCCGACGCTACCTTGCGTGAGGACAACCTTTATGATTCGATTCAGAACGGAACGCTTTCCCGCGGCGAGCTTCAGGCTTGCGCGCGCAACCTTATTAATTTCTCGCTTATCAGCCTTTCTTATATGGCGCAAAGAGCGGGATTCGGCTTGCGCGACCTGAGGGCTGAAACCGATGGACGCACACCGAACGGTGAAGTCGAGGTTAAGCGCAACAAGGCAATTTACGTTGCCGAAAATGCGATGAAGGCGGTTGTGCGCGTCTCGTTCGTTTCCGACACGCCCGTGCTTACACAGACGAGCGTCGGTATGAGCATCTCGACTAAAAACGCGGGCGGATTTATCGTCGGCGGCACCGAGGGCGGGGTATTTACCGACCTGCGCGAGATTTCGCTTAATCAGGGCGAAAACGAGTTCCTCTTCACCTCCGATTCACCCCTCTGCAAGGCAGTTAAGGTTGAAGTGTTTTATATTTAGTTTTTTGCGAGAGAACCCCTTTTTTAATCGCCCCAAAATTCACGCGAATTTCGGGGGCCCCGAGGGCGAACTCTTGCGCTCTCTCCCCAAAATCTTTCAAAATAAAAAATAAAAAAGTGCTCTACCGTTTGGTTTGACCTTTCGGTAGGGCACTTGATTTTATTTATATTGATGTTTTTTGAAAAAGAGCGCGAGAGAAAAGCTTTTTTCTAAAAAAGTTTTCTCTCGCAAAATAATCACAATTAATCGCAATACTCATCAAGCGTCAAGCCCTGCTGATACATTTCGGTGGCGGCGGTTCTGCCGACGAAGCGGAAATGCCAGGATTCGTGCTTGATGCCCGTGATGTGCTGGGTGTTGGGGGGATAGCGAAGTATAAACCCGAAGCGGTGCGCGTTTTCGGCGAGCCACTTTGCCTCGGGGGTGTTATCGAACTTGCTTGTCGTTTCGGGGAGGTTGTGCATATCGCAGCAGAGTCCCGACTGATGCTCGCTCGTGCCGGGACGGGTCGAGTAGGTGAGCACGTGCGCGGTCGCTTCCTCGGTGGTGGGACGGCGGAGCACAGAATGGCAATCGGAGCATACCTTTACCTCCAAAGCGTCGCCGACGGACATACAGCTTTCGCAGAGCAATTCGCCTTCGACCTCGGTGAGGTTACCCTGACAACCGTTGCAAACCAAGGCTTTTACGACCCTTTCGGGGTAATAAGAAACGTCGATGTAGCTGTTACAGCCGTCGCACTTGTAATCGCTCTTTAGGTCGTTGGCGAGGTAATTCTCGAACAAGCCCGCTTGGGTCTTGTAGGAGCGGTATGCGTTAGTTACGGTGATGTCGTCGAAGCCGTACGCCTTCGCCTCGAGCAAAAACGCCTCGAGCGCCTTGTTCGCGGTCGCATCCATGTAGGAATAGCTTTCGGGTCTGCCCTTGCGGATGTTGGTGCACTTGACAAGGTTCGGGGGTACGTAATCGGAAGCGAGCGGGTGGGAGGGATTGACGAGATAGACGAAGTCCTTTTCGTTTTCGGGGCATACGAAGGCTTCGAATTCGGTCATATCGATAGCGTATTCAACGCCGATGTATTTTTCGTACTTGGCGATTTTATCGGCGATCGGGTCGGTGGGGATGATAACCTCGGACGAGGTCGCCTCGCTTGAATCCTCGGAGATATCGCTCGATTCGTCGATGCTCGATTCGTGAATTACCGAGGAGGTCGAGGAATCGTCGTAAGAGATATCGCTCGATTCGTCCTCGTCACAGCCGACAAGGATGCAGATTAGGGTTGTCGCAAGCACCATCGCGATGATAACGAGGGCAACCGCTATGTATAAATAATTGTTGGGGTTTACCTTTTTGCGCCTTTTTTTCGAAGTCGGCCTTCTGCGCGCCGAGCTGCTTTTGGGGGCGGGACGCCTTGCTTGATTATTTTCAGCCATTTAATTTACTCCGTTTGCGGCATTTAAGAGGTCGATAGCCGCCTGCTTGATGTCGGACTTGCCCAAAACGCTCGAGCCGGCAACCAAGACGTTGGCACCCGATTCGACGCAAAGACGCGCGTTGTCAACCGAAACACCGCCGTCGACGCTTATTTCGTAATTCAAGCCGTTCTTTTCGGCGTAGTCGCGCAATTCTGCACATTTGGGCATCATATCCGCCATGAATTTCTGACCGCCAAAGCCCGGCTCAACCGACATAACGAGCACGAGATCGACCATATCGAGATAGGGGACGATTTCGGAAACGGGGGTTTTCGGCTTTATCGAGATGCCGACGCCCTTGCCGGTCGATTTGATCTTTTCAAGGGTTGCGCGGACATCCTCGCAGGCTTCGACGTGGATGGTGATTATATCTGCGCCTGCGCTTGCGAAATCATCGATATAACGGATAGGCTCGGTTATCATCAAGTGCACGTCGAGCACCAAATCGGTCGATTTGCCGATGGATTTAACGACGGGCTGACCGAAGGAGATGTTGGGCACGAAGATGCCGTCCATAACGTCGAGGTGGAGGTATTCGGCGCCGCCATCCTTTGCGGCTTGTATCTGCACGCCTGCGTTCGCGAAATCACAGGAAAGTGCAGAGGGCGAAAGCTTTATTTTTTTCATTTTCTTATTCCTTTTCGACACGAGCTGACATATTATAGTAGTAGCGATAATTCAATGCGCAATCGTCTGCTTGGATGTTAAAAAGCAAGGATATAAAGGATTTTGCAGACGGCGGCTCATTTTTATCATACTATATTATAATATAACTCTTTTGCACGGCTATGTCAATGAAAATTCAGAAAACAGAATAAAAAGAAATTCTTTCGAAATCGATAATTTCTTTAATCGCATCGCACAGCTCGGTGTTTGCCGTCTCTCTTTCGCCGTCCTCAAGCGGAAATTTGTCGGAATTTTCGAACGCGCCCGTTACGACGTCGATTTCGGCATCGCGCACAAACAGCGAAATAAAGCAGGCGCGTCGGTTCCAAAGCTGCAAGGCGCTATCTATGTCGCCCGAATCGACAAGCGCGATGATTTCCTCGCAGGTCGAGACCACGATGAACGACGAAAGAGAGGTAAAGGCTATTACGAACGCGATTAAAATACAGCCTGTTATAAGATTTCCCATATTATCCCCCCGATTGATTGGGCATAGGGTCGCCTTTGGGTATCACGCTCATTTTACCCGTTCGCTCGAGGATGACCAAATCGACGTTTTGCATATCGCGGAAGCCGTTTATGCGAACCTGCGCCTCGACGTCCTCGGTCGAAACCCTTGCCTTGGTTAAATTTTGCTCGATAAATTCTCCGTTTTCGTAAAGGGTTATCGGGTTTCCGTTTAAAAGCACGCGGAATTTTTTGCTTTTTCGGCTGATAAACGAAACGACAACCTCTAACGAAGAAATAAGTATCAACGGCATCAGTCCGTGAAGCAGGGGAATGTCGTTATCGGTCACGGGGAGCACCGCGAGCTCGGAAAGAAGCACCGTCGTGACGAGCTCGGAAAGCTGCATTTCGCCGATCTGGCGCTTGCCCATAAGCTTCATCATAAGCGTCAGCGCGATATAAAAAATAAACGCACGAAGGATTATTACCGTCATTTAATCACCGAAAAATATAATTCCCGATATACGCTTGACATATACGCGCGCGTCTTGTATAATCAGTTAAATTATGAAAAAAGAGGCGATTTTTATGACACACAGAGAGAAAGCGGAAGAGCTTTTTTTGTCGGGCTATAACTGTGCGCAGGCGGTGCTTTGTGCATATACCGATTTAACAGGACTTGATGACGAAGTTTCGAAGAGGCTTGCATCCTCGTTCGGCGGCGGCATGGGCAAGCTTCGCGAGGCGTGCGGTGCCGTTACGGGCGGATTTGCCGTGCTTGGTCTTTTGTACGGCGGTTACGACGTAAACGACAACGACCAAAAGAGCGAGCATTATGCACGCGTGCGTGCGGCGGCAGAGCGCTTTAAGGAGCAATACGGCACGATAAACTGCGAAAGCCTTCTTCAGGGCATCGCGAACGCGAAGGGCGTTGACCCTGCCGTGCGCAACGCGGAATATTACAAAACGCGTCCCTGCATCCGCTTTGTCGGCGCTATGTGCGATATTTTGGATAATTACATAGAAAGCAAAGAAAGCAAATGATTTTTCGGGGAGCTTTTGTTAAGCTCCCTTTTATATTTGATGAGAGGGGAGGGTGGTAATTTCTCGGTGAGCTGTTGGCGGGAATTGCAAAAAGGTGAAACTTTAAGGGGATAAACAAGTCAATGAAGCCTTGTTGAGGCTCCCAAACTGCCGAAATGCCTCGCGGGGAGAAGTTAACAAGTCTGTTGCATGGTACATCGCGAAACTAAAAAGACGCGTTACGCGTCTCGCGGGGAGAGGGGAATAAATCTGTTGTATGGTACATCGCGAAACTAAAAAGGCGCGTTACGCGCCTCGCGAAAATAAAAATAAAAAAAATTAAAAAAATTTCGAAAAAGGTATTGCATTTTGGAAAAAGATGTGCTATTATAATCAAGCGCGCTGACGCGAGGCCAAAATGGTTCGGTAGTTCAGTTGGTTAGAATGCCGCCCTGTCACGGCGGAGGACGTGGGTTCGAGTCCCATCCGAATCGCCAATTCACCCTCCTCTGATTACAGAGCTTTCC
>JAZRGS010000003.1:0-1636 GCA_045644305.1 Eubacteriales bacterium | reverse complement strand
GACCGCTTGGCCTCCGACTTGGAAGGTCTTTACCGATGCGATATCATCCATCGGGTCGAGCGCGATAATTTCGATGTCGTCCTTATAATCCTCGTAAACCTCGTTCATTATCGGGAACTCCTCCAAGCACCACGAGCAGGTCGTGTACCAGAAGTTGAGGACAACAAGCTTTTTGGTTTTAAGGATTTCGGAAAGGGTGATTTCGTTACCGTCGGCTGTCATTACGGTAAAATCGTACATGACGTCGCCTACTCCGATTGTAGCGGCGGAAAGCTCCTCATCGGTGATAAGCGAGGAATTAAGCTTGATAGTAGCAGAATCGCCGTTGAAGCGGTAGCTCGAATCGACCGAATATCCCTTCGGGGGTTGAGGAATATCGATTGCATAGTCGATTCCCTTTTCCAAATTGAAGGTCACAGAGCCTTCGGAATTGGTCTTTGACGCATCTACAAGGTCTGTCTTTTCGGCATCCTTATAAATATAAACGTCAACCTCCGACAAAGGCATACCGCCTATTGTGGAAAGATAGACCGAGTAAACGCCGGTTTCGCCCGCTTGCGAGTCTGCATCGGAGACGTCGTCGCCGTTTCCGTTGCACGCCGCGAAGAAGGGCACGAGCATAAGCACCGAAACCAGCAGTGCAAGCACGCGAATGATTTGTTTGTTTTTAAATAGCTTCATATTGCCTCCAAGGGTAATATTTATTTGCTTTATTTTGCCAAAAGAAAGATCAAAGAAGCGATTCCGAATACCGCCATTAAAAATCCGACCGCGATTAACGTCGGCTTGAACATCATTTTAGTTGCGTTCCAATAGGTTTTCATTATATCCGATACGCTCGAGCTGGTTCCCTGCTTGGTCCATTTTGCGCCCGAATGAACATTCGACATATCCGCTATCGTTCTTCCGTCGTCGATATAGGTTATCTTTTCTTTTTTTTCCTTCTTTTTCATTTTCGTTTCCTTTCGGATCAATCCAACAGGTGGCAAGCCGCGCAATGTCCGTTTCCGTAATCCTTATAAACCGGTGCCTGCTCCTTGCAAATATCCTTAGCATAAGGGCAACGCGTATGGAAGCGACAGCCCTTCGGGGGATTTGCGGGGGACGGGATATCGCCCTTTAATACGATTCGATTCATTTTGATATCGGGGTCGGGCTGGGGTATTGCCGAGAAAAGCGCTTGAGTATAAGGGTGAAGCGGATGGGCAAAAATTTCTTCCTTAGTGCCGTATTCGACCATCGAGCCGAGATACATTACACCGATTTTATCGGAGATGAACTTAACAACCGACAAATCGTGAGAAATAAACAGATAAGTAAGCCCCATATCGCGCTGTAATTGCTTTAAAAGGTTGATTATCTGTGCCTGAATCGAAACGTCGAGCGCAGAAACAGGCTCGTCGCAGACAACAAGCTTCGGATTAACCGAAAGCGCACGTGCGATGCAGATTCTTTGTCTTTGTCCGCCCGAAAATTCGTGGGGATAGCGCTCGTAATAGTAATCACGCAAGCCGCATTTTTCCATCAATTCAAGAACGTAATCCTTCACCTGCTCCTTCGGGACGATATTGTGTACCGAGACCGGCTCGGAAAGGTTGCCGCCGACGGTGCTTCGCGGAGGAAGCGAGGAATAGGG
>JAZRGS010000002.1:0-2939 GCA_045644305.1 Eubacteriales bacterium | reverse complement strand
GACCATTCCGTCGTAGTTCACGTCCGCGCGCGAGCGCATTTCATCGTCGAGCGTGAGCGTGCCGAAATAGTGGCGCTTCGCGTAGATGTAATCGTATGGCTCGACGTAGCCGTTCCCGTCGACGTCCGCTACCCTATCAAGAGAAGCTTCAAATCCGGGGTAGAGGTAGGCGACGTCTTCAACGTCGGACTTGGCGACCTCAACCACGATCACGTGCTCTTCGATAGCGTCCTGCGGGCCGTTTGTGTTGTAGGTGTAGCCGAGGCAGAGCTCGCTGTCGTTTACGGTGACGTGCGTGACGAGATAGTCGGTCGGACCGCTGGATGCGGCGGTGAATTGCACGATCAACGCGTGCTCGTCAAAGTAATTATCAGTAAGCTCCTGCGCGAATTTGTTCAGCTCTTCGCTTTTCTCCACCTCGCCGATAACCGCATTAAGCTGTTCGGCGCTTGTCACGAGCTGAGGGGTCATCCTGCGACCGTACACAACGTCGCTCCAGTCGTGTTTGTCGTAAAACGCTTCTCCGAAGAAGGCTTCGAAAACAAACGGCTCGAATTCGATTCCGTCGTCGTATATTATCGTGGGAACAAAAGTGGCTTCTTCGATGCAGGCGAAATCAGCCCTTTTGAGCGTTACGGCGATAACGTCAAGCTGTACTGCGTCGGGGGCTCCACCCGAAGGACGAACGCAGGTGTAATTGATTATCGGCTCGCCGATTGTGCCTATCTCGACGCTGTCGACGGTGTAAACGTGCGAGAGGGTCGGTGCAGACGCGTAGATTATCACGGTCACGTGTGTGTCGTAAAAGCTTTCGTCACGAACGGGGACGCAGTCGCACTCGAAATATTCGGGGATTAGTGCCTTGCGGCAACCGCATTCGCAGTCTGTTTCACAGCTGCAGGGAAAGATCTTGTCGTATTCCTCCCACGATTCGATCAGGTAGGGAATGCATCCCGTGCCGTAACGCGAATCGGTTACGCCAATCGATTCGAGATATTCGTAATCGAAGTAGGAGTAATACCCGTCGTGTACCTTCGCTTCGAACCAAATGCCTGGGGCGGTCTCGGTCGGCACAAGCGCGCTTGCGTTCAACGCAGTGAAGATTGTGAGCATAACAAGTAATAACGCGGTCAGTCTTTTCATGATTTTACCCTCCTTGAATTGCTTTCACTTATTTATACGAGCAAGAACCGAAAATTCCTCGGTTTTTTTATCACAAATTTATTATATCACGAGAAAAATCTTTTTGCAATAAAGTTTTTGCGGAAGTTTTTGCGAGAGCGGCTTTTTAACAAAAAGCCCCCCCTCTCCCGCTCTCCCCTAAAAAGAAGTGCAAAATAAAAAGTCTGCACAAACCGTACAGACTTTTCGATGCTGTTTTATATACCTTAAAATTGCCAATTTAAAAAGGGGTTATCTTCCGCTTGTGTTGAATCTTCGGTGCTTGAATGGTCTTTTTCGTTTTTGTCCTTGCATGCGGTTAATAACGTTAAAGATAACAAAATCAGCAGTAAAACCGCCAAAAATCTTTTCATGTTCCTTGCTCCTTTAATTTTGTCGGGTGAGGATTAATGTTGTTTGGATTGTATTATACCTGAATTCGGTTCATTATATCACGTTTGTTTGATTATTTCAAGGGGAGGCTTTACAAAAGCTCCCCCCTTAAACCCCCGCAAAACCTTTCAAAATGGATTAAAAATAAAAAGTGCCCTAAAGTCAGGTCAACCAAACTTAAGAGCACAAGAATTTTTTTGTATTTATTTTAAAAGTTTTTGGGAAAAGAGCGCGAGAGAGGGGATATCGGGGTCCCCGAAAATCATAAGATTTTTGGGGTGACTAAAAAATCCTCTCTCTCGTAAAAAATACAATTGATTAAATTCCTATAAAAATCCGCGACATGCGCGTGGATTTTTATACCTTAGAGCGTCGAGCATTTGGACAAGCCGAAGGCGCGCACAAATGCTACGCGAGTGACCGACGCTCACAAAGAATCGACCAAAGCGCTTGCCGCTTTGTGTCGGGAGCGCAAGCGACTTAGATGTCCTCTACAACGTCGAGAGCGTCCTTGCGGGAGAGGTTAAGACGGCCCTTTTCGTCGATTTCGGAAACGATTACCTTGATGGTGTCGCCGATGGAAACGACGTCTTCAACCTTAGCAACGCGCTTCTTGTCGAGCTGGGAAATGTGAACGAGACCTTCCTTGCCGGGAGCGATTTCAACGAACGCGCCGAAGTTCATGATTCTTGTAATGGTGCCGTAGAAGATTTCGCCGGGCTCGGGATCCTTAGCGATAGCTTCGATGATCTTAAGAGCCTTGTACGCGTTGTCCTTGTTGACAGCCGCGATGAATACGGAACCGTCGTCCTCGATGTCGATCTTGGAATCGGTGTCAGCGCAGATCTTCTGGATAACCTTACCGCCCGAGCCGATAACCTCGCGGATCTTTTCGGGGTCGATCTTGGTGGAGATCATCTTGGGAGCGTACTTCGAAACGTCTTCTCTCGGTTCGGAGATGCAGGGAGTGATGATTTCGTCAAGGATATAATTTCTGCCGGCGTGGGTGGTGGTGAGCGCCTGCTTGATGATTTCGGGAGTAAGACCGTCGATCTTAAGGTCCATCTGGATGCTGGTGATACCCTTCTTGGTACCTGCAACCTTGAAGTCCATGTCGCCGAAGAAGTCTTCGAGACCTTGGATGTCGATCATGGTGTCCCAGTTTTCGCCTTCGGTGATAAGACCGCAGGAGATACCTGCAACGGGAGCCTTGATGGGAACGCCTGCGTCCATAAGCGCAAGGGTAGAGCCGCAAACCGATGCCTGCGAGGTAGAGCCGTTGGAGGAAACAACTTCGCTTACCAAACGGATAGCGTAGGGGAATTCTTCAACGGAAGGAAGCACGGGAACGAGCGAACGCTCTGCCAATGCGCCGTGACCGATCT
>JAZRGS010000001.1:0-1828 GCA_045644305.1 Eubacteriales bacterium | reverse complement strand
AGGCAGGATTAAAAGCGCGTCTTATATTGCAGATACACGACGAGCTTATAATCGAAGCTCCTATCGAAGAGGCAGAAAAGGCAGAGGCGATCCTGCGCGAGGCGATGCAGGGCGCGGCAGACCTTAAGGTGCCCTTGCAGGTAGACGTTGGAACGGGCAAAAGCTGGTTCGACGCAAAGGATTAAAACGAATGATGAAAGGCCACGGATAAATATACGTGTGAAATAAAGACTATGGAACTTAAAAATCTCAACGGCAGAAAAGCAAGAATGTTGCTTGTTTACCCCGACTATACCGATCGCGAGCTTACAGGCAAGCTTACCGGCGGTAACTACAGCGAAGGCTTGGCATCCATCTCTGCGGTTATGAAGCAGGGCGGTCACGACGTTAAGCTTATGCACCTTCTCTATCTCCACAACGAGCAGGAATTCAAGGAAAAGCTTAAGGCCTTGGGCGAATTCGATATTATCGGCTTTTCGATCCGTACTACCGCATTCCCCGACAGCCAGCTTTATATTAAATGGACAAGAGAGGTTTACCCCGACGTTCTTATTACCGCGGGAAGCTATCACTGCACACTCGCACCCGAGGAGGTTATTGCGCTTGACGAGCTCGATGCATTGACCATCGGTGACGGCGAATATCAGGCGCTTGAGCTTGCAGATAAGATGAGCGCAGGCGAGGATTATACCAACATTCTTTCGATGTGGTTCAGAATGCCCGACGGAAGCATTAAAAAGAACCCCGTTGCTCCCCTCTTTGCCGATCTTGACAGACTTCCCATCCCCGACTTTGATCTTTTCGATTACGACAACCTCGACAGCGTTAAGGTTGGTACCGCTATCGTTATGATGAGCCGCGGATGCAGATATAACTGTACCTATTGCGGTAACTCGCAGTTCAGAAACGTTTACCCCAACAAGAAGATTTATTCGCGTTTCCGTTCGCCCCAAAACGGTATCCTTTATCTCAAGACGCTTCTCGAAAAGCATCCTCAGATTAAGGTTATCAACTTCCGTGACGCTATTTTCAATATGATGCCCGATTGGACCGAGGAATTTTTGGCGCTCTACACCAAGGAAATCCACCTTCCCTTCACGGGCAACATCCGCTTTGACATCCTTACCGAGGAATCGGTACGTCTGTTGAAGGAGGCGGGCTGTTATACCATCGATATGGGTCTCGAAAGCGGCGATCAGGAAATGCGCTTTAAGTACCTCAAGCGCTATATGACCGACGAAATGATTATCAACTGCAGCAAGTGGTTCCACAAGCACGGTATCGCTCAGCTCACCTATAACATAATCGGTCTTCCCTACGAGGACAAGCACCGCGCGCTTAAAACTATCAAGCTCAATGCAAAGGCGGGCGCAGACCGCGTTATCCCCAATATATTCTATCCCTATCCCGGCACAAAGCTTTACGATATCGCAAAGGAAGGCGGATTTATCCCCGAGGGCGGTGTTTCGCCCGATGCGCGCGTGCCGCTCGTTCAGCCTCAATTCCCCGAGCACGAGGTTTTGTATTTGCAAGCATATTTCTCTCACTTCGTAAGAAGATACAAGTGGGCATACGCAATGCCCAAGTGGCTCGGAAAGCCTTATGAAAAATGGCTCGACCACCGTGCAACCGGCAAGCACGTTCCCTATAAGCTTCTCGTTAAGCTTCACGACGGCTATGCAAAGGTTCGTAACGGACTTAAAAACTTCCTTGTAGACCACCTTCCCAAGGTTTATATGAAGCTTCGTATGCTCAAGCACCGCAAGAAGGCAAAGAAAGTTTAATTATGGCAGGAACACTTTATATCGTACCTACCCCTATCGGCAAT